>JALYSB010000126.1 GCA_030855025.1 Pseudomonadota bacterium
GCTCCTCGGCCGCATCGACGCGATGAAATCGAAGGCGCAACTCGCGGGCGTGCTCGCCGAGCTCCACGTCGCCACCGGCAACGCCGGCCTGTTCTTCGGCTTCGGGGCCAACCAGGACTTTGCCGACTCCACCAAGGTCATCGCATTCGCGGCGGCCGGGGGCCTCGGCCTGCCGGATCGCGACTACTACACCAAGGACGACGACAAATCGAAGGACATTCGCGCCAAGTACGAGGCCCACGTCGCGCGCACCTTCGAGCTGCTGGGCGAGGCGCCCGCCGATGCCCGGCGCCACGCCGTGAAGGTGATGGAGATCGAGACGGCGCTCGCCCATGCCTCCCTCACCCGCGTGGAGCAGCGCGATCCGTACAAGCTCTTCAACAAGATGGACCTGAAGGGGCTGCGCGCGCTGACCCCTTCGTTCCAATGGGAGGCGTACTTCCGCGGGGTCGGCCTCACCCGTACGCGCACCTTCAACGCGACCGAGCCCGCCTTCCTGAAGGAGTTGGAGAAGCGGCTGCGGGCGGATTCGCTCGACGACATCAAGACGTACCTGCGCTGGCACGTTACGCGCGGAATGTCGGCGCACCTGTCGCAGGCCTTCGTGAACGAGAACTTCGAGTTCTTCAGCAAGACGCTGCGCGGCGTGCCGCAGCTGCGCCCGCGCTGGAAGCGCTGCGTGTCCCTGGTCGACACCCAACTGGGCGAGGAGTTCGTGCGCCGTGCATTCAGCCCCGAATTGAAGGAGCGCGCGCTGCGCATGACCCGGCAGATCGAGCGCGCGATGGAAGACGACATCCGCCAGCTGCCCTGGATGACCGAGGCCACCAAGAAACGGGCGCTGGAAAAGCTCCATTCCACCGTGAACAAGATCGGCTATCCGGACAAGTGGCGCGACCACAGCGCGGTCAAGGTGGTTCGCGCCGACTATTTCGGCAACGTGATCCGCGCGCAGCGCTTCGAGTCGCGCCGCGACCTCGCCAAGATCGGCAAGCCCGTGGATCGTGGCGAGTGGCTGATGACCCCGCCGAGCGTCAACGCCTATTACAACCCGCAGATGAACGACATCAATTTCGCCGCCGGCGTGCTGCAGCCGCCGCTCTTCGACCCGAAGATGGACGACGCGCCGAACTACGGCAACACCGGAGCGACCATCGGCCACGAGCTCACTCACGGGTTCGACGACGAGGGCCGTCAATTCGACGCCAAGGGGAACCTCAAGGACTGGTGGGCCAAGGAAGACGCCACGGCGTTCAACGAGCGCGCCCAGTGCATCGCCGACCAGTACGCCCAGTACACGATCGTCGACGACATCAAGATCAACAGCAAGCTCACGCTCGGTGAGGATGTGGCCGACCTGGGCGGGCTGATCCTGGCGTGGATGGCGTGGAAGACCGAGGTTGCCGGCAAGGCGCTCGAGCCGCGCGACGGGCTCACGCCCGAGCAGCGTTTCTTCGTCGGCTACGCGCAGTGGGCGTGTGGCAACGAGCGCCCCGAGAGCCTGCGGGTGAAGGCGCTCACCGACCCGCACTCGCCCGGCAAGTACCGCGTGAATGGCCTGGTGGTGAACATGCCCGAGTTCGAGAGCGCCTTCTCCTGCAAGAAGGGCCAGCCGATGGTGGCCGAAAAGCGCTGCCGGGTCTGGTGAACCGGGACGCCCGCACCCCCTCTAAGGGGGATGATTCCGGTGATCGTGAACGCAACGGCGGGGGCAGGCCATGCCGAATCCGACTATGAAAACATGCGCGAGCTGTTCCGCGTGGCCGGCGCGCGCGCGCAGATCCTGCCGGCGCGCAGCGGCGCCGAGCTGAAGGAGCTCGCACGCGCCGCGATGAAGGATGCGCCCCGGGTGCTCGTGGCCGCCGGAGGCGACGGCACGGTGAGCGCCGTCGCCGAGGCCACCCGCGGCACCCCGACCGCGCTCGGGATCCTGCCGATGGGCACCCTCAACCACGTCGCCAAGGACCTCGCCATTCCCCTGGACATTGGCGACGCAGTGAAGGTGGCGGTGACGGGCCGCCCGGTCGCCATCGACGTGGGCGAGGTGAACGGCGTGGCGTTCCTCAACAACTCGAGCATCGGCCTCTATCCCGACATCGTCCGCGACCGCACCCGCCAGCAACGCCGCCTGGGCCGCAGCAAATGGCACGCCATGCTCTGGGCGATCCTCGCCGCGCTGCGCCGCTCCCCCCTCATGCGCATGCGCCTCGAGCTCGACGGCAAGGAGCATGAATGCTGCGCACCCTTCGTCTTCGTGGGCAACAACGTTTACGAGATGGAGGGTTTCCGGATCGGCAAGCGCGCCAACCTGGATGCGGGTGAGCTGAGCGTCTACACCACACACCGCTCGTCGACGGCGGACCTCTTCGTCCTCGCGCTGCGCGCGCTCTTCCGGCGCCTGCGCCAGGCCGAGGACTTCAGCGCCGCAACCGCCCGCAGCCTTACGGTCGAGCTGCCGCGCAAGCGTGTGCTGGTGGCGGTCGACGGCGAGGTGCAGGCCATGGACACCCCGCTCCGATACCGGATACTTCCGCGCTCGCTCCTGGTCATGGCGCCTGCCCGGGCGGCGGACGTTTGAGAACCCTCGTCCACCTCTCCGACCTGCACTTCGGTCGCATCGACGAAGCGCTGCTCGAGCCCCTGCGCCGGCGCCTCGAAGCGCTTCGCCCGGACCTGGTGGTGGTCTCGGGTGACCTCACCCAACGCGCGCGCGCCAAGCAGTTTCGCGAGGCGCGTGCCTACCTCGACACGCTGCCGAAGCCGCAGCTGGTGGTGCCCGGCAACCACGACGTACCGCTTTACAACGTCTTCCAGCGCTTCCTGCGCCCGCTGGCAAAGTACCAGCGCATCGTCACGCCAGACCTCGATCCCCACTTCATCGATGCCGAGATCGCGGTGGTCGGCGTGAATACCGCGCGCGCGTTCGTTTTCAAGGGCGGGCGGATCAACGAGGACCAGGTGGAGGTCGTGCGCGCGAAGATTTGCAACCTCGGCGAGGAAGTCACCAAGATCGTGGTGACCCACCATCCGTTCGACGTGCCCAAGGGCAGCGCAGAGGCCGACCAGATCGTGGGCCGCGCCAGGATGGCGCTCGAGAAGCTCGCCCACTGCGGCGCCGACTTGCTGATCTCGGGGCACCTGCACGAGTCCCATGTGGGCCACACCGCCGAGCGTTATCAAATCGCGGGCGTCTCGGCGCTGGTGATCCAGGCGGGCACTGCGCTGTCGACGCGTACACGCGGCGAGGAGAATTCCTTCAACGTGCTGCGCGTCTCGCCTCGCCATGTCGAGGTGGACCAGTACGTCACGAAAGAAGGCGATTTCGTCCGCACGGCGACGCGAGCGTTCGATCACTCGGCCGACGGCTGGAGTCCGGGGGAGGCGCGCCGTGAAGGCGAGTGAGCCGCGGGCCAATGAGCCGCGAGCGCCCAGCCTTTCCCCGCGCGGCCTGGCAATCCTCGGCTGGGGGTCGCTGCTGATCACGGGCTGGCTCTTCTTCGTGATCGCCTGGGATGTCACGAGCCACGCCCCGCTGGTCCTCCTCGACGGGCGGGTCGCCGCTTGGCTACACCGGCACGGCTCGCCCGAGCTCACCGCCTTCATGCTCGCGATCACCCACATGAACTCCACCGTCGGACTCGGCGCGATGACCGTGATCCTCGCGCTGTTGCTGGCACGGATCAAACAGTGGTACTGGATGCTGAGCGTCCTGCTCGCGGTGCTCGGGGGCCTCTCGCTCAACCTCACGCTCAAGCATGCCTACGAGCGCGCGCGGCCGCACTTCGACGATCCGTGGGTCACGCTTCACAGCTACAGCTTCCCGAGCGGACACACCGCCGGCGCAACCGCGTTCTATGGCGTGCTGGCCGCCTTCCTGGTCTCGCGTTTCTATGATCCGCGCCAACGCATCGCGATCATCGTGGGAGCAGTCCTGGCGGTGCTGCTGGTCGCGTTCTCGCGGATGTACCTGGGCGCGCACTACTTGAGCGACGTGGTTGCCGCGATGGCTTCGACCGCAGCGTGGCTCGCGCTGTGCCTCACCACGGTACACGCCGTGGCCAAGCGCCGGCTTATCGCCAGGGGCGCTGCGACGCGAAGCGCTCCCGCAACGTCCGTTCCCCGGCCGCAATAGACTCCGCCGTCCCGCAACGGCCCTCAGGCCGCCAGGCGGCTGGAGTGGGCGACGCGCCCGCCGTGCTCGCGCATGGCGTGGAACTGGATCTTCGGCCAGATTTCCTGCGCGGCCCTGAGCTCGGAAGGATGTGTGTACAGCACCGCTGGCGCATCGACCACGTCGTAGGCGACGCGATAGCCGTTGGCTTCGATGAAGCGCTCGAGCTCCGCCGGCTCGGCAGCGCTCACCCAGCGCGCGAGGCGATAGCTGCTGGGGGTCATCCGGGCCTGTGCCGCATATTCACCCTCGAGCCGGTGGGCAACGACATCGAGCTGCAGCTGCCCCACGCCACCGAGCAGCAGCGGGCCCCCTTGGTGTGGCCGGAAAACCTGGATCGCCCCCTCCTCGCCGAGTTGCTGCAGGCCGGTGCGCAGCTGCTTGTTGCGGATCGGGTCCTTCACCTCGACGTTGTGGAAGATCTCGGGCGCGAAGAACGGGAGCCCCGTGAACTGCAGCGTCTCGCCTTCGGTGAGCGTGTCGCCGAGCTGCAGCACCCCGCGGTTCGGCAGGCCGATGATGTCCCCCGGCCAAGCGTCTTCGAGGATCTCGCGGCGCTGCGACAGGAACGAGACCGCGCTCGCGGTCTTCACGTCCTTGCCGGTGCGGGAGAGCTTGAGCGCCATGCCGCGCTCGAACCGCCCCGAGCACACGCGCACGAAGGCCACGCGGTCGCGGTGCGACGGGTCCATGTTGGCCTGGATCTTGAAGACCACGCCGGTGAACTTGTCCTCGACCGGCTCGACCACGCGCGTGAGCGCGGGCTTGGGGCCGGGCGGGGGCGCGAGCTCGACCAGCGCGTCGAGCACTTCCTGCACGCCGAAATTGTTGATCGCGGAACCGAAGAAGACCGGCGTCTGGTGCCCGGAGAGGAACGCCTCGCGGTCGAAGCCGCCCGTGGCCCCGGTGAGCAGGTCGATCGTGTCCCGCGCATGGCGGAACTCGTCGCCGAAGCGCTCGACGCTTGCGGGGTTGTCGAGTCCGGTGATCACTTCTTCGTCGCCGCCGGCGCGATCCTCGCCCGCCCGGAAGACGCGCATGCGGTCGCCGCGGATGTCGAACACGCCGCCAAAGCGCTTGCCCATGCCCACCGGGAAGGTAAAGGGCACGGTCGGGATCCTGAGCACCCGCTCGATCTCGTCGAGGAGCTCGAGCGGCTCCTTGCCCTCGCGGTCGAGCTTGTTGATGAAGGTAATGATGGGGGTGCTGCGCGCGCGGCACACCTCGAGCAGCCGGATGGTCTGCGCCTCCACGCCGTTCACCGAATCGATCACCATCAGCGCCGCGTCGACCGCCGTCAGCACGCGATAGGTGTCCTCGGAGAAGTCCTGGTGGCCGGGCGTGTCGAGCAGGTTGATCACGTGCCCGCGGTATTCCATCTGCATGACCGAGCTCGCCACCGAGATGCCGCGCTGCTTCTCGATCTCCATCCAGTCGGAGGTCGCGTGGCGGCTCGCCTTGCGCGCCTTCACGCTGCCGGCGATATGGATCGCGCCCGCGAACAGCAGCAGCTTCTCCGTGAGGGTCGTCTTGCCGGCGTCGGGGTGCGAGATGATGGCGAAGGTGCGGCGCCTGGCCGACTCCGCCGCGATTGCGGAGGGGGTGCTCATTTCGACGCCATTTTACGCTACGAGGCATCGCGAGCGCCCCCAGCCGCGAGCGGTGGGCCGATCAGATGAAATTGCAGGCCGTATCAATGCCCTCGCGGCGGTTGCACTCACGGGGAGCGCTGACCGAGTCGAGCACCCGCGCCGCCGGCAGTCCCGCGTGGGGCGCCAGCTCGACGGTGGCCTGGGCCTCGGGGTAGGACCGCTCGGCGGCGACCAGCCCGGCTGCGGCGAGCACCAGAATTCCGAAGAAAACCTTTGTCTTGACAGTCATTTGGGTGATCATTTCGAACCCTCCAGGGAAGCCATTGCGCGACCGGGGCGGGATGCCCGCGATGAGGCAAAGCTTCGGGCTGGGGGGCCCCCGAAGTCCTTGAGCGGTCCTTAAATTCCCTTAAACATGCGCCCACGCGCGACTATGATGGCCAGCATGGAACTGAGCTTCGAGGCCCGCCCCGATCACCTCCTGGTGCATGCCGCAGGGGATTTCGACCACCAGGCCGCCAAGCTGGGAATGTCCTCGGTCATCAAGGCGTGCACGGAAAAGGGGGTCTCGCGCATCCTGGTCGATGGCCGCGGGATCACGACGCTGGTGTCGATCGCCGATCGTTTCGACCTCGCCACGCAGCTCGCCACCGAGAGCAAGGGCGCCCTGCGGATGGCCGTGGTCGTCGCGGCCGCCAACATGTTCACCAAGACGTTCGAGGACACCGCCGCCAATCGGGGCGCGCCCCTGCGCACCACGGATTCGATGCAGGAAGCGCTCGACTTCCTGCAGCTCGCGCCCCAAATCTAGCGGGCGCCCTTCACGACCTCACCGCCCTTGACGTCTTCCCGCCGCGTGCAAGGGGAACGTCGCCAGCCTCTGCGGATCAAACCGCTCCCCGGCAACGGCAAGGAGATAGGCAATGGCGCGCTGCGACTCGTGCGGTAACGACTACGACAAGGCCTTCCAGGTCATTGCCGGCGGCAAGACGATGACCTTCGACAGCTTCGAGTGCGCGATCCACAAGCTCGCGCCCACCTGCGAGCATTGCGGCATGAAGATCATCGGCCACGGGCTCGAGAAGACCGGCCGGATGTTCTGCTGCGACCACTGCGCCGAGAAAAGCGGCGTGACGGAGCTGCGCGACCGGGCCTAGGCACCCGGCGTCCACGGCGGCGCCCAGCTTTCGCAACACTTCGTGACGCGATAGCGCCACGCCGCTACCTGCGTGCTGGAACCAAAGAGGCTCGCCGCAGCAATATCTTCGGAACGGATATCCAACCGCCCGAGGAGGCCTTCCATGAAGAAGCTGCTCTGCATCTCCGCCGCAACCCTTGTCGTCCTCACCGCCTGCACCAGCGTACCGATGGCATCCGTATCGAACGGCGCGAGCTCGGCGAACTGGGTCACCGACCGCAGCCAGGCGTGCGCGCGCGCGGATTCCACGCCGATCGAGATGGCGCGGTTCACCGAGCCCGCACCCTCGGGGCGATGCGAGACCGGTGAATACCTGGTGAAGGTCCTGCCGCGCTGATTCCGAAGCGGCAGGCCGTTCAAGGGCGAACGCTCAGCGCGGAGCGATGACGCCGCTGTCGTCGGAGACGATGATCTCGACGCGTCGGTTCTGCTGCCGGCCTGCCGGGGTTTCGTTGGTGGCGGCCGGATGCGATTCACCATAGCCCCGCGATGAGATGCGGTCAGTGCTCACGCCCATGCCGAGCAGGGCTGTGCGCACCGACCGGGCGCGCTCGTCCGAGAGGTCCTGGTTGCGGCTGCTGCTGCCGACGCTGTCGGTAAAGCCTTCGATCATGACTTTGCGTTGCGGATACTGCTTGAAGAAGTCGGCCAGCCGTTGGACGCTCCGCATGCCGCCCGATCGGAGCTGGGCCTGATTGGTGTCGAACAGCACGTCGCCCAGCGTGATGACCATGCCGCGCTCGGTCTTCTTCGCCTCCAGGTCCCGAAGCAGCGCTTCCAATTGCCGCGCGCGCCCTTCGGCGTCCTGGGCTTGCTGGCGCGCGGCCTGCGCGCTCAGCTGCGCATCGTTCGCCACCTGCCGCTCCGTGAAAGCCTGGCGTTGCGCGGCCTCCGCGCTGCGTTGCGAGGCTTCGGACTGGCGCTGCGAAGCGTCCGCATCGCGTTGAGACGCCTCCGACCGACGTAGCGAGGCTTCCGCGCTGCGCTGGGATGCTTCCGACTGGCGTTGCGAGGCTTCCGACTGACGTCGCGATTCTTCTGACTGCCGCTGCGAATACTCGGCGCTCCGTTGGGCGGAATCCGCTTCCCGGGTGCGCGCTTCCAGGCGAACCCGGTCGCGCTCGGCGCTGGCGGTCGCCACCGCGAGCTCCGCCGCTTTCTGCCGAGCCGTCTGCTGGGCAATCGCGACATGCTGCTTCGCCACGTAGGCCAGGTGATCGACCCGCGACCGGTCGTCGCCCTTGCTGGACGCCGCGTTGGCCTTGTCCAGCGAGTCGCTCGCCTGCCTCAGCTCCATCGGGGCCAATGAGGTGACTTGCGGATTCGCCTGCGCGTCGCTGTAGTCCCTGCGCGCCTGCGCCAGGGGAGAGTCGCTCTCCGGCAGCGTGCTGCAGCCTGCCATCACGGCAGCGGCTATGAGTGTCATTGCAAGATAACGATGGTTCTTCATGGTCAATTCCTCGATTTCCGCGGTTACTTGCCCTTGCGGTTCATCTCTTCGCGCAGCACGCGAGTGTCATCCTGGGTTACCTGGGCCGCCTTCTGGGCTTTGGCCGACTCCGCCGTTTTCTCGGCAAGCCGTGCGTCGACCTGCGCCGCCTCGGCAAACCTGCGGGCGTCCTGGAACTCCTCCTTCTGCATGGCGCGGTTGGCGCGGTCCATCTTGTCCTGCGCGGCCCTCATCTCGACCGGCGCGTACTCGGTGCCCCCGGCGCTGACCGCATTGGCGATCGCGGACCTCGACACGGCCATCTGCTCCGTTGGCGGCGGTACGCTCGCGCAGCCCACGACAGCGAGGGCGGCGAAGCCGATCGCGCCGAATGCAACTCGCCTTTGGTATCGGGAAATCTCGTACATCGTCGACCTCGCTATGCGTTGCTGGATAGGGCGATTGTCCGCCCGCAAACGCTAGTGGTCTGTACGTTAACGCACCGACCTAGCGGCGCACTCCAGGCACTTCGAGGGGCAGGCCGCTACCGCGCGCGGCGAGATAGAGCTCGATCTCGGGATCGATGCCGTCGCCCGGCAAAACGGCAATCTTCATGCGGCGATTGTATAGTTGGCCGATGAAACTCGATTGATTCTCGTTTGCCAGGTCATAGACATGGAGATTGCATGAAAGCCCCCAACGTCCTCGCCACCATCGGCAACACCCCCCACATCCGCATGAACCGCCTCTTCGGCAGCGGGAGCGAAGTGTGGATCAAGTCCGAACGCGCCAACCCCGGCGGCTCCATCAAGGATCGGATCGGCCTTGCGATGGTGGAAGACGCGGAGAAGAGCGGCAAGCTCAAGCCCGGCGGCACGATCGTCGAGCCGACCTCGGGCAACACCGGCATCGGCCTCGCGATGGTCGCGGCGGTGAAAGGCTACAAGTTCATCGCGGTCATGCCCGACAGCATGTCGGTCGAACGCCGGCGGCTGCTCCTGGCCTACGGCGCCAGGCTCGTCTTAACGCCGCGGGCCGAGGGGATGAAGGGCTCGATCGCCAAGGCCCAGGAAATCCTCGCCGCGACGCCCGACGCGTGGATCCCGCAGCAATTCGAGAACGCCTCGAATGTCGAAGTGCATGTGCGCACCACCGCGCAGGAGATCCTCGCGGATTTCCCGGAAGGCTTCGATGCGCTCATCACCGGAGTCGGTACCGGCGGGCACATCACCGGCTGCGCGCGCGTGCTGAAGAAGCAGTGGCCGAAGCTCAAGGTGTTCGCGGTCGAGCCCACCGCGTCACCGGTCATCTCCGGCGGGAAGCACACGCCGCACCCGATCCAGGGCATCGGCGCGGGGTTCATCCCCGCGATCCTGGAGGTCGGGGCGCTCGACGGCACCATCCTGGTCGAGGC
>JALYSB010000127.1 GCA_030855025.1 Pseudomonadota bacterium
CGGTACCCGCGGACTTCGCCGAGTTCTGGCGCGACGTCGAGTGGATGGGCCTGCAGCGCCACCTCAAGGTGCTGGGCATCTTCGCGCGCCTCAAGCACCGCGACGGCAAGGCCGGATACCTCGAGGACACTGCGCGGTTCATCGGCTACGTGCGCCACGCGGTCGGCCGCTATCGCGAGCTGCTACCGCTCGGGCGGCTTCTCGACGAGCTCGAGGGACGCAAGCCCGAGGTCGGGCTCACCTTCTGATGCGAAGCGCGCTCATCCTGGCGGCGGGTCGCGGCGAGCGCATGCGCCCGTTGACCGACGCGACACCGAAGCCGCTGCTCAAGGTGGGCGGGAGGGCCATCATCGAGTGGCAGGTCGAACGACTCGCGCTTGCGGGCTTCACCGACCTGGTGGTGAACCATTCCCACCTGGGACATCTGATCGAGTCGTCGTTGGGCGACGGCGAGCGGCTTGGCGTGCGCATCCGGTATTCCCACGAGGCGACCGCGCTCGAGACTGCCGGCGGCGTGGCCCAGGCGCTCGCGCTCCTCGCGCCGGAGCCGTTTTTGGTGGTGAGCGGCGACATCCACACGACCTTCGACTATGCTTCGCTCGCCCCGCGCCTGGAGGCGATCCTGCGCCACCCCGAACGACAGTGCGCGCACTTCGTGCTGGTGGACAATCCGCCGTGGCACTCGGCGGGCGACATGGGGCTCGCGAACGGGCGGGTCACGCGCGAGGGGCCGCGCCTCACCTATGGGAACATCGGGGTTTTCCACCCGATGCTGTTCGCCGACATCGCGCCCGGAACCTGGCTGAAGCTCTTCCCCTGGGCATACCGGTTCGTCGACCAGGGACGCGTGAGCGGTGAGCACTTCCGCGGCCCGTGGGACAACGTCGGCACCTCCGCGCAACTCGCCGCGCTCGATCGGAGGCTCGCGACATGACGCTCTACGTTCCCCCGCATTTCCGCGTGGACGACCCGGAGGCGCTCTTCGATTTCGTCGCAGCCAACGCCTTCGGGACGCTCGTGTCCGGCGGCAGCGCCGGGCTGCACGTGAGCCACATTCCATTCCTGCCCGAGCGCGGCTCCGGCGGACAGGTGCGATTGCTGGGGCACGTTGCGCGCGCCAATGGGCACTGGGAAGCGCTCGAAGGCGCCGCCCATGTGCTCGCGATATTCCAGGGCCCGCACGGCTACGTCTCCCCCGGCTGGTACCAGAACCATCCGTCGGTACCCACATGGAATTACGCAGTGGTGCATGCCCGCGGGCGCGCGCGGCTGATGGACGAGGCCGAGCTGCACGAGCTCGTGATTCGCCTGTCGAACACCTACGAGGCGGGACGCCCAAAGCCGTGGCGCGCCGGCGATCTGCCCGCGGACTATGTCGCGACGATGCTCAAGGCGATCGTCGGTTTCGAAATGGTGGTCGAGCGACTCGAAGGTAAATTCAAGCTTTCGCAGAACCGGCCTGCGGAGGTGTCGCGGGTCATCGACGCGCTCGAGGGCGCGGGCGATGCCGCCCTCGCCGGGTTGATGCGCGAGCACGTCCCCCCGCGCAAAGGGTAAAATTCGGCTATGAAACTCGAGAACCCCCTGCAGGTAAAACCCTTCAAGGCGCGCCGCTCGCGCCTGGCCCGCAGCCTGGGCGAGGGCATCGTGGTCCTGCCCACGGCTCCGGAGCGCCAACGCAACGCCGACGCCCATTACGACTATCGTTGGGACAGCGGCTTCTACTACCTCACCGGGTTCCGCGAGCCGGAGGCGGTGCTGGTGATGGTGCTGGGCGCCAAGCCGCGCTCGATCCTTTTCTGTCGCGACAAGAACCTCGAGCGCGAGATCTGGGACGGCTACCGCTTCGGCCCGGCCACGGCGCGCGAGATGTTCGGCTTCGACGAGGCCTATACCTATGACGAGCTCGATCAGCGGTTGCCCGAGCTGATCGCGAACCAGGAATCGCTTCACACCCCGGTCGGCGCCGATCCGGCTTGGGACGTGCGCGTGACGGGCTGGCTCAATGCCGTGCGCTCCAAGGTGCGCAGCGGCATCACCGCCCCGGCACAGCTGCGCGACGTGCGTGCGGAAATCAACGACATGCGCCTCTTCAAGGACGAGCACGAAGTGGCGATCATGCGTCGAGCGGGCGCGATCTCCGGGGAGGCGCACGTTCGCGCCATGAGCGCCGCCGCCCCGGGCAAGCGCGAGTACGAGGTCGAGGCCGAGCTGATCCACGAATTCCTGCGCAACGGCGCACGCGCGGCGGCCTATGGCTCGATCGTCGCCTCGGGCGCCAACGCGTGCGTGCTTCACTACCGCGACAACTCCGCCGAGCTGCGCAAGGGCGACCTGCTGCTGATCGATGCCGGGTGCGAGCTCGACAGCTACGCCGCCGACATCACCCGCACATTCCCGATCGCCGCGCGGTTCAGCGCCGTGCAGCGCGACGTCTACGAATTGGTGCTTGCCTCGCAGGAGGCCGCCATCAAGGCGGTCAAGCCAGGAGCCGACTTCATCGACTATCACGATGCCGCCACGCGCGTGCTGGTGCAGGGCTTCATCGACCTCAAGCTCTGCAAAGGCAGCGTGGACCAGGTGCTGGAGGACGGCTCGTACAAGCAGTTCTACATGCATCGCACCGGCCACTGGCTGGGACTCGATGTGCACGACGCCGGCGACTACATGCAAAAGGGAAAATGGCGCAAGTTGAAGCCGGGGATGGTGCTCACCGTCGAGCCGGGCTGCTATATCCGCCCCGCCGGCAACGTGCCCAAGGCTTTCTGGAATATCGGCGTGCGCATCGAGGACGATGTGCTGGTGACCGCGAAAGGGCGCGAAGTGCTCACCGCCGCCTGCCCCAAGAAGGTGAAGGACGTCGAGGACGCGGTTCTCGACCGCTGATGTCCCTCCTCGATGTGGCGATCGTCGGCGCCGGCCCGGTGGGCGCCACGCTGGCTTCGTTGATCGCGCGTGACGGTTTGAAAGTCGCCCTCTTCGAGGCGCGCCCTGGCCCCGCGTCAGATCGCCGGACCCTTGCTCTCTCCCACTCGAGCCGCGAGCTCCTCATGGACGCCGGGGCGTGGCCGGACGAGCCCTCCACGCCGATCCTTTCAATCCACGTCTCGCAGCAGGCGGGCCCGGGCCGTACGCTGATCGAGGCACGCGAGCATGGCATTGCCGCGCTCGGCTACACCGTGCCCTATGGGGCTCTTGAAGCAGCCTTGGCGCGACGGGTTGAAGCGTTGGGCGTCGCGCTCAATTACGGCGAGTCGTGCGAGGCGATCGCGCTCGAGCCGCCCCAGGCGGGCGTGCGGTTCGCGTCGGGGCGCGCGGTGCGCGCGCGGCTGCTGGTGCTGGCCGACGGCGGGGCGAACGCCGGCAAGATCCCCGGCATCGCGTTCCACGAGAAGGATTACGGGCAGCAGGCAGTCGTCGCGACGGTGCGCACCGACAAGCCGCACGGCGGGCGCGCCTACGAGCGCTTCACGACAAGCGGCCCGATGGCGCTGCTGCCGGTCGGGGATCGCTACGCACTGGTATGGACCGCAACCCCCCTGGAAGCGCAGCGCCTGCTCGCGCTCGAGGCGGCGGCGTTCCTCGATGAGCTGCAGGCCCGGTTTGGCGATCGCGCAGGACGATTCACCGCCGTCGAGGGGCGCGCCTCGTTCCCGCTCAAGCTGCGCGCGGTGAATACGCCGATCGCGCGTCGTACCGCCATGATCGGCAATGCGGCGCAGGCACTGCATCCGATCGCGGGCCAGGGTCTGAACCTCGGATTGCGCGATGCGGCCGAGCTGGCGGCGTCGATCTCCACAACGCCGTTGGACGAGCTCGGCGGCACTGCAATGCTCGCCGCCTACCGCGACGCGCGCTCACGCGATGCATTTCGCGGCGTGGCCTTCACCGACCTGCTGGTGTCGCTCTTCGGCGATGCGCGACGCATGCCGACGTGGGGGCGCGGCCTCGCCCTCGCGGCCCTCGACCTCTTTCCCCCCGCGCGACGGCTGCTCGCCGAGCGCATGATCCACGGCGCTCCGGCCCCGTGAGTGAGCCGCGCATCGTCGTCGCGGGCGCGGGGCCCGTGGGGCTCGCATTTGCCTGCGCATGCCGCGATTGCTCGGTGACCCTCGTCGAGGGCGCTGCGCCGCGCACCGGGCCGCTGCCGGAGGAATTCGATGTGCGCGTCTACGCCCTGAGCGCGGGCACGCGCGCGTTCCTGCGCGAGATCGGTGCCTGGGAACATCTCGATGCGCGCCGTGTGTCGGCGGTGCGCCGCATGGAGGTGTTCGGCGATGACGGCGCGCGGCTTTCGTTCGGCGGCCGCGCCGGCAGCGCGCTCGCGTGGATCGTGGAGGCGTGCCGCCTGGTGCGGGCTCTGGAGGATCACGCTGCCTCGCTTTCGAACGTCAACACGATGCGCGGCCGTGAAGCGGTGGCCTTCGAGGCGGGCGCTGGGGGCGCGAAGCTCGTGCTGGAGGGCGGCGAAACCGCCGCGGGAGATCTCCTGGTGGGCGCCGACGGGCCCGATTCGCGCGTGCGCGAGGCCCTCGGAATGGGCATCGACGACCACCGGTACGACGAGACGGCGGTAGTCGCCAACTTCGAGGCCGAGCGCGGCCATGGCGAAGTCGCTCGCCAGTGGTTTCGTACGGACGGAGTGCTTGCCTGGCTGCCGTTGCCGGAAAGGCGCATCTCCATCGTGTGGTCGGCGCCATCGCGCGTCGCCGAGGAGCTCGCCGCCCTCGGCCCCGCACAGCTCGAAAGCCGGGTTCGCGATGCCGGCGGCGCGGCGCTGGGCGAGTTGCGGCTCGTGTCGCCGGTGGCGCGGTTCGCGCTGCGCATGACCCGGGTGGGGCGGATCGTTGCTCCGGGCGTGGCGCTGATCGGTGACGCGGCACATGCGATCCATCCGCTGGCCGGCCAAGGCGTCAATCTGGGATTCCAGGACGCGCGGGTGTTGGCCGAGGAGCTCGGCGCGCGCTCTCCGCTGGAGCGCGTCGGCGACCTGCGGGTGTTGCGCCGCTACGCCCGCGCGCGCCGCGAGGACGTGAGCGCGATGCAGTTCGTGACCGACAGGCTCGATCGCCTGTTCGCCGCCGAGGGCCGTGGGGCCTCGTGGCTGCGAAACGCGGGCCTCCGGATGGTCGATTCCCAGCGCTGGGCCAAGGCGGCGCTCACCGGGCGCGCAATGCGATAATGGATCCTTCCAGCCCTTTTCCGGTCCAACCCTCATGAAGATCATCGCCGCCCTGGCCGCCGCCGCCGTCTCCTTCATCCTCGCCGTCCCCGCGGCCGCGCAGGATGCCGACAAGGTGCGGGCCGAGCTGAAGAAGCGCGTGCCGGAAGCGCCGGTCGACTCGGTACGCAAGATCCCCTACGGCGCCCTCTACGAGGTCACCATGGGCAGCGAGATCTTCTACACCGACGACAAGGCCTCGTTTCTCGTGCTCGGATCGATCGTGGACCTGCGCACCAAGGAGAACATCACCGAGGCGCGGATCCGCCAGGTCAACCGGGTGAATTTCGCAGACCTCCCGCTGGACTCGGCCATCAAGATCGTGCGCGGCAACGGCTCGCGCAAGGTTGCGATCTTCGAGGATCCGAACTGCGGCTATTGCAAGCGGTTCGAGCGCGACCTGAGCGCGGTGAACGACATTACGGTCTACGTGTTCCTGTACCCGATCCTCTCGGAAGCGTCGATGCAGAAGTCAAAGACCGTGTGGTGCGCCCCCGACCGTGCCAAGGCGTGGCTCGACGTGATGGTGCGCGACACGCCGGTGCCCAACGACGGCTCGTGCGCAACGCCGATCGACAAGATCCTGGCCTTCGGCCAGTCGAAACGCATCCAGGGAACGCCCACCCTCATCTTCGAGGACGGCGAGCGCGTGCCCGGGGTGATGGCCATCGCCGACCTGGAGAAGAAGCTGTCGGCAGCGAAGAATCCCGCCCCGCGCGCTGCCGCGCAGTAAATAAGCGCTAGCGCGCCGTCGCCGCGACGGCGAAGAGGCCGATCACGCACGCGAATCCCGCGAGCCAGAGCAACGAGCGCAGGTAGTGCTGGTCGGCAAGATACGCCCACGTGTAGGCGATCCGCGCCGCGATGAACACGCCCGCGAGTATGTCGACGGGGAGTTGCGGGGCAACGGCGAGGTGCGCGATCACCACCGCGGCGGCGAACGGCGCGAAGGCCTCGAAGTGATTCTGATGGGCGAAGACGGCCCGGCGCGAGCGTCCCTCGAGATTCGCCTCCCAGTCCCTCGGCGTGCGGTTGTTGTATCCGCGCTGGGTCTTCGCCAATGCGATGGTGACGTACGGCAGCAGTGCCGCCGCGAGCACGCACCAGTAGGCGAAGGTCATGGCGCCACCGCGGCCGGCGGCGGCGTGTAGCCCTTGGGCAGGAGCACCCACATCCGCCCGGACTGGCGCATCTTGCCCGCCTGGTTGCCCGCCGGGTCGCCAAAACCCCAGAAGAAGTCAGCCCGCACCGCCCCTGCGATGGCCCCGCCCGTGTCCTGCGCCACCATCAAGCGGTTAAGCGGATCGGCGGTGTTGGGCCATGTCGTCGCGAGGAAGACCGGCACACCGAGCGGAATCACCCGCGGGTCGACCGCAATCGATCGCTCAGCGGTCAACGGCACTCCGAGCGAGCCGATCGGGCCCGGCAGGTCGCGCGGCAGCTCGCGGAAGAAGACGTAGCTGGGATTCTCGTTCATGAACTGCTGCACCTTGCGCGGATTGCGGCGCGCCCAATCCTTGATGCCCTGCATCGAGGCGCGCTCGGGCGGGATCTCGCCGCGCCGGATCAGCAGGCCCCCGAGCGAACGGAAGGGATGGCCGTTCTGATCGGCGTAGCCCACGCGCATGCGCTCGCCGTTCTCGAGCTCAACCTGCCCCGAGCCCTGGATGTGCAGGAAAAAGGCATCCACCGGATCGTCGACCCAGGCGATGGCGCGCCCGCGCAGCGCGGGCGAATCGCGGTCGATGTCGCCGCGCGCGAAATAGGGCACTACGCGATTGCCCTCGATGCGTCCCCGCAGGCGCTTGTGCTTGAGGTCGGGATAGACCGACGACAAGTCGATCACCAGCAGGTCCTCGGGCACGCCGTAGAGCGGGTGGGGATAGCGCGTCGTACGCGTGCGGCTTCCGCGCAGCAGCGGTTCGTAGTAACCGGTCACCATGCCCGCGGCCGAATCGTCCGCGTTGATGACCCTATGGGGATCGAAGTTGAGCTCGAAAAACGAGGCGACCTCCGCTTCCGTCGACGCAGGAAGGAGCGAGACCGCGCCAGCGCAGGGGCCCTTCCACGCGTATTGCTTCTCCAGCACCGCGCAGCTGCGGGCGAAGGCCGCAAGCGCGGGCTTGAGCGGCTCGCGCCGCCAGTCGGGCAGCTCCATCCACGACGCGGGCTGCAGCTTGCCGCGGTAGTCCACGGGCGGCGCCGGCGGTGTGACGGCAAGGGGCGGGACCGGTGCAGGGCATAAAGGCTTCTCGGCCGGCGGGCAGACGAGCTCGGGCACGACCGCGGTCTCGCGCGGCGGTGGTGGTGGCGTGGCGCATCCCCAGAGCGCGAGGAGGGCCGTGGCGCCTGCGGCGCGACCGATCGAAGATAATGCGTGCATGGTCTGGGTATTCCTCGAGATTCTCTTGGTGCTGGCGATCGCAGTGGCGATCGTCTGGTGGACCATTCCCAAGAAGCCGAAATCCGAGGAGCGCAAGGAAGACGAGCGTTGAGGCCGGATTAGTGCAGCACGCGCGGCACGCTGAGCGTGAACTCGGGAATGCCGGCCTCGAACCGGGTGCCGTCCTCGGCGACCAGCTGGTAGCTGCCGCGCATGGTCCCGACGGCGGTGGGTATCGACGAGCCGCTTGAATACTCGAACGTGTCGCCGGGCTTGAGCACCGGTTGCTCGCCCACCACGCCCATGCCGCGGACTTCCTGGATCTGGTTGTCGGCGTCGGTGATGATCCAGTGGCGGCTCACGAGCTGCGCGCTCACGCTGCCGTTATTGGTGATGCGAATGGTGTAGGCGAACACGTATCGGTCCTCTTCCTCGTCGGATTGGTCGGGAAGATAGGTGGAATGCGCAGTGACCGCGACGCTGTATTTCTTGGCTTCGGGCATCTCGAAGATGTTAGCAGAGAACCGGGCGCGCTCCAGGCGCGCGCGCCACCGTTTCCACGTAGAATTCCACCGCTTCCGCCCCCGGTTCCGAGACCCCATGACACGTTGCGAATTTCGCATCGCCCCGAGCATCCTGTCCGCGGATTTCGCGCGGCTCGGCGAGGAGGTGCGTGCGGTGATCGATGCGGGCGCAGACCTGATTCACTTCGACGTGATGGACAACCATTACGTTCCCAACCTCACCGTGGGTCCCCTGGTTTGCGAGGCGATTCGCCCCCATTGCAGCGTGCCGATCGACGTCCACCTGATGGTCAAGCCGGTCGACCGGATCATTCCGGACTTTGCGCGCGCGGGCGCCTCGATCATCAGTTTCCATCCCGAGGCGAGCGAGCATCTCGACCGGACGCTGGGGCTGATTCGCGCCGAGGGATGCAAGGCGGGGCTGGTGTTCAATCCGGGCACGCCGCTCGCCTACCTCGACCACGTGATGGACAAGGTCGACTTGATCCTCATCATGTCGGTCAACCCGGGTTTCGGCGGGCAGTCGTTCATCGCCGGCGCCTTGGAAAAGGTGCGCGACGCGCGCCGCCGGATCGCGGCGAGCGGGCGCGACATCTGGCTCGAGATCGACGGCGGCGTGAAGGCTGACAACATCGAGGCCATCGCGCGCGCTGGCGCGGACACGTTCGTGGCGGGCTCGGCGATCTTCAGCGAAAGGGACCGTGCAGCTGCCATCCGTCGCATGCGTGAGGCGTTGAAGCGGGCTACAATGGCCGCCTAGCCGCCCCGACGGCTTCGCTCCCCCGATTCCCACACCATGGCACTGCGCGGAATTCATTTCGATTGGCGATGGCATAGCTGGCGCTAGAGCGCTCGCATCGTCGTTCCTCTCGCAAGTGATTTCTCCGTGTGGTGACCCATGACTGAAGACGAATTCCTGGCGCTCGGCCGCGCCGGATACAACCGGATACCCCTGCAGCTCGAGACGCTCGCCGATCTCGACACGCCGCTTTCCATCTACCTCAAGCTCGCCAATCGCCCGGGCTCCTATCTGCTGGAATCGGTGATCGGCGGAGAGCGCTTCGGGCGTTATTCGATCGTGGGGCTGCCCGCCCGCGAGCGCATCGAGGTCGAAGGCCTGCAAGTCACGCGGACCCTCGACGGCAAGGTCTCGGACCGCAAGACCGTGGCCGATCCCCTCGAGTACATCGACGGATACCTGAAGTCTTTCCGCGCCGCGCCCATGGGCCCGAAGCTTCGCTTCTCGGGCGGGCTCGCCGGCTACTTTGGCTATGACACGGTGCGCTACATCGAGACACGGTTGCGCGGCGCGGCGAAGCCCGATCCGCTGGGCCTTCCCGAGATTCGCCTGCTGCTGTCCGAGGAGCTGGCGGTGGTGGACAACCTGTCGGGCAAGCTGCACCTGATCGTCTATGCCGATCCCGGCACGACGGGTGCCTTTGCGACGGGAACTCGCCGCCTGCAGGAGCTGCGCGCCCAGCTTCGCCGCCCCGCGGAGCTGCCGCCGCATGCTGCGGGGGGCACGCTCGATGCCCCGACCTCCAACATCGGCGAGGGCGCTTTCTATGAAGCGGTGGCGCGCTGCAAGCAGCTCAT
>JALYSB010000128.1 GCA_030855025.1 Pseudomonadota bacterium
ACCAGGTGTACTCGACGCTGCACACCAACTCCTCCATCGGCGCCGTGCCGCGACTGATGGACCTCGGGGTGCTGCCCGACATCATGGCCGGCAACATCATCGGGGTGATCGCACAGCGCCTCATGCGACGGCTGTGCGCGCACTGCAAGGCCCCTTCGACGCCCGACGCGATGACCCGCAAGCTCCTCGGCATCGACAACGACGACTCCCGGCCGGTCTATCACGCCGTGGGATGCGCGCGCTGCGACAACACCGGCTTCAGGGGGCGGGTCGCGATCATGGAGCTCTTCAAGCTCGACGCCGAGATCGACGAGCTGATCGCGCGCCGCGCCACCGGCCGCGAGATTCGCAGCGCCGCGGCCGCCAAAGGCTTTCGCTCGCTTGCCGAGGACGCCATTTCGCGCGTGCTGCTCGGCCAGACGAGCCTGGAGGAGATCTCGCGCGTGGTCGACCTCACCGACCGCGTGATCTGAGGGTCGGATGGCGCTGTTCGCCTATCGCGCCGTCGACGCCGATGGCCGCATCTCCACCGGCAGCCTGGACGCGGCCAACGCGATCGACCTCGAGCTGCGGCTCAAGCGCCTCGGGCTCGACCTGGTCACCTTCGAGGGCGTCAAGCGTTCCACCGTGGCACGCACGCGCAACGTCTCGCGCCCCGAGCTCATCACCTTCTGCTTCCACCTGTCGCAGCTGCTCAAGGCGGGGGTGAACATCATCGAGGCGCTCACCGACCTGCGCGATACCGTCGACAACCCCGGCTTCCGCCAGGTGATCGCGAGCCTGCTCGAGGACATCGGGGGGGGACTGAAGCTCTCGGAGGCGATGGCCAACCACTCGTACTGTTTCGACGACGTGTTCGTGGCGCTGGTGCGCGCCGGCGAGCAGAGCGGCACGCTGACCGAGGTGCTCGACGAGCTTTCCGAGAACCTCAAGTGGCAAGACGAAATCGCGAGCCAGGCCAAGAAGGCGATGATCTACCCGCTGATCGTGATGGTGGTGATCGTGGGCGTGGTGTTCGTGCTGATGACGGTGCTGGTGCCGCAGCTCGCCCTCACCTTCAAGCAACTGGTCCCGAAGCTGCCGCGCGAGACCGAGGTGCTGATCTTCCTGTCCGACGTCTTCGTGCGCTGGTGGTACCTGATGCTCGGGATTCCGGCCGCGGCGATCGCCGCACTCTGGTTCGTCGCGAAGACCAACGAGGGCGTGCAGCGCTGGATCGACGCGATGGCCCTCAAGCTGCCGCTGCTGGGAGAGCTGCGCCAGAAGATCATCCTCGCGCGGTTTTCCACATTCTTCGCCATGTTGTACAAGGCCGGCATCAGCGTGCTCGACTGCATCCAGATCTGCGAGAAGATCATGGGCAACCGCGTCATGGAGGAGGGCCTGCAGCGCGTTGGCCGCAGCATCTCCGAGGGCCAGGGAATTTCGCAGGCGTTCGTCGCCACCAAGCTCTTCCCGCCGCTGGTGCTGCGCATGCTCCGGGTGGGCGAATCGACCGGGGCGCTGGACACGGCGCTCCTCAACGTGAGCTATTTCTACAACCGCCAGGTGCGCGACGGGATCGCGAAGATGCAGACGCTGCTCGGCCCGGCCACCACCATCGTGCTGGGCGTTCTGATCATCGGCATCCTGTACTCGATCTTCCTGCCGATCTACGACGTGATCGCGAAGATCAAGTTCTAGGCGAGCCCATGTCGAGACACTTCCTCTACCTCACCAACAGCCGGCTCGTCAGCGTGGCGACGCAGGGCAAGCGCCTGGTCGCACGGCGCGAGTTCGCGGTGTCGGGGGCCGGCGCCACCGAGTTCGAGCGCTACCTCGCCGGCATGGCGCAGGTTCCCACGTACCTCTTCACCGACCTGACCGAGGAGGACTTCCGCCTCGACACGATCCCGCACGTGGGCACGCGCGATCGCGAGGCGATGGTGGCCCGCAAGCTCACGCAGATCTTCCGCAACACCCCCTACCGCTACGCCGCGATGCAGGGCCGCGAGTCCGAGGGGCGGCGCGACGACCGCGTCATCTATACCGCGATCACCAACCCGGAGGTGCTGCGCCCGTGGGTCGAGGCGATCGAGCGCCACAAGGTGCCGCTCGCGGGAATCTACTCGGCCGCGGTCTTCAGCGCGACGCTCCTGGAGGAGCTCGATCTCGTCTTCCCGCACACGCTGCTCGTGACCTTCACGCCGGGTGAAGCGATGCGCCAGACTTACTTTCACGACAACGAGATCAAGTTCAGCCGCCTGACGCCGGTCGACCTCGAGGAAGGCCAGACGCTTGGCGCCATGATCGCCGAGGAGACCACGCGCACCTGGCAATACCTCGACAGCCTGCGGCATTTCGGCGCCGATGACCGCCTCGAGGTGTGCGTGCTGGTGCATCCTTCCGATCGTCCCGCAATCCAGCCGGAGCTGCGCGACTTCGCCCAGATCCAGTATCGCGTGGTCGACATCGAGCAGGCGTCGATGAAGCTGGGCCTGAAGCCCGCCCCGCTCGACTCCACCGCCGAGGAGGTGTTGATCCACCTCTTCCTGCTGCGCCCCTCGGCCAACCATTTCGCCTCGCAGGAACTGCGCCGCCACGCAACCGTGCGGCGCGCGCGCATCGCGCTCAACCGGGCCTCGGTGATGGTCCTGGTCGCGGGCATCGCCTGGGCCGGATACAACGTGGCGCGAGTCTTCCAGGGCGACGAGGCCGACACCCGGGTCGCCGCCCAGCTCGCCGAATTGACCCGCGAGCACGACGAGCTCGGACGCGCGACCACGACGTACGGCGCCGGCGGCTCGACGATGCGCGACGCCGTGACGTTCTACAACGGGGCGATCCGCTCCTTCCCCTCGATGCCGGAGTTCCTGCGGCCCGTCTCGGCGGTGCTGTCGACGCACCCCGACGTTCGGTTGTGGCAGCTTTCATGGCAGGCGACCGACGACGCAAAGGCCGTCCCGGCATTGTCGATGAGCGCCATGCGCGGCTCGCCGCCGGTAAAGGCAGTCCCCAAGCCGGGCGAGGGCGGCGCGCCCCAGCCGCCTACGGCGGAGGCGGTGGCCAACCCACCCTTCGCGGGGGGCCGCTACGAGGTCGCGATGCTCGAGGCGTCTGTCCGCGTCGGGGCCAACGATTTCCGCGGCGCGCTCGAGCGTGTCGAGAAGCTCGCCGAGGCCATCGGTGCAATTCCCGGCTTCCGCGCCGAGGTGGCCGAGAGCCCGCTGGACGTACGTACCTCGCTGTCGCTGCAAGGCCGCCACTCCGAAACCGAGCCGGCCATGATGGAGCCGCGCTTCGTGCTTCGAGTGGTGCGCGACCGCGGTGGTGCGGCATGAAGACATTGTTCCGCCCCGAGGGGGTCCGCACGCTGCGCACCTCGGCGGTGCTGCTGGTCCTGTCGATCGCGGCCGCGATTGCGCTCGCCATCGGGAGCAACCTCTACCTCGATCGCGAGAAGCGCCAGAGCGCGAACTTTGGGAAGCGGCTCCAGGAGGCGCGCGTGCGCCTGGACAATGCGCGCCGTGAGCGCGACAGCCAGCAGGAATCGGCGGAAGTCTTCCGCACCCTGGTCGCGCGCGGGCTGCTCCAGGGAGAGCACCGCCTCGACCTGGTCGAGATGGTGAATGCGATGCGCGCGCGCCACCAGCTGTTCTCACTCGACTACGAGATCGCCGCCCAGCGCCCGCTCCCGCTCGCCGGCGGGCGCGTCTATCCCGCGGTCGACGTGCTCGCGAGCCGGGTGAAGGTGCGCATTCGCGCGCTGCACGAGGGCGACGTGATCGGATTCGTCGAGTCCCTCGGCCAGAGCCGCCAGGGGTTCTATCCCCTCGACCGCTGCCAGATGCGCCGCGTGGACGCCCCGTCGCCCGATGCCCTGCAGCCGCGCGTCGAGGCCGAATGCGCGTTCGAATGGATCACGCTCAAGGAAAAGAATGCGAACCGCCCGGGCTAGGCGAGTCCTCCTCGCTGCGGTGCTTGTGTGCGCCGTGGACAGCGCGTGCGCGGTCGAGCTGGGGACCCTTTTCAATTCGCCCGAGGAGCGTTCGCGCCTCGACCGCCTACGCCGGGGCGAGCCCACCGATCGGGCTGGCTCGCCGCGCGTCGGCCCCAGCCAGGTGACCGGGTTCGTGAAACGCAGCGATGGGCGTAGCACCGTCTGGGTCGACGGGGTGCCAACGCTGGTCACCACGCCGAAGGCCGGCGCGCTGCTCGAGCCCGACTCGGTGCGCGGCTACGCGGCGCCCGCCGACGGCGCGCTCAAGATCGAGCGCAAGCCCCCTCGCTAGTCAAGCCGTCCCCGCGCACAATGCGCAGGGGATTCTCGCGGGCACCGGCGGTGCCGGATTGTTATGAATGGGGCCTCGCAATTCGCGGCGTGAGGCCAAGTTGAAGCGGCATGCACGGAACCGTGGCGCCGGACTGATCCTTGTCGCCCTTTTTCTCCTCGCGGTGATGGGCTCGGTCGCGGCAATCGGCATGAGCGCCCATGCCACCAGCGTCCATCGCAACCGCATCAGCGAACGCGCCCTCGCGCAAGCACGCGAGGCGCTGGTCGCCTACGCCGCCGAGCGCCCGATCACTCGCGAGTTGGGTCCGGGCTACCTGCCCTGCCCCGATACCGACGATGACGGCTGGGCGGAAGCGACGTGCGGCTCGCTCTCGGGGCACCTCGGGCAGGCCGACCGGCTCGGGCGCTTGCCGTGGAAGACACTCGGCCTGCCGGATCTCAGGGACGGGCACGGCGAGCGTCTTTGGTATTCGGTCTCCACCCGCCACAAGGGGTTGCTCAACTGCGCTGCGAGCGCCGCGTGCCGGGAGATGACCCCCGCCTCCGCCCTCGGCACGCTGACCGTCCGCGATGCGTCGGGCACGGTGCTCCACGACGGCACGGCGGCGGATCCTGCTCGCGCAGCCGACGGCGGAGCGGTCGCCGTCGTGATCGCGCCGGGTGCGCCCCTTACTCGCCTCGACGGGCATGCGCAGCGGCGCGAATGCGCTCCCGGGGATTGCGATTCGCTCGGGCGCTGCATCGCCGATCCGCCCCGGCGTGCGGCTCGCTGCGACCCGACCAACTACCTCGACGTGGCGCCCGCTCACGCGGGGAGCGAAGACAATGCGGCGTTCCACGACCGCAGCGATGCCGCCGGCCGCGCGGGCAACGGGGACGGCTTCATCCTGGGGCCGGTCGCGGCGCCCGGCGGCGAGACCGCGGTCAATGATCGCCTCGCGGTGATCGCCTACAACGACCTCATGCCGCGCGTCATGGCGCGCGTCGCCCTCGAAATCGCGCACTGCCTGCGCGTCCGCGCGGACGCGCCCGCGCCTCCTGCGCAGGCGTGCGCCGCCAGCGAATTTCTCGGGCGCGTCGACGCCGCTGCCCTTGACGCTGGAAGTTGCAAGGCCAGCACCACCGAGCCCGCTTGGTGGCCCGCATGGCAGCCGCACGTGCTTTACGCACTCGCGGCACCGGGCGGACTCGAGGTGGCGGACGACGCCGGCAGGACCCTTGCGGCAGGGCGGCGCCTCGCGCTCTTCGCGACCCAGTTTCCCGGGGATTGCCTCCCCGAGCAGGTCGCTTGCACACACGCCGGCTGCACACGCGTGACCAGCAGGGCGCGAACGCGCCTGCGGCAGGACGTCATTGTCTCCATCCCGTAAGCGGGCCGCGCGCGCCTTCACGCTGCTCGAGGCGATGATCGCGCTGGTGATCGTTGCGCTCCTCGCCAGCGGCCTTGCGGTGCCGCTCGCCGCCCAGGTGCAGATGCGCCGCCACGAGGAGACGCGGCGCACACTCGAGGAGGCGCGTGATGCCCTCCTGGGCTTCGTCGCCGCGCACGGCCGGCTGCCCTGCCCCGCCACTGCGGAGAGCCTCGGGCTGGAGAGCTTCGCGTCGGGCGGTGACGCTGCCAACGGCCGGTGCGCGAACTTCCACGCGGGCCTGCTGCCGGGAGCGGCGCTCGGCCTCTCGGCGCTGGATGCCGAGGGGTTCCTCCGCGATGGGTGGGGCGGCGTGCGCAACCGGGTGCGCTACGCAGTCCACGCCGGAACGATCGATTCGATTTCCCACGCGCTCACGCGCGCCAACGGGCTGCAGATGGCGACGCTCCCGGGTCTCGGCGCGGCGCCGCATTACCTTTTCGTGTGCACCCACGGCGCGGCCGCGAGCGCCAGCGGCTGCGGCCCTGCCGCGAGCCAACTCACTCGGCGCGCCGCATTCGTCCTGCTTTCCACCGGCGCCAACGGAGCCCTCGAGCCGCCGCCCGGGACCGACGAGGCGAAGAACCTCGACGGCGACGCGTCGTTCGTTTCGCGCGAGGCCGGCACCGACTTCGACGACCTGCTGCACTGGGGCGCGATCCACCTGGTCATCAACCGCATGGTGGTCGCCGGCCGCCTGCCCTGACAGGCGCGCTCCCCGGGGCCTCGGGCCCAAGGCCCTATAATCCTAGGTCTGGCCCTCTCGAGTGACACGACCGCGTCCCATGAACCAGCGCGACAAGACCCTTCAGATTCCCGACGTCCAGGGCAGCCCCGACACCCGGCAGCTGGCGATCGACCGCGTGGGGATCAAGTCGATCCGCCACCCGGTGAAGATCCAGGAGCGCGCGGGCGGCATCCAGCACACCATCGCGCACTTCAACATGAACGTGGGGCTGCCGCACCACTTCAAGGGCACCCACATGTCGCGCTTCGTCGAGATCCTCAACGCCCACGAGCGCGAGATCTCGCCCGACACCTTTCGGCTCATGTTGCGCGAGATGGTGAAGAAGCTCGAGGCCGAGAGCGGCCACATCGAGATGACGTTTCCGTACTTCGTGAACAAGAAGGCGCCGGTGTCGGGCGTGCAGAGCCTGATGGACTACGAGGTGACGTTCATCGGCGAGATCCTCGACGGCCGCGAGACCTTCACCCTCAAGGTGCTGGTGCCGGTCACGAGCCTGTGCCCGTGCTCCAAGAAGATCTCGGCGCGCGGTGCGCACAACCAGCGCTCGCACGTGACGGTCGCCGCGCGCATCAACACGTTCGTGTGGATCGAGGAGATCATCGACGGCGTGGAGCAGCAGGCCTCGAGCGAGCTGTGGGGGCTATTGAAGCGCCCCGACGAGAAATACGTGACCGAGCACGCCTACGACAACCCGAAGTTCGTCGAGGACATGGTCCGCGACATCGCCTCGAGCCTCAATCGCGATCCTCGAATCGAGGGCTACGTGGTCGAGAGCGAGAACTTCGAATCGATCCACAACCACTCGGCCTACGCGATGATCGCGAAGGGTCCCGGGCGGGGCGCCGCGTCCTAGTAGCGCTTGGTAAGCGTGAGCGTCGCCCCCTCGCGCCGCATCTCGGTGCGGTTGAGGAAGCTCATACCCAGGAGCGTGATATCGAGCCCCGCGCCTTCGTGAACCATGCCCGACACGTTATAGATCGTGATGTCGCCCAGAGTCACGCTATCGAGCGCGACCCGGTAGACCGCCGCGGTGCCGTTGGCGGTCTGGACCAGGGCGCGCTCGCCCTTGCGGAAATCGATCCCGAGGCGCGCTGCTTCCGACGCGGGCATCGAGACGTGGGTCGCCCCCGTATCCACCAGGAAGCGCACGTAGTTGCCGTTGATCCCGCCGTCGACGATGAAGTGCCCGCGAGTGTCGGGCGACAGCACCACGGAGCTGCGCGCGCCCGGAGCAGCGGACACGCTCGATTCGAAGTGCTGGCCCATTTCGAGGCTCTGGCGCTTGCCGTCAATCTCGAAGACCGCCGTGCGCGAATCCGCCGAGATGAGCTTCACGCCTTCGGCGGTGGCCTGGCCGATGGAAAGCGTGCGCGGCGCGCCGCGATTCACCACGATGACCGCCTTGCCCGAGAAGAGCCCGATCACGTTCACGTCGGTGGCGAACGCCCCTGGTGCTGCGAGGAGCGCGGCGAGGATCACCCAAACTAGTCGCATGAGAGCACCGTGAAACCCGTCGCCGTATTCCGATTTTCCGACACCGAAGGCCCGGGGCATTTTGCCACATTCCTCGACGCGAGCCGGGTGCCGTGGACCCTGGTGAAGCTCGACGCGGGCGAGTCCGTGCCGGCATCCAGCCAGGAATTCTCGGGGCTCGCGTTCATGGGGGGGCCGATGAGCGCCAACGACGAGTTGCCGTGGACGCAACCGGTGCTGGCACTCATGCGTGACGCGGTCGGCCAGGGCGTGCCCGTGATCGGCCATTGCCTCGGCGGCCAGATGCTCGCGCGCGCGCTCGGCGGCACGGTCTCGCGCAACCCGGTGAAGGAGATCGGCTGGAACCCGGTGCAAGTCGAAGGCACGCCGCTAGCGCGCGAATGGTTCGGGGACGACGTGTCGCAGTTCACCACCTTCCAATGGCATGGCGACACCTTCACCATCCCCCCGGGCGGGGAGCGCATCCTCACTGGAGCGCATTGCGCCAACCAGGCATACGTGGTCGACGGCCGCCACCTCGGCCTGCAATGCCACGTCGAGATGACCCCGGAGATGATCGCCAGCTGGATCGACAGCGGCTCGGGCGAGGTGCGCGCCAACCTCACCAGTCCCGCGGTGCAGCCGGTCGAGGCGATCCAGGAGGAGATGCCCGCGAAGCTGCCCGAGCTGAACCGCACCGCCGAGCGGCTCTACCGCCGCTGGGCGAAAAACCTCAAGGCTTGAGGTCGAGCGCGAGGAAGCGCACCCCGCTGGCCGGACTGTCGTTGTACGGCGCGGTGTCGCGGAATCCGAGGGTCGGGTAGAGAGTGTGCGCGGCGTGCATCGTGGGCAGCGTGTCGAGCTTGAGCACCTCGTAGCCGAGCGCGCGCGCTTCCGCGATGACCCGTTCCGCCAGCCGGCGGCCGAGGCCGCTGCCGCGACTGACGCGGCGCACATAGAGGCGCTTCATCTCCGCATCGCGATGGAAGAGCGGGCGAAGCGCCACGCATCCCACGGGCTTTGTGCCCTTGCGCGCAAGCAGCAGCCGGCCGCGGGGGGGTGCGTAGTCCCCGGGCAGGGAGGCGAGCTCGGCGTCGAAGCCCTGGAAGCACAGGCTCATGCCGAGGCCTTGCTGGTACTCGACGAAGAGCTCCCGGCACTGCGCGATCGACGCCGCATCGAGCGCCTCGGTGATGACGACGTCCTGCGGCACGGTCCTAGTCGCGAAAGTTGTCAAACCTGAGGGGCACTTCGGTCACGCCCGAGCGCACCAGCTGGATCGCCGACTGCAGGTCGTCCTTCTTGTTGCCGCTCACGCGCACCACGTCGCCCTGGATGGAGGCAGTCACCTTGATCTTCGCGTCCTTGAGCATCTTCACGATCTTCTTGGCGAGATCGGTCTCGACGCCGTTCTTGACCGTCATCTTCTGCTTCATCTTGTCGCCGCCGATTTTCTCCGCGTCCTCCATCTTGAGGAAGCGGGCGTCGACGCCGCGCTTTGCCATCTTGGCGAGCAGCACATCGCGCACCTGGCCCAGCTTGAACTCGTCGTCGGCGAAGGCGGTGATCTCGTGCTCCTTCTCCTTCAGCTCGAACCTCGCGTCCGAACCCTTGAAGTCGAAGCGGTTGGCGACTTCCTTGTTGGCCGTGTCCACGGCGTTCTTCAGCTCCACCGCGTTGGCCTCGCAAAGTATGTCGAAGGAAGGCATCTTCATTTCTCCTGGCTAC
>JALYSB010000129.1 GCA_030855025.1 Pseudomonadota bacterium
TCAACATGCGCGCCCCCGGGATGACGCTGATGAAGATGCCGCTGTTCGTCTGGACGTGGCTGATCACCGCGTACCTGCTGATCGCGGTGATGCCGGTGCTCGCGGGCGCGGTCACGATGCTGCTCACCGACCGCCACTTCGGCACCAGCTTCTTCAACGCGGCCGGCGGCGGCGATCCCACGATGTTCCTGCACATCTTCTGGTTCTTCGGCCACCCGGAGGTGTACATCATGATCCTGCCGGCGTTCGGGATCGTCTCGCAGATCATCCCGGCCTTCGCGCGCAAGCCCCTCTTCGGCTACGCGTCGATGGTGTACGCCACGTCCTCCATCGCGATCCTGTCGTTCATCGTCTGGGGCCACCATATGTTCACGGTCGGCATGCCGGCCGCGGGCAATCTCTTCTTCATGTACGCGACGATCCTCATCGCGGTGCCCACGGGTGTCAAGATCTTCAACTGGATCTCGACCATGTGGCGCGGCTCGATGAGCTTCGAGACGCCGATGCTGTGGGCGGTCGGGTTCATCTGCCTGTTCACCATCGGCGGCTTCTCGGGACTGGTGCTCGCGATCGTCCCGGTGGACATCACGCTGCACAACACCTACTACGTCGTGGCGCATTTCCACTACGTGCTGGTATCCGGCGCGCTCTTCGCCATCATGGGCGGCATCTACTTCTGGCTGCCGAAGTGGACCGGCCACATGTACAACGAGGGCCTCGGCAAGCTGCACTTCTGGCTGTCGATGATCGGCTTCAACGTTGCCTTCTTCCCGCAGCACTTCCTCGGGCTGGCGGGCATGCCGCGGCGCATCCCCGACTACGCGCTGCAGTTCACCGAGTGGAATGCGATCTCGACCGTGGGCGCCTTCATCTTCGGCTTCTCGCAGCTGCTCTTCCTCTACATCGTGGTGGCCACCATCCGCCAGGGCAAGGCCGCGGAGCAGAAGCAGTGGGAGGGCGCCGACTCGCTCGAATGGACGCACCTGCCGACCCCGGTGCCGTACCACACGTTCGAAACTGCGCCCGTCATCAAGTGAGCGGCCGCGAAGCACCGTCGGTGGCGACGTCGAGGCAGCGCAAGGCCGCGATGGTGACGGGCCTGGTGCTCGCGGGCATGGCGCTGGGCATCTACCTGGTGATCCTGCTGCAGTTCGCCCGCTGATGGACGCCCGCGGGAGTCTCGAGCTGCGCAATCGCCAGATGATGGGCAAGCTCATCGTGATCGCGGTGGGCATGCTGGGCTTCGGCTTCGCGATGGTTCCGATGTACCGGCAGATCTGCGAGGCGATCGGCATCACGCAGACGCGCGCGGTCGGCCCCGCCAACACCCAGGTGGACGCGAGCCGCGAGGTGACCGTCGAGATGCTCGCGTCGAGCGCGGGATTGCCGTGGAAATTCGAGGCGATCGATCGCAGCGTGAAGGTGCATCCGGGCCAGCTCACCACGGTGCGCTACCGCGTGGTGAATACCCTCGGGCGGGACGTAACCGCCCACGCGAACATGAATACCGCGCCCGCCGTCGCCGCGCGCTGGATCGAGAAGCAGGCGTGCTTCTGCTTCTCCGACCAGACGCTTCGCGCCGGCGAATCGCGCGAGATGCAGGTGGTGTTCCGGGTGGCATCCGACGCGCCGCGCGACCTCACCACCATCTCGCTGTCGTATACGTTCTTCGAGTCGCCCAAGGCGCGGACTTGAGGAACGCGCCTTCGACAATCGTGCAGCTCGTGACAAGGTAAGCGCAGTCCACAAAGGGAAACAACCGTGGCCAACACACACACTTCCGGGTATTACTTCGCTCCTCCCTCGCACTGGCCGGTGGTCGGCTCGGTCGCGCTCTTCTTCCTGGCGACCGGAGGCGTGCTCCTCATGAACGGCTACGGCGAGGGGTGGATGCCGTTCGCCGTGGGGTTCTTTACCCTGGTCTACATGCTCTTCGGATGGTTCGGCACCGTGATTCGCGAAAGCGAGGGCGGGCTGTTCAACAGCCAAGTCGACATGTCGTTCCGCTGGGCGATGAGCTGGTTCATCTTTTCGGAGGTGATGTTCTTCGCGGCGTTCTTCGGCGCGCTCTTCTACGCGCGCGTGTATTCGCTCCCCTGGCTCGCCGACCTCGACAACAAGTTGCTGTGGCCTGATTTCGCGGCGCACTGGCCCTCGGCGGGCCCCTACCGGCCGCCGGAATTCACGCCGATGGGCGCGTGGGGCATCCCGGCGATCAACACGCTGCTGCTGCTCTCCTCGGGCGTCACCGTCACCTGGGCCCACTGGGCACTCAAGCGCGGTGACCGGCAGAACCTGATCTTCGGGCTGTTTCTCACCATCCTGCTGGGCATCATCTTCATCGGGCTGCAGGCCTACGAATACGTGCACGCGTATTCGGACCTGAACCTCAAGCTCACTTCGGGCGTATTCGGGTCGACGTTCTTCATGCTCACGGGCTTCCACGGCTTCCACGTGACGCTCGGCGTCACGATGCTGATCGTGATTCTGTTTCGCGCCGTTGCGGGGCACTTCAAGCCCGACCACCACTTCGGCTTCGAAGCGGTGTCGTGGTACTGGCACTTCGTGGATGTGGTCTGGCTGCTGCTCTTCGTGTTCGTCTACTGGGTGTAGCGCGGAGCTACACGCCGCGCTCCGTGATCCAGCCGAAGTAGTAGGACACGATCAGGATCACGAACACCAGCACCGAAACCGCGATCCGGATCGTGAGAGCGATCACCGCCCGGTTGGTGGTGCCCTTGTCCTTGTAGACGAAGTAGAGTCCCGAGAAAAGGCTCGCGAGGACGACGAACAGCAACAGGATGATGACGATGCGCATCGGGCCATTCTCCTTCGAGCCGCGCCTGGTGACAACCGTCGCGGCCGTGGGGTTCATCGCGCTCACTTTGTCCCTCGCGTTCTGGCAGGTTGATCGTGCCGAGGAAAAATCCCGCCGCCAGGCCCTCTACGACGCGCGCCTGGCCGATGCGCCGGTTCGCCTCACGGGCTCGGTGCCCTCGCCGGACGCGCTCCTGTACCGGCAAGTGCGAGCGAGCGGTGAGTGGCTCGCGGAGCACCAGGTGTTCATCGACAACCAGATTCGCGGCGCGCGCGCAGGCTTCCATGTGGTCACGCCGCTGCGCATCGAAGGCTCGCGGGACGCGCTGCTGGTGAACCGGGGCTGGATCGCGCGCAGCCGCGACTACCCGCGCCCGCCAGCGGTCGCCGTGCCGCAGGGGCGCGTCGAGGTGAGCGGGCTCGCCACCCGGCCGCCATCGCGCTATCTCGAGCTCTCGCCGGACACGATCGCGGGCAGCGTGTGGCAGAACCTCTCGATCGAGCGATACCGCAGCCACACCGGGCTCACGGTTCTTCCCATCGTCGTGTTGATGGATTCCGCTCCGCCGGGGCTGTCCGCGGTGCGCGAGAAGCCCGACGCCGGCATCGCCAAGCACCAAGAATATGCGCTCACCTGGTTCGCGCTCGCCGCGACCGCCCTGGTGCTGTGGGTCGCGCTCAACCTGCGCAGGATCCGGTGATGGGGCCGCGTGCAAAGCTCGCGGGCCTGGTGGCGATCTTCGCGATCCCGATCGCCGCCTCGCTCCTCACCTACCGGTTCATGCGCCCGGACGCCACCGCCAATTACGGCGAGCTGTTGTTGCCGCCGGCCGCGATCACTGCCCAGTCCTTCGGTCGCGCCGACGGCGGGCGCTTCACGTTCTCCGGCCTCGGCGGCAAGTGGGTCCTCGTCGCCTCGGACTCGGGCGAATGCCCCGCGGCGTGCGCGGAGAAGCTTGCCACCCTGCGCCAGGTGCGCCTGGCCCTGGGGCGCAACGCCTCGCGGGTGGCACGCGTGCTCGTGGTGGACGACCTGCGACCGCCGGCCGCCGGCATCACGAAGGATTTCGAGGGCACCGAGGTCGCGATCACGCCGGCAGGGATGAGCTTGCCGCCCGGCGCGGCGAACGATCGCGCGCACATCTACCTGGTGGATCCCCGGGGCAACGTGATGATGCGCTGGCCCGAACGGGCCGATCGCAAGCGCATCCTGCGCGACCTGCAGCGGCTCCTCAAGGCCTCGCAGATCGGCTGACAGGTAAAATAGCGCATCTTGCAAGCGACTCTCCCCTCATCCTGGGCCGTGTGGGTGCAGTTCTGGCACCTCACGAAGCCGCGCGTGGTCTCGCTCATCGTCTTTACGGCGGTGATCGGCATGCTGCTCGCCACGCCCGCGGCGCCACCCATCGCGCTCCTCGCCGCGGCCACCGTCGGCATCGCGCTGGTGGCGGGCGCGGCTGCCGCGTTCAATTGCCTCGTGGAGCAGAGGATCGACGCGGCGATGGCGCGCACGCGCGGACGCCCGACGGTGCTCGGGACGATCTCGCAAGCGCAGATCCTGCTCGCCTCGGGCGCCGTCGGCGGCCTCGGGCTCGCGATCCTCTGGCACGCAGTCAATCCCCTCACGATGTGGCTCACGCTCGCCACCTTCCTGGGCTACGCGGTCGTCTACACCGTGATCCTCAAACCGGCGACCCCGCAGAACATCGTGATCGGGGGCGCCTCCGGTGCGATGCCGCCGGTGCTGGGCTGGGCGGCGGTGACGGGCGATGTGACCTTCCAGCCGCTGCTGCTCTTCCTCATCATCTTCGCGTGGACTCCGCCGCACTTCTGGGCGCTCGCGCTGTATCGGCGCAAGGAATACGCGGCCGCCGGCGTGCCGATGCTCCCGGTGACTCATGGGGAGGCGTTCACGCGGCTGCACCTGCTCCTGTACACGCTGCTGATGGTCGCCGCGACGCTGCTGCCGTTTGCCACGGGGATGGCGGGCTATTTCTACCTCGGCTGCGTGCTGGTGCTGGACGCCGTGTTCCTCGGCTACGCCATCGCCATCTGGCACCGCTACAGCGACGCGCTCGCCCAACGCACCTTTGCCTACTCGATCTTCTTCCTCGCCATGCTGTTCGCGGCCTTGATGGTGGATCACTACCTGCCGCTCGCCACCGGGTGAGGGCGCGTCTCGCCCTCGCGGCGGCGCTCTTCGCCGCAGCACTGGGAACGGGGGGCTGCGACCGCGTGCTCGGTCCTGCCAAGGGACCTTTCAAGGGCATCGACGTGACCGGCGGGGCGATGGGCGGGGAGCTGCGCCTCACCGGTCATGACGGACAGGCGCGCTCGCTCGCCGATTTTCGCGGCAAGCTGGTGGTGGTCTCGTTCGGCTTCACGCAGTGCCCGGACGTCTGTCCCACCACGCTCGCGGACCTCGCGGCCGCGGTGAAGCTCCTCGGTCCCGACTCGCGCGACGTGCAGGTGCTGTTCGTCACCGTGGACCCGAAACGCGACAGCGAGGAGCTGCTGCGGCAGTACGTCCCGGCGTTCCATCCCGACTTTCTCGGACTCCATGGCGACGCCGCGGCGATCACCAAAGTCACCAAGGACTTCCACGTCTACGCCCACGAGCGCCCGGGCCGCGACGGCAACTACACCGTCGACCACTCAGCGCAGATCTTCGTGCTCGATCGCCAGGGGAAGATGCGGCTGCTGTTCCCCCCGGGTACCCCGCCCGCGAGCATTGCCGCCGACCTCCGGGTGCTGCTCAACTCGTAGAAAAGAAAACGGGGCCCGACGGGCCCCGTTCGAATCCCCACCGGTAGGTTCAGCCCGCCGCGGCGAGTTGCTTCTTCATCTTCTGCATGGCTTTCGCCTCGATCTGGCGAATGCGCTCGGCGGAGACGCCAAACTCGTCGGCGAGCTCGTGCAGGGTCTTTGGCTGCGATTCGGCCAGCCAGCGCGCCTGGATGATGCGGCGGCTGCGATCGTCGAGGCCGCCCAGCGCCCTGGCGAGCCCCCGGGTCTGGTTCGTCTCGGATTGCTCGCGCTCGAAGATCTCCGACGGCCCCTCGCCGGTATCGGCGAGGAACGCGATCGGCGAGACCGATTCCTCGCCGTCATCGGGCGAGGGGTCGAGTGCCACGTCACCGCCCTGGATGCGTTTCTCCATCTCGATCACGTCGCTTTCCTTCACGTTCAGGGTCATGGCGACCTGCGTGATCTCCGTCGGCGTAAGCGACGCGGTGCTCTTCTTCATGCTGCGCAGGTTGAAGAAGAGCTTGCGCTGCGCCTTGGTGGTGGCGATCTTCACCATCCGCCAGTTGCGCAGGATGTATTCGTGGATCTCGGCCTTGATCCAGTGAATCGCGAACGAGGCGAGGCGCACCCCGCGCTCGGGGTCGAAACGCTTCACGGCCTTCATGAGCCCGAGGTTGCCTTCCTGGATGAGGTCGGCCTGCGGCAACCCGTAGCCCATGTAGTTGCGCGCCACGGATACCACGAGACGCAGGTGCGATAGCACCATATCGCGGGCGGCATGGATGTCGTTGCCCTCGCGCAGGGCGCGGCCCAGCGCGGTCTCGCGCTCGGGGGTGAGCATCGGAATCGTATTGACCGCCTGGACATACGACTCCAGGCTCGAAATGGGCGGCAGGGCCGGCAAAGTCATCGTGGTCATCGCTTGGTGGACCTCCTAGGCAACGATTTTAGCACTCAGCAGATTGGAGTGCTAAATCGGTAAGAGGTTCCGCTCAACCCGGGGCGGAGAATCGCCGCAGTTCCCGGCTGACCGCGATCCACGCGCCGCACAATCCGAGCGCGGCAGTCGCCAGGGCGACGCCCCCACTCTCCACGAGGGACAGGAAAACCACCTTTAATTCCGAGGCATACGAGGGGGCGAGCGCCCGCATCTCGTATCCCGCCCATCCCGCCAGTGCCACGGCCATGCCTACGGCAGCCGCCCCCGCCAGCAGGCCCTGGACGGCGCCGTGATATAGGAAGGGCCGGCGCACATCTGCCGCCGTGGCCCCGACGAGCTGGCTCACTTCGATCTCCTCCCGGTGGGTGAGGACCTGGAGCCGGATCAGGTGGCCGACCACGAACGCCACCGCCGTGCCGAGCAGGATCCACGCCGCCAGCAGGGCGCGGTTGCCGAAACGCACCCAGCGGCCGAGCCGCTCGGACCACTCGAAGTCGGCGAGCACCTGGTCGACCTTGGGCAGCGCCGACCAATCGGCGCGAAGCTGCCCGATGCGTTCGGAGTCGGTGGTTCGCACCCGCACGGTGAATGCGTGGGGCAGGGGATTGCGGTCGAGCGTCGCGAGAATCTCGGCCAGGTGGGTGGTGGCCTTGAGCTCGGCCAGCGCCTGCTGGCGCGAGATGAAGCGCACGCTCGCCGCCGCCGCGTTGGACTTGAGGGCTTGCTCGACGCGCTTGACGTCCTCATCCGATGCGTCGAGCCCGAGATAGACGTTCACGTGCGGATCGGTATCCAGGCCGGAGGTGGCGGCGCCGAGGCTGCGCAAGGCCACCGCGGCCACGACCGGCAGCGCGATTGCGGTGGCGAGCACCAGGATCGAAAGCGCCGAGGCCACCGGTTGTCCCGCGATGCGGCGCAGGGCCTCGGCCAACGCGTTCAGGTGCAGGCGCAGCCAGGTCACGGGGCGAGAGCGCCGGCGGCGAGGGCCACCCGGCGACAGCCGAGGCGGCCGAGGCTCGCCTCGTCGTGGGTCGAGAGAAGCACCGTCACGCCCACTTGATTGAACGACACGAAGAGATCCACGATCGCGCGCGCGTAGTCGGCGTCCAGGTTGCCGGTGGGCTCGTCGGCGATCAGCACGCTGGGACGATTGACGATCGCGCGTGCGATGCATAGGCGTTGCTGCTCGCCGCCCGAAAGCGCGACGGGGGGCGCGCGCTCGCGCCCCAGCAGGCCGACCTTGTCGAGCGCGGCTCGCACTCGTCGCGCCGCCTCCTCGCGCCCGAAGCCCGCGATGCGCAGCGGCAGCGCCACGTTATCGAATGCAGTGCGGTCGAACAGGAGCTTGTGGTCCTGGAACACGAAGCCGATGCGCCGGCGCAGCACGGCGAGCGCGGTCTCGCCGAGGGCGCCCAGGTTCTGGCCGTTGACGACCACCGTGCCGCTCGAGGCGCGCTCGATGCCCGCGGCGAGCTTGAGGAGCGTCGACTTGCCCGCGCCCGAGTGGCCGGTGACCGCGACCATCTCGCCCGCGGGAATCTCGATCGAGACGTCGCGCAGCGCCTCGTGACCGCCGGGGTAGCGCTTGGCAACGGCGGAAAACTGGATCACGCGAAGAGCGCTTCCACGAACTCGCTCGCCACGAACGCCCGGAGGTCGCCGGCCTTCTCGCCGATACCGATGAATCGGATCGGGACCGGATGCTCGCGCGCGATCGCGGCGATCGCTCCTCCCTTGGCGGTGCCGTCGAGCTTGGTGACCACGAGCCCGGTCAGGCCTAGCGCGTCGTCGAACGCCTTCACCTGGCGCACCGCGTTTTGCCCGTTGTTGGCATCGATCACCAGCAGAGTCTCGTGGGGCGCGGTGGGGTCGGCCTTGGCCATCACGCGCTTGACTTTGCGAATCTCATCCATCAGGTGCAGCTGGGTGGGCAGGCGCCCGGCGGTGTCCGCGAGGACAACGTCGATGCCCTTGGCGCGCGCCGACGCGATGGCGTCGAAGATCACCGCCGCCGAGTCGCCCTTCTCCTGCGCGATCACGGTCACGTTGTGGCGCCGGCCCCACTCGGCCAGCTGCTCGACCGCGGCGGCGCGAAACGTGTCGCCCGCGGCTAGCAGCACCGACTTGCCTTGGGACTGGAAGAGGTGCGTAAGCTTCGCGATCGTGGTCGTCTTCCCCGCGCCGTTCACACCCGCGAGCAGGATCACGAAGGGCTTGGGCCGGTCGGCCGCGAGCGGCTTCTCGAGGGGAGCGAGGAGCGCCACCAGCGCGCTCTTCAGCTCGGCCTCGAGCGCACCGCCATCCTCGAGGCGCTTGTCGCGCTGCGCTCGGCGCAGCCGCTCGATGAGCGACGCGGTGGCGGCGACGCCCACGTCGGCTGCGATCAGCTGCGCTTCCAGCTCCTCGTAGAGGGCCTCGTCGATGATCGGGCGCGCGCGCAGCACGCCGATGGCCTTGGACCAGCGCGAGCGGGTGAGCTCGAGGTCCTTGCGAAGCAGGGCTTTGAGGGATTGCATGGGAACTGCGGGCGGGAAACAAAACATTTTACGGTATGATTCGCCCGACGATGACCGCCCTCTCGAGCGGCCGCAACCGCGTCCGCATCATCGCCGGCAAATGGCGCAGCCGCATCGTGAAGTTTCCGGCGGCCGCGCAACTGCGACCCACTCCCGACCGTGTCCGCGAAACCCTCTTCAATTGGCTCGGCCAGCGCCTCGATGGATTGGCCTGCCTCGACCTGTTTGCCGGCAGTGGCGCGCTCGGCTTCGAGGCGTTGTCGCGTGGCGCGGCCCGGGTGGTGATGGTCGAGCGCGAAGCGAGCGTCGTGGCGGGCCTGCGCGAATCGGCGCACGCCCTCGCTGCCGAGGGGCTGGAGATCGTCGCGAGCGAGGCGCTCTCCTATGTGCTGCGCGCGGGCGAGAGCTTCGATGTCGCTTTCGTCGACCCACCGTATGCGACCGACCTTGCAGTGCGCACGCTGGCAGCGCTCCCCCGGCGCCTGAATCCCCGGGCGCGGGTCTACGTGGAAACTGCCGCGTCGCTCGAGGTTGCTCCTCCATGGCGCAAGTTGCGCGAAGATCGCGCCGGGGCGGTA
>JALYSB010000130.1 GCA_030855025.1 Pseudomonadota bacterium
CGCGCACCGACTGGGAGACGATGTACCCCGCCCTCGCGGCGCTGGTGCTCGCGTGCTTCGTCGGTTTCCTCGGCACGATGTGGATCCTGCGCGAGCTGCTGATGCCCATCGAGCTCACCGCCGAGGCGCTGCGCAACTACATCGATAGCCGCAAGCTCCCCGACCTTCCGGTGCATTTCCAGGATCGCGCCGGGCGGCTCATGGAAGGCACCCAGTACACGCTCTCGCAGCTGCACGAGACCATCAGCCGGCTGGAGCGCGTCTCCGACACCGACGAGCTGACCGGCATCTACAACCGCCGCTCGGGCGACAAGCGCCTCGCCGAGGAAGTCGCACGCGCCGAGCGCGACCTGCAGACCTTCCAGCTCGCGTACTTCGACATCAACGACTTCAAGGCGATCAACGACAAGCACGGCCACAGCGCGGGCGATGCGTGCATCTCGCACGTGGCGGCCCTGCTGCAGCTGAACACGCGGCGCGGGGACTGGGTCGCGCGCTGGGGCGGCGACGAGTTCGCCGTGGGCCTGCACCGCAACCGTGCGCTCAAGATGGTGATGGAGCGCATCATCAAGGCGATCTCTGCAAGCCCGTGCGAGATCGCGCCGGGGCTGGAGCTGCGGGTCTCGGTGAGCTGCGGCGTGGCCGAGTACCGATTCGGCAGCGGCCCGCCCGGCGTGCTCGCCGACGCGGACAAGGCGATGTACGCCGCCAAGCAGTTCTCCCGCGCCGACGGGCGCTCGCACGTCGCCTACCGCAACGAGATCTCCGAAGTGCTTGCGCCGACCCACGAGGCGGCGGCCACCACCGCCGGATAGGTCAGGCCCGGGTCAGAGCAGGGCTTCCTCGATCGCAAGCACGCTGTCAGCGCCCCGCATGACCATTGCCGAGAGCGACATCGACTGCGGGAGTATGTGGTCGGCATAAAACCGCGCGGTGAGGAGCTTGCCGCGCAGGAATGTGGCGTCGCCGTCCCCCGCTTCGAGGGCACGCGCCGCGAGCTGCGCCGAGCGCGCCATCATCCAGCCACCGAGAGTGATGCCCATCAGCTTGAGATAGTAGACCGAGCCCGCCGCGACGGCCGCCGGGTTGGCGGGAAATGTCTCGACGATCCACTGCGTCGTTTCATTCAGCTGCCCGATGGCCGCCGAGAAACGATCGGCGATCACCTCGAGGTGAACGTTCTTCGGCGCCGTCATCTCGCGCGCGAGCTTTTCCATGTCGGCGATGATCGAGAATGCCGTGCGGCCCTGCTCGCGGCCCACCTTGCGGCCGACGAGGTCGTTGGCCTGGATCCCGGTGGTGCCTTCATAGATCGTGGTGATGCGCGCGTCGCGAAGGTGCTGCGCGGCGCCGGTCTCCTCGATGAATCCCATGCCGCCATGCACCTGGATGCCGAGCGAGGCGACCTCGATGCCGTTCTCGGTGGACCAGCCCTTCACCACGGGGATCATCAGGTCGACCAGGGCCTGGCAGCGCCGCCGCTCGGCCTCGTCGCCATGCTTGCGCGCGCGGTCGAGCAGCGCCGACGTCCAGTACGCCAGCGCGCGCGAGGCTTCCGTGGTCGCCTTCATGGTGAGCAACATGCGCTTCACGTCGGGATGCTGCACGATCGGCGCGGTCTTGGCCCCACTGCCGCCGACGACCCTGCCCTGCAACCGCTCACGCGACCAGGCGAGCGCGCGCTGGTAGGCACGCTCGGCGACCGCCACGCCCTCGAGCCCGACCGACAGCCGCGCGGCGTTCATCATGATGAACATGTACTCGAGGCCGCGGTGCGGCTCGCCCACGATGTAGCCGAGGGCACCGTCGTTCTCACCGTAGGCCATTACCGCGGTCGGGCTCGCATGGATGCCCATCTTGTGCTCGATGGAGACGCACTTCACGTCATTGCGGCTGCCCACCGAGCCGTCGGGGTTCACGTTGAACTTCGGCACCGCGAATAGCGAGATTCCCTTCACGCCCTCGGGGGCTCCGTCGATGCGCGCGAGCACCAGGTGAACGATATTCTCGGTGTAGTCGTGCTCGCCGTAGGTGATGAAGATCTTCTGGCCCTTAAGCCGGTAGGTGCCGTCGGCCTGCGGGCTCGCCTTGGTGCGAACCTGGGACAAATCACTCCCCGCCTGCGGCTCGGTCAGGTTCATCGTGCCGGTCCATTTTCCCGACACCATGTTTGGCAGGAACTTCTCGCGCAGCGATTCCGGTCCCACGTACTCGATGGCTTCGATCGCACCCTGGGTGAGCATCGGGCAGAGCTTGAACGCAAGGTTCGCCGCGCCCCACATCTCCTCGACGGGGGTGGCGACGAGGTGCGGCAGTCCCTGCCCCCCGAACTTGGTGGGCGACAGGATGTTGCCCCACCCGGAGTTCACGTACTGCCAGTAGGCCGCCTTGAACCCCGGCGGCGTGGTGACGGCGCCGTCCTTCCACTTGGCGCCGGCGCGGTCGCCGCTGCCGTTCAGCGGCGACAGCACTTCGGAGGCGAGCTTGCCCGCCTCCTCCAGGATCGCGTCGACCACGTCGTCGGTGACGTCCTCCCAACCCGGGAGCTGATTGACCTGGTCCAGGCCGACCACGTGCTTCAGCACGAACTGCATGTCCTTCAGCGGTGCGACGTACTCACCCATTTTTGCTTTCCTTTAACTGACTAGAGCGTTATCCGCCGATGAACGCAGATGAACGCAGATGAACACGGATAAACCCTTGGGGGTTTCGTGCCATTGGGGCCGGCCCGCGAACGCCAGGCACGAACACTCTTGTACGTTCACCTGCGTTCATCGGCGGATAACGCCTTGGTGTTCTAAAGCTTGGCGGTCAGCTCGGGGACGATCTGGAAGAGATCGCCCACGAGTCCGTAGTCGGCGACCTGGAAGATCGGCGCCTCGGGATCCTTGTTGATGGCGACGATGACCTTGCTGTCCTTCATTCCGGCCAGATGCTGGATGGCGCCCGAAATGCCCACGGCGATATAGAGCTCGGGAGCGACGATCTTGCCGGTCTGGCCCACCTGGTAATCGTTGGGGACGTAGCCCGAGTCCACCGCGGCGCGCGACGCGCCGATCGCCGCACCCAGTTTGTCGGCGAGCGTCTCGAGCATCTTGAAGTTTTCCCCGCTGGCAAGCCCGCGCCCGCCGGATACCACGCGCCGCGCGCCGCCCAGCTCGGGACGGGTGGAGCGGGTGAGCTCCTGCGAGAGGACTTTCGATTGCTGCTTGTCGGGGCCCGCCGCAGCCGACTCGACCGGCGCGGAGCCGGTGGCCTTCGCGGCATCGAAGCCGGTCGAGCGCACGGTGACGACCTTTACCGGGTCCGAGGATTGGATCGTGGCGAAGGCGTTGCCGGCGTAGATCGGGCGCACGAAGGTGTCCGCCGCTACGACTGCCGAGATCTCCGAAACCTGCGCCACGTCAAGGAGAGCCGCGACCCGCGGCATGAATCCCTTGCCAAAGGCCGAGGCGCTCGCGACGACGTGCGAATAATCCTTCGCCATCGGAACCACGAGGGCAGCGAAATTTTCCGCGAGGCCGCCCGCGTAATGGGGCGCCTCGACGTGCAGGACCTTGGTCACTCCCGCAAGCTTGGCGGCGGCATCGGCCGCGGCCTTGGCCCCCGAACCCGCGACCAGGACGTGCACGTCGCCACCCATCTGCGCGGCGGCGGTCACGGCATTCGCGGTGCCCCCCTTCAGCTGCGTGTTGTCGTGCTCGGCGATGACGAGCGCGGGCATTATGTGAACCTCGAGACTGGATCCCCCCCGGCTTGAGGATTGCCGGGGCAGGCTCTGACTCGGGGATGATTTGACTGGGGCGTATTCACGTCAAATCACCTTCGCTTCGTTCTTGAGCTTGTCGACCAGCTCGGCCACGTCCTTCACCATCACGCCCGCCTTGCGCTTGCCGGGCTCGACGACCTTGAGCGTTTTCAGGCGTGCCGTGACGTCGACCCCGAGGTCCGCGGGCTTCAGCACCTCGAGCGGCTTCTTCTTCGCCTTCATGATGTTGGGGAGGGTCGCGTAGCGCGGCGTGTTGAGGCGCAGGTCGGTCGTCACGATCGCGGGCATCTTCACTTCAACGGTTTCCATCCCGCCGTCAATCTCGCGCATCACCGTGGCGGTGCCTGCGCCGATCTCGACCTTGCTCGCGAACACCGCCTGCGGCCAGTCGAGGAGCGCGGCCAGCATCTGTCCGGTCTGGTTCGCGTCGTCGTCGATGGCCTGCTTGCCGAGGATCACCATGCCCGGCGACTCCTTAGCGACCACCGCCTTGAGCAATTTGGCGACCGCAAGGGGCTGCAACTCCACGTCGGTCTCGACGAGGATGGCGCGATCCGCGCCCATGGCGAGAGCGGTTCGCAGCGTTTCCTGGCACGCGGCCGGGCCCGCCGATACTGCGATCACTTCGGTCGCCTTGCCCGCCTCACGCAGCTTGAGGGCCTCCTCCACGGCGATCTCGCAGAAGGGATTCATCGACATCTTCACGTTCGCGAGCTCGACGCCGCTCTGGTCGGCCTTCACCCGGACCTTCACGTTGAAGTCGACCACGCGCTTGACGGGGACCAGGATTTTCATGGGTAGGGGGATTCAAACGGGTGTTTGAATTGTAGCCGATCCCGGGTGCCGCGGTTACTTCCTCGCCCCGAGCTCCTCCCAACGCGCAAGAAGCCCGGTGAGCTCGGCCTCGATCGCGTCGTGGCGCGCGCTGAGCGCCCTGGGGTCCGCGCTTCGGTCCTGGTAGATCGCCGGGTCCGCGAGGCGGCGCGCGATCTCCGCCTGCTCGCGCTCGAGCGCCACGAGCATTTCCGGGAGCGCTTCGAGCTCGCGCGCTTCCTTGTAGGTCAGCTTGGCCTTGGGCGTACGCCCGCGCGCACGCCCCGAGTCCCCCTCCTCCCGCTTCTCGGCCCGCGCCTCGCGCTCGGCGCCCGCGCGCGCGCGCTGCCAGTCGCTGTAGCCGCCCGCGTATTCCTTCCAGCGGCCCTCGCCTTCGAAAGCGATCGTCTGCGTGACCACGTTGTCGAGGAACTCGCGATCGTGGCTCACCAGGAAAAGGGTGCCGGCGTAGTCCTGCAGCAAGGACTCCAGGAGCTCGAGCGTCTCGATGTCGAGGTCGTTGGTGGGCTCGTCGAGCACCAGCACGTTCGCAGGCCGGCTGAAAAGGCGCGCGAGCAGCAAGCGGTTGCGCTCCCCACCCGACAGCGACTTGACCGGCGCACGCGCGCGCTCGGGCGGGAAAAGGAAGTCGCCGAGGTAGCTGATCACATGCTTGCGGCTGCCGTCGATCTCGAGGAAATCGCTGCCGGGCGAGATGCTGTCGGAGAGCGTGGACTCATCATCGAGTGCGGCGCGGAGCTGGTCGAAGTACGCCACCTCCACGCGCGCGCCGAGCCGCACGGTGCCCGAATCCGGCGCGATCTCGCCCAGGATCAGCTTCAGCAGCGTGGTCTTGCCGCTGCCGTTCGGGCCGATCAGGCCGATCTTGTCGCCGCGCAGGATGCGGTCGGAATAATCCTCCACCACGCGCTTGTCGCCGTAGCGCTTGGTCACGTGCTCGAGCTCGGCCACGAGCTTGCCGGAGCGATCGCCGGTCGCGACCGCAAGCTGCACCTTGCCGATGCGATCGCGACGGGCGGCGCGCTCGTTGCGGAGCTGCTCGAGGCGCCGCACGCGGCCCTCGTTGCGTGTGCGCCGTGCCTCGACGCCCTGGCGTATCCACGCCTCTTCCTGCGCGAGCACCTTGTCGAACTTGCGGTTCATGGTCGCCTCGATGGCGAGCTCCTCGGCCTTGCGCGCCGCATACGAGGCGAAGTTGCCGGGATAACTCGCCAGGCGCCCGCGGTCGAGCTCGAGAATACGGGTGGCCACCCGGTCGAGGAAGCGCCGGTCGTGCGTCACGAAAATGACCGCGCCGGCAAAGCCGATGAGCGCCTCCTCGAGCCATTCGATCGCGACCACGTCGAGGTGGTTGGTCGGCTCGTCGAGGAGCAGGAGCTGCGGCTCGAGGACCAACGCGCGGCCGAGCGCCACGCGCTTGCGCAAGCCCCCGGAGAGCTCTTCGACCCGTGCGTCGCCTGCGAGCCGCAATCGCGAGAGCGTGGCCTCCACCCGATACGTGAGCGTCCAGCCGTCGCCTTCGGCGAGCGTCCCGTGCAGCGCCCCTGCCACGGCGTCGAAGACGGTGAGGCCCGGATCGAACGCGGGCTCCTGCGCCACGGATGCGACCGTCGCTCCGCCGGCGAGCCACACCTTGCCGTCGTCGGCGCGCGCGACTCCCTCGATCACCTTCAGCAGGCTCGATTTCCCGGTGCCATTGCGCCCGATGAGCCCGATGCGCTCGCCGGCCTCGACCACGAGGTCCGCGTGATCCAGCAGCGGAACGTGGCCGTAGGCAAGCGAGATGGAAAGGAGCTGGAGCAGCGGCACGCCGATTCCCGTCAGAGGACCTTCGCGCGGTCGCGCAGCAGGAATTTCTGGATTTTTCCGGTCGAGGTCTTCGGCAGCTCGCCGAAGACGATGGTGCGCGGCACCTTGTAGCCGGCCAGATGCTGCTTGCACCAGGCGACGATCTCGGCGACGGTCACCTCGCCCGCGCCAGGCTTCAGCACCACGAAAGCGCAGGGCGTCTCGCCCCACTTCTCGTCGGGTCGCGCGACCACGGCCGCTTCCATGACCTGCGGATGGCGATAGAGGCATTCCTCGACTTCGAGCGACGAGATGTTCTCGCCGCCCGAGATGATGATGTCCTTGGAGCGGTCCTTCACCTCGATGTAGCCGTCGGGATGCCACACCGCGAGGTCGCCCGTGTGATACCAGCCCTCGCGAAACGCCTCGCTCGTCGCGCGCGGGTTCTTGAGATAGCCCTTCATGATCGTGTTGCCGCGCAGCATCACCTCGCCCAGCGTCGCGCCGTCGCGCGGCACGGGGACATGCGTCGCGGGGTCGGCGACCTGCAGGCCCGCGAGCGTCGGATAACGCACGCCCTGGCGCGCCATGAGCTGCGCGCGCTCGGTCAGGTTCTTTTTCTCCCATCCCTCCTGCCAGGCGCAAAGCGCTGCGGGCCCGTAGCTCTCGGTCAACCCGTAGAGGTGCGTGACGGTAAAGCCCATTTTCTCCATCGCCTCGATCACGGCCGAAGGCGGGGCGGCGCCGCCAGTCGCGACCTCGACGCGATGGTCGAAGCGCCGCTTCACGCTCTCGGGCGCGTGGACCAGCATGTTCAGGACGATCGGTGCGCCGCACAGGTGGGTCACGCGCTGCTCGGCGATTGCGGGGAAGATGAGCGCCGGATCGACCTTTCGCAAGCACACATGCGTGCCGCCGACGGCCGTCACCGCCCAGGTGTAGGTCCAGCCGCTGCAGTGGAACATCGGCAGCGTCCACAGGTATACCGAGCTCGGCGTGAGCCCGAAGGCGATCGCATTGCCGAGCGCGTTGAGGTACGCGCCGCGATGGTGGTAGATGACGCCCTTCGGGTCGCCCGTGGTGCCCGAGGTGTAGAGAAGCGCGAGGCAATCCCATTCATCGAGGGGGCCCGGAAGGTCGAAGGCGGGATTGCCCGACGCAATCCATTCTTCGTATTCGACTTCTCCGAGGAGCTCGCCCGAGTTTCCCAGCGGATCGTCGATGTCCACCACGAAGATCGGCCGGCCCAGCAGCTCGAGCGCCTTCGACATCACGGGCGAGAACTCGCGGTCGGTGATCAGGACCTTCGCGTCTCCATGCGCGAGGCTGAAGGCAAGCGTCGCTGCGTCCAGTCGGTAGTTGAGGGCGTTCAGGATGGCGCCCAGCCCGGGCACGGCATAGTGGGATTCCAGCAGCGCGGGCACGTTGGGCGCCATGATCGCCACCGTGTCCCCGCGGCCGATTCCCCGCGCCGCCAGCACCGATGCCAGGCGGCGAACGCGCTCGTCGAACTGCCGGTAGGTGTAGGTCGTAGCGCCGTGGACCACGGCCGTCTTGCCCGGATAGACCTCGGCGGCGCGGGCGAGGAAGCCGACCGGCGAGAGGGGCGCGTAGTTGGCCGGGTTTCGCTCCACGCTCAGGCGCCGGGCGGCCACTCCGGATAGGAAGGCACCTCGCCCTCGTCCTGCAGCCACGCCGCGTCTTGCGAGCGCCAGATATGACGCTGCGGACGCAAGCCCGGATCGTCGTCGAGGGAGGCGGCGCGCAGGATCACGTAGTCCGCGTCACGGTGCGCGGCCATGAGGTGGCAGCCGCAATCGCCGCAGAAGAACCGCTCCTTGCCCGGAGACGATTCATAGGCCTTGATCCGCTCTTCGCCGGCGAGCCAGCGGAAGTTCTCGCGCCGTACGCGCCCTGCCGTGTTGTACGCCGCCGAGTGGGTCTTGCGGCAAGTGACGCAGTGGCAGTGGCCGAGGGTCTCGAGGCGCTCGATCTCGTACTTCACCGCACCGCAGTGGCAGCTTCCGTTGTAGGGCACGATCGCCTCAGGGCTTGCGGCGGCTGCGCAGCCACGCCTCGAGCTCACCCACGATGCCGCGCCGGAATGCGAGCACGCAGATCACGAAGATGAAGCCCTGCGCAATCGTGACCCATGCGCCCAGGTCCGAGAGGTAGCTCTCCATGGCCGCGATGACGAAAGCGCCCGCCACGGGCCCGAAGATGGTCCCCAGGCCGCCGAGCAGCGTCATGAGCACGACCTCGCCCGACATGCTCCAGTGCACGTCGGTGAGCGAGGCGAGCTGGAACACGATCGCCTTGGTGGCCCCCGCGAGCCCCGCGAGCGCCGCCGAGAGCACAAAGGCGGCCAGCTTGTAGCGCTCGGTGTGGTAGCCCAGCGAGATCGCGCGCGGCTCGTTGTCGCGGATGGCCTTGAGCACCTGCCCGAAGGGCGAATGGATCGTGCGGTAGATCAGGAAGAATCCGATCGTGAAAATGCCCAGCACGTAGAAGTACATCGCGCGGTTGTCGGTGAGATCCACCACGCCGAAGGCCTTGCCGCGCGGCACGGACTGCAGGCCGTCCTCGCCGCCGGTGAACGGCGCCTGCAGGCAGTAGAAGAACACCATCTGCGCGAGGGCAAGCGTGATCATCGCGAAATAGATGCCTTGGCGCCGAATCGCGAGCAAGCCCGCCAGCACGCCCAGCACGGTGGCCGCCGCCATGCCGAAGAGAATTGCTGCCTCGGTCGGAAAAGGGGGTAAGGAAACCAGCACCGGAACTGACAGCTTGAACAGCTTGAATCCACCAATGACCAAACCTACTTTCGCCGTATGCGCCGCGGCGTACCCCGCGAAGCCGAGGAACATCGCGTGCCCGAACGACAGCAGCCCGCCGAAGCCGATCAGGAGGTTGAAGGCGCATGCGAAGAGCGCGAAGCAGAGCGCCTTCATGAGGAACACCGGGTAGACCACGAACGGCGCCACGATCAGGAGCGCGAACATCACCACAAAGCCGATGCGGTGGTACTTCGCCTCCCATACCGGGTCGTGGGCTTGCGCGCTAAGGGGATCTTGCTCGGCCATGGCTCTAGCGCTGCCCGAAAAGCCCTTGCGGGCGGATCATGAGGACGATCGCCATGATCACGAAGATCACGGTGTTCGAAGCCTCGGGATAGAACACCTT
>JALYSB010000131.1 GCA_030855025.1 Pseudomonadota bacterium
AGGTAGCCCAGGCCGGTGCCGCCATGGCCCTCGGGCACCGTCATGCCGAGCAGCCCCAGTTCGCCCAGCTTCGCCCACATGTCGGCGGGGAACTCGTTGGACGTGTCGATCGCCGCCGCGCGCGGCGCGAGCTCGGCATCGCACATGCGCTTGACCGTGTCGCGAAGCGCGTCGAATTCCTCGGTGAGATGGGTATCGAAAAGCATGGGCTGGACAAGCCTCGCGGAATGCCGGATCGAAGGATGTAATTATAGCGCGCCGAGGAACCCCTTCACCGCCCGGAGGACCGCATCGGGCTGTTCCCGGTGGGGTGCGTGCCCGCATCCTGGCAGCAGCAGCGACTGGAAACGTGAGGGGTCCGGCACGTTTTCGGCGATTGCGGCGACCTGTGCCGGGGTGCTGTACTCGTCCTCGGAACCCAGGATGGCGAGCACCGGCGCGCTCACGCGGCGCAGGTCGTCGAGGATGTTCCAGTTCCGGAAGTCGGGACGAAGCCACGTGTCGTTCCAGCCGTGGAAAACGGCGTCCACGTCGACGTGATGGCGCGCGAGCCGGGACCGCCAGTCGGTGGTCCGGTAGAGCTTGCCCGCGCGCTCGATGCTTTCCACGTTCGAGCCTTCGACGGTGGTGAGCGGCGCCATCGCCACCACGCCTGCCACCGCGTTCGCGCTCGCATGGACCAGCGCCATCGACGCACCGGTCGAATGGCCGACCAGGACGACGGGGTCGATTCCGAGCTGCGCGCGCAGCGCGGGAATCACCTCGAACGCCTCCTCGTGGATGAAACGCGGGGTGTAGGGCGAGGAGCGTGGCGAGGAACGCCCGAAGCCCGCGCGCGAATAGGCCACGATGCGGCATCCCGTGGATCGGGCGAGCTGGGCTGGAAAGTCGCGCCACATCGATACCGAGCCCAGGCCTTCGTGCAGCAGCAGCAGCGCGGGCAGGCCGATGCGGCTCGCGGGAATGTCGGTGTACTCGAGCCGCGCTTCACCGACTTCGACGAAGTCGGTCAATTTATTTGGGAGCCATGCGGATCGCGCCGTCCAGGCGGATCACTTCCCCGTTCAGCACCTCGTTCTCGATGATGTGGCGCACCAGCGCGGCGTACTCCTCGGGCCGGCCCAGGCGCGACGGGAAGGGGATCTGCGCTCCCAGCGAAGCTCGAATCTCGTCACTCATGCCGGCGAGCATCGGGGTGTCGAAGATGCCGGGCGCGATGGTCATGACGCGGATGCCGAAGCGGGCGAGCTCGCGCGCGATCGGCAGCGTCATGCCGTTCACGCCCGCCTTCGAGGCCGCGTAGGCGGCCTGTCCGACCTGCCCGTCCATCGAGGCGACCGAGGAGGTATTCACGATCACGCCGCGCTCACCGCTTGCGAGCGGCGGCTGTGCGCTCATCTTCGCGCTCGCAAGCCGGATCACGTTGAAGGTGCCGACCAGGTTGATGCGGATGGCGCGCTCGAAGCTCGCGAGGCCATGGGGACCGCTCTTTCCGACCACACGCTCGGCAGGTGCGACCCCCGCGCAGTTGACCGCCCCATGGATCGCCCCGAAGGCGGAGACGCACAGGTCCACCGCCGCCTGGGTCGAGGCCTCGTCGGTCACGTCGGTTCGCGCGAAACGCGCGTCCGTGCCGAACTCCCGTGCCAGCGCCTCCCCGGCCGGGCTTACATCGGCGACGACGACCTTGCCGCCCGCGAGCGCCAGCATGCGCGCGGTGGCCGCGCCGAGGCCCGAGCCGCCGCCCGCCACGAGAAATACCCGGTTCTGGATCTGCATGTCAGCAAGGGCTTTCGTTGGATGGGTTGCGTAACGCGACGAGCGGCAGGTCGCGCTCCCGCGCCCAGGATTCCCAGCCCACCGCGGTGTCGGTGGCGAAGCGCGCGCCTAGCGCCTCGTGGGTGAGGGTCTCGAGGCCGAGGTCGCGCGCGAGGCGTTCGGCGAAGTGGGGTTCGAGCGCCGCAACCGCGATCCATCCCGCGCTCGTCGAGTAAATATTATAGCCAGGGGCTCCGCCACCCAGCAGGGCCCCATGACGCGTGAGCCCCTCGAGCAAGGGCTGCGCGAGCATGCGCGCGCCGTCTTCGAGGGGCGCAAGGGCGGCGACGCCGTGTCCGGTCCGGTCGCGGGAAATGACCAGGGCGAGCGCGGTGCTGACCGCGCGCTCGGCGCCTGCCATGTCGGCGAACAGGGACGCGGGCATCGCGGGCGGCGTGAGCAGCCCGTGGATCGCGAGGTAGGTCAGGTCGTGCCCCGGGAGCTCCTCGTCGGGCGCGGGGTGGCCGGTGATGGCGACGTGGCAGAGGCGTCCATGGCGCGCCGCGAGGCTCGCGGGATCGAGGCCGAGGCGCGCGAGCGCCGAGGGTCGCTGTGCGGTCACGAGGAGGTCCGCGCCCGCCAGGAGCTGGTGGAACGCCTCGCGCCCCGGCCCGCTCTTCAGGTCGAGGCGCTCGACCGTCATCCCCGCGTGCAGGCGCCGATACCACGCCTCGCAATACGCCTCGAACGCGTCGCCCGAAGGGGGCTCGACCTTGGTGACGCTGGCTCCGAGGTCGCGCAGCCGGGCGCACGCGGCGGGGCCGGGCAGGTTGAGAGCGGTGGAAACGACGCGCAGTCCGGAAAGGAGATTCATGCAGAATGGATTATATGGACCCTCGCCTCCCGCCCTCCGTGCGTCCCATCATTCGCGGCTGGCTCAACTGCAACCAGGTGGTGCTGCTCGCCCCGCGTGACAACGTGCTCGTCGATTCGGGCTATTGCACCCATCGCGAGGAGACGCTCGCGCGCATTGGCGGGCCCGAGGGGCTCGACGGCGAGCCCCTCGAGCGACTCATCAATACCCATTGCCACTCCGACCATATGGGAGGAAACGCGGCCGTGGCTGCTGCGCATGGCTGCCGCGTGACGATTCCCGAGGGCGAGGTGAAGCACGTCGTGCCCTGGACGCCGCAGAGTGTGTGGATGGCGCAGTTCGACCAGAAGGCCGACCCATTCCGCCACGACGACACCATCGGCCCGGGCGATCGGTTCGAGGGCGGTGGCTTCGAATGGGAGGTTCACGCCGCGCCCGGGCACGACATGGACGCCCTGATGTTCTTCGAGCCCGTGAACCGGATCCTCATCTCGGGCGATGCGCTGTGGGAGAACGGCATGGGATTCGTCTGGCCCGAGGAGGGCGCGAACCCGTACATCGACGCCGCGCACGACGCCTTGTCGCGCATCGAGCATCTCGATCCCCGGGTGGTAATTCCGGGGCACGGCGAGGCGTTCGCCGGCGCCAAAGCGTCGGTCGCCCACGTGCGCTCACGCCTCGCGGCATTTGCGCGGGACCCGGTGAAGAACGCTCGCCACGTGGTGAAGGTGATGTTCGTCTTCGCGCTGCTCGACCGCCAGGCGATGACGCTCGCCGAGGTCGCGGATTACCTGGCCCGCATCCCCTGTTACCGGCTGTTGTCGGACCGGTTCCTGGGGCTCGGCGCCAGCGCGCTCGCGCAGTGGCTGCTGCCCGACCTCGAGCGCGGCGCGGCGATCACGATCCGCGACGGCGTGGTCCGGCCGACCGCCCGCGCGTGAGCCAGCGCGTTTAGCTACACTAGTCCCATAACAGGAGGAGCCAGGAAATGACGGTGCATACCGGGACGGTCGACACGTTCCCGAAGCTGCTGCTGCACCACGCGCACGCACGCGGCGACCGCCCGGCGATTCGCGAGAAGGACCTCGGCATCTGGCAGACGTGGACGTGGTCCGCGATGAAGCAGGAGGTCGAGTGGCTCGCGGCCGGCCTCGCCGAAGCGGGCCTCGCGCGCGGCGAGCACATCGCCGTCATCGGCGCCAACCGCCCGCGGCTCTACTGGGCAATCACCGCGGCCCAGGCCCTCGGCGCGATCCCGGTCCCGTTCTACGAGGACGCGCCGTCGCAGGAGATGGTCTACGTCTTCCAGAACGCCGAGATCGCCTTCGCCATCGTGGAAGACCAGGAGCAGGCCGACAAGCTGCTGGAGATCCTCCCGCAGTGCCCGAGCCTCAAGCACATCTGGTACGACGATCCCCGCGGGCTGCGCCACTACGGAAAGTCCGAGCTCGTGTCCTACGAGAGCCTGCGCGAGGCGGGACGGTCCTCGTCCGGTGCGCACGCCGGCAACTTCGCGGCTGAGATCGCCAAAGGTCAGGGCAGCGACACCGCCATCATGCTTTACACCTCGGGCACCACCGGCCATCCCAAGGGAGTGGTGCTCTCGCACGACAACCTCATCATCGCAAGCCGCGCATACGCGGAGCTGGAAAACCTCGGCGACCACGAGGAGGTCCTCGCGTACTTGCCGATGGCGTGGATCGGGCAGAACCTGTTCTCCTACGCGCAGTGGATGGCGGTCGGATTCCGCATCAACTGCCCGGAGTCGGCCGAGACCACCCTCACCGACATGCGCGAGATCGGGCCGACCTACTACTTCGCGCCGCCGCGGGTGCTCGAGGCGCTGCTTACGCAAGTCACCATCCGGATGGAGGACGCGAGCTGGATCAAGCGGCGCATGTTCGCGCACTTCATGGCCCTCGCGCGCCGCGTGGGCGCGGCCATCCTCGACGCGCGACCGGTCGGCTTGCTCGACCGCCTCCACTACGGGTTGGGGACCCTGCTGGTTTTCGGCCCGTTGCGCAACGCCCTCGGCATGTCGCGCGTTCGGGTCGCCTACACGGCGGGCGAGGCGATCGGGCCGGACCTCTTCGTCTTCTACCGCTCCCTCGGCATCAACCTGAAACAGCTGTATGGATCCACGGAAACTTCGGTCATGGTGTGCGTGCAACCCGACGGGCAGGTGAAGGCCGATACCGTGGGCCCGCCGATGAAAGGCGTGGAGGTCCGGGTGCTCGATTCGGGCGAGATCGTGCTGCGCTGCCCGGGGCTGTTTCGCGCCTACTACAAGAACGACGCCGCCACGCGCGATGCGAAGGACGCCGACGGCTGGTTCCACACCGGCGACGCCGGCTTCTTCGATGACGGTGGCCACCTGAAGATCATCGATCGCGCGAAGGACGTCGGCAAGCTGGCGGGGGGCACGCTGTTCGCGCCGAAGTATCTCGAGAACAAGCTCAAGTTCTTCCCGCACATCAAGGAAGCGGTCGCGTTCGGCGACGCACGGTCGGAGGCCACCGCGATGATCAACATCGATGTGCAGGCGGTCGGCGACTGGGCCGAGCGGCGCGGCATCCCGTACTCCGGCTATGGCGACCTCGCCGCCAAGCAGGAGGTGCGCGAGCTGGTGCGCGAATGCGTCGAGAAGGTGAATGCCGACCTCGCCCTCGACCCGAAGCTCGCCGGAAGCCAGATCCACCGCTTCGTGATCCTGCACAAGGAACTCGACGCCGACGACGGCGAGCTCACGCGGACCCGCAAGGTGCGCCGCGGTTTCATCGGCGAGAAATACGCGACCATCGTGGACGCGCTCTATTCGGGCACCGATCGCTGCGTGGTCGAGGCGCAGGTGCGCTTCGAGGACGGGCGCACCGGCAACGTCCGCGCGGAGCTGCATGTCCAGGATGCGAAAACGTTCGCTCCCGAGGCCGGGCGGAAGGCGGCGTGAACCTGGACGAAGCGCGCCTCGCCGATTCCGCCGCCCGCAAGGCCGGCGACGTGATCCTCGCGGTCGAGGGCATCTCGCTCGCGTTCGGCGGCGTAAAAGCGCTCTCCGAAGTGAGCTTCGACGTGCGCGAGCACGAGATCCGCGCGATCATCGGGCCGAACGGCGCGGGCAAGAGCTCGATGCTGAACGTGATCAACGGCGTGTACCGCCCGCACGCCGGGCGCGTGACCTACCTCGGCAAGACCGCCGCGCACATGGATCCGCACGACGCCGCCCTGCGCGGCATCGCGCGCACGTTCCAGAGCTTGGCCCTCTTCAAGGGCATGTCGGTGCTCGACAACATCCTCGCCGGGCGCAACCTGATGATGAAGACCAACATCCTCCTGCAGGCGCTGCGCATCGGGCCCGCGCTGCGCGAGGAGATCGTGCACCGCAAGCGCGTCGAGGAGATCATCGATTTCCTCGAGATCCAGCACGTGCGCAAGACCCCGGTGGGGCGCCTGCCCTACGGCCTGCAGAAGCGCGTCGACCTCGCGCGCGCGCTCGCCGCCGAGCCCCGCGTGCTGCTGCTGGACGAGCCCATGGCCGGGATGAACGTCGAGGAGAAGCAGGACATGAGCCGCTTCATCCTCGACGTGAACGACGAGTTCGGCACCACCATCGTGCTGATCGAGCACGACATGGGCGTGGTGATGGACCTCTCGGACCGCGTGGTGGTGCTCGACTACGGGCGCAAGATCGCCGACGGATCGCCGGACGAGGTGCGGGCCAACCAGGCGGTGATCGACGCGTACCTCGGGGTCAAGCACTGATGAGCGCAGCCACCACCCGCCAGCTCACCATCGGCTTCTTCGTGCTGCTCGCGGTGGGGGCCGTGTCGCCGATGGCGATGGGGTCCACCAAATTTCCCCAGTGGCTCGAGGTGGTGCTGGGGGGCCTCATGTCGGGGGTGCTCTACTCGCTGGTGGCCATCGGGCTGGTGCTGATCTTCAAGGCCTCCGGGGTGTTCAACTTCGCCCAGGGCGCGATGGTGCTCTTCGCCGCGCTCTCGCTGGTGCGTCTGATGGAGAAGTTGCCCTTCGTCGTGGCGCTCGCCGTCACGGTCGTCATCATGGTGGCGGTGGCCTGGCTCATCGAGCGCCTGGTGCTGCGCAAGCTCGTGAACCAGGACCCGATCGTCCTCTTCATGGCCACGCTCGGCATCGCCTACTTCCTCGACGGCCTCGGCCAGACGGTGTGGGGCAGCGACATCTATACGCTCAACGTCGGCATGCCGAAGGAGCCGAAGATCCTCCTCGAGGGCACCTTCGAGGGCGGCATCCTCGTGTCGATGGAGGATGTGTACGCCGCGGTCATCGCGGCGACCCTGGTGGTGGTACTGGCCATCTTCTTCCAGAAGACCGCGACGGGCAGGGCGCTGCGCGCGGTGGCCGACGACCACCAGGCGGCGCAATCGATCGGCATACCGCTGAACCGCATCTGGGTGATCGTGTGGAGCGTGGCGGGGCTGGTGGCGCTGGTGGCGGGGGTAATCTGGGGCTCGAAGCTGGGGGTCCAGTTCTCGCTGCAGCTGGTGGCGCTGAAGGCGTTGCCCGTGGTCATTCTGGGCGGCTTCACCTCGATCCCCGGCGCCATCATCGGCGGGCTCATAATCGGGCTGGGGGAAAAGATCTCGGAGGTGTACCTGGGCCCGATGCTGGGCGGGGGCATCGAGAACTGGTTCGCCTACGTGCTGGCGCTGGTGTTCCTGCTGTTCCGGCCCGAGGGGTTGTTCGGGGAAAGGCACATCGATCGTGTGTAAGAGATGATCTATCGCGAAACCGGTCAGTTCAAGACCACCTACGCCTCGGACCAGCAGCTCTTCCCGATCCTGCAGGACCGCATTTTCGTGATCGGCTTCCTGGTGTTCGCCTTCGGCGTAGTCCCCATGGTCGGCACCGAATACCTGTTCCGCGCGATCCTGGTGCCCTTCCTCATCCTGTCGCTCGCCGCGATCGGGCTGAACATCCTGGTGGGTTATTGCGGACAGGTGTCCCTCGGCACCGGGGCCTTCATGGCGATCGGCGCGTACTCCGCCTACAACCTGGCGGTGCGCGTCCCCGACCTGAACCTCATCGTGATCTTCCTCATGGCCGGGGTGTTCGCGACCATCGTCGGCGCGCTCTTCGGCATCCCGAGCCTGCGCATCAAGGGCTTCTATCTTGCGGTAGCGACGCTTGCCGCCCAGTTCTTCGTCGACTGGCTGTTCGCGCGCGTGAAGTGGTTCACCAATGATTCGTCCTCCGGCAACGTGTCGGCGCCGCCGCTGGAGATTTTCGGATACGGCATCAACACGCCCGTGGAGCGCTACCTCTTCGTGCTGGCCTTCGTCTGCGTCTTCGCCCTGGTGGCGCGCAACCTGGTGCGCGGCGCGATCGGGCGATCCTGGATGGCCACGCGCGACATGGACGTCGCCGCCGAGGTGATCGGCATCCGCCCGATGATGGCCAAGCTGTCGGCGTTCGCGGTGAGCTCCTTCATCGTGGGCGTGGCGGGGGCGCTGTGGGCGTTCGTCTACCTGGGCTCGTGGGAGCCGCTGGCTTTCGACGTGAACCGCTCATTCCAGCTACTCTTCATGGTGATCATCGGCGGCCTGGGCTCGATCCTGGGGTCGTTCCTGGGGGCAGCCTTCATCGTGATCCTGCCGCTCATGCTGAACCAGCTACCCGGCTGGCTCGGCATTCCGCTGTCCACCGCGATGATCTCGCACATCGAGTTCATGGTTTTCGGGGCGCTTATCGTCTTCTTCCTGATCGTCGAGCCGCGCGGGCTCGCGCGCCTCTGGGCGATCGGGAAGGAGAAGCTGAGGCTCTGGCCGTTCCCGCACTGAACCACCGCAGCACCCCAACGAGGAGGAGATAGAGATGAAAAGCACAGTGAGAATCAAAGCCTTGGCGGTCGCACTCGCCGTGGCGGGCGCCTTCGGCGCCGTGCAGGAAGCCGTGGCGCAGTCCGCCAACGAGATCTTCGTCCCGGTGCTGGTGTACCGCACCGGCGCGTACGCGCCCAACGGCATCCCCTGGGCCGACGGCTACGTCGATTACCTGAAGCTCGTGAATGCCAACGGCGGGGTGAACGGCATCAAGATCGCCTTCGAGGAGTGCGAGACCGGTTACGCCACCGACCGCGGCGTGGAATGCTACGAGCGGCTGAAGAGCAAGAAACCAGTGGTGGTGAACCCGCTGTCCACCGGTATCACCTACGCGCTGACCGACAAGGTCGCCAACGACAAGATCGTGCTCTTCACGACCGGTTACGGTCGCGCCGATTCGGTCGATGGCAGCGTGTTCGCCTGGAACTTCCCGCTGCTCGGCACCTACTGGAGCGCGGCCGACATGCTGGTGCAGCACGTGGCGAAGAAAGGCTCGCTCAAGGGCAAGAAGATCGCCCTCGTGTACCACGACTCGCCCTACGGCAAGGAGCCGATCAAGCTGCTGGAGGAGCGCGCCAAGATGATGGGCTTCCAGCTCCTGCTCCTGCCGGTGACGCATCCGGGCGTCGAGCAGAAGGCCACGTGGCTGCAGGTGCGCCAGCAGCGCCCCGACTACGTCTTCCTGTGGGGGTGGGGGGTCATGAACTCGACCTCCATCAAGGAAGCGATCGCGGTCTCGTACCCGCGCCTGCAGATGTTCGGCGTGTGGTGGTCGTCGGCCGAGCCCGACGTCGAGCCCGCCGAGATGGCCTCCAAGGGCTACAACGGCATCGCCCTGGGCCACTCCGACGAGCGCGACTTCCCCGTCCACAAGGACATGATCAAGACCCTGTACGACAAGGGGCAGGGCACGTCCAAGGACAAGAAGGATGTGGGCAGCGTGCTCTACAACCGCGGCATGATTTCCGCGATGCTCACGGTCGAGGCCATCAAGCAGGCGCAGTCGAAGTTCGGCAAGCGCGTGGTCACCGGCGAGGAAGTGCGCTGGGGCGCCGAGAACCTGAGCCTGGACGCCGGCAAGA
>JALYSB010000132.1 GCA_030855025.1 Pseudomonadota bacterium
TCGCGCCCCATCAAAGCGAGCCGCGCCAGCTCGGTGGCGAATCCGACGCCTTTGCGCGCCACCTCCTGCACCGCGCCCACGGCTTCCTGCGGATTGTCCGCGAGACCCCGGCCCTGCTGGACGATGCCGCGTCCGAGCTCGGCCGCACCGGCGAGCGCCGCGGTGACAGGCTTGAGCACCTGCTCCCAGAAGTCGGCCTCGCCGCGCTCGGGCTCGTCCTGCGCGTCGGGCTCGAGCCGCAGGCTGCCCGCGGCGGTCTCGTGCGTGAGCGAGAGCATGACCTGGATGAGGGCAATGCCATCGGCGTAGCAGTGGTGGATGCGAGTCACGAGCGCGGCACCGCCCTCGTAGTTGTCGACCAGGTGGAACTCCCACAGGGGCCGGGAGAAGTCGAGCGGCGTGGAGGCAAGCTCGCTCACCAGCGCTTCCAGCTCATCCTTGCCCGCGCGTCCGGGCAGCGAAACGCGGTGCACGTGCCGGTCGATGTCGAAGTCGACCGCATCTTCCCACCATGCCCCGGCGGCATCCTGGGCGGCACGGCTGCGGAACCGGCGGAAGGAGAGGAAGCGGCGCTCGACGATGCGCTTGACCACACGCACGTCGAGGCGTTGCTCGAACATCATGACGCCCACGATCATCATCAGGTTCGTGGGGTGCTCCATGCGCAGCCAGGCCGTGTCGACCCCGGAGATGCGTTCGCGGTTTGTCATGGGATATAGTCTTTTAGGGAGGAGACATGTCCGACTTGAAGAAGAAATTCGATGCCGCCAGCGCCGCCATCCTGAAGGCGAAGAAGGATCCCGGCAACGACATGAAGCTCAAGCTCTACGCCCACTACAAGCAAGCCACCGACGGCGACGTGGCGGGCGACAAGCCCGGATTCACCGAATTCGTGAACCGGGCCAAGTACGAGGCGTGGGCGAAGCTGAAGGGAACGCCGGCCGAGAAGGCGATGGAGGGCTACATCAAGCTCGTCGAGCGCGTGACACGCGAGTAGCGGCCTTCGCCGGCTTCTTCGCGCGCGCCCGGGCCTTCTTGGCGCGCGCCTTCTTCGTCCCGGTACCCGCGGCCGGACTGCCTCGCATAAGGCTGCGCACGTTGTCGTTCAGCTCGGCCACCTGGCGCGAGAGAACATCGACCTCGCCTTTGGTGAGCACCCCCAGGCGGTTCAGCGACTTGGACACGCGGTCCTCGAAGACCTGCTCGAGCTTTTCCCAGCGCCCGCCCGCGTCGTGGGAGGTCTCGCGCATGCTTCGCAGCGCCTGGTCGGCGGACTCGCGCGCCTTGGCGCCGAGGTCGCGCCCCTGTGCCACGAGGGCTTCGAACATCTTCGGGCCGTCGGATTTCGCCCGCTCGAAAGCTCCCAGGCCGGCGAGCCAGATCTTCTGCGCCGATGCGCGCACCGCTTCGCCCGCCTGCTCGGCGGCGCCGCTGCCGGGCCGTGATTTCTTCCGGGTTGCCATAAAGAACTCCTCCTGGGCTGGTGGATTCTGGTGGATTTTCGTGTGCCGGTGCCTTCCGCGGCAGATTCCCAGTATAGGCGCGAGCCGGTCGGCTCGCTCCGGGTTAAACTGCCCCGACACACCCGACAGAAGGCCCGTGGACATGGCCATCACCATGGAAAAATCGACGGCCGAGAAACCCTGGCTCGCGTCGTACCCACCCGGCGTTCCTGCGCAGATCGACGCCGCGCGCTACGCCAACGTTCGCGACATCTTCGCCGAGAGCTGCGCGCGATTCGGCAACTCCCCCGCTTTTACCTGCATGGGCCGCACGCTCACGTTCGCCGAGGTCGACCGCCTGTCGCGCGACTTCGGGGCGTGGCTGCAGAACGTGGCCCGGCTCGAGCCCGGTGCGCGGGTTGCGATCATGTCGCCGAACCTGCTGCAGTACCCGGTGGCCCTTTTCGGTGCCCTGCGGGCGGGATACACGGTGGTCAACTGCAACCCGCTCTACACGCCCCGCGAGCTGGAACACCAGCTCAAGGACTCGGGGGCCAGCGCGATCGTGATCCTCGAGAACTTCGCCAAGACCCTCGAGGCGGTGATCGGCCAGACCCAGGTAAAGACCGTGGTCACCACCCAGCTCGGCGACCTTCTCGGGTTCCCCAAGTCCGCGATCACCAATTTCGTGGTCAAGCGCGTGAAGAAGATGGTGCCCGCGTGGACGCTCCCGGGCGCCATCGCGTTCACCGACGTCCTCGCCGCGGGTCGGGGCAAGCCGCTCGACGAGCCGCCGCTCACGCACGATGACATCGCGTTCCTGCAGTACACGGGCGGCACCACCGGCGTCTCCAAGGGAGCCATGCTTACCCATGGCAACATCGTCGCCAACCTGCAGCAAACCTCGGCCTGGTGGGGGACGGGGCTGCGCGAGGGCGAGGAAATCATCATCACGGCGCTGCCGCTGTACCACATCTTCGCGCTCACCGGAAACTGCCTCACCTTCATGAAGTTCGGCGGGCACAACATCCTCATCACCAATCCGCGCGACATGCCGGGATTCGTGAAGGAGCTCGCCAAGCACCGCTTCACCTGCATCACTGGCGTGAACACCCTCTTCAACGGGTTGCTCAACACGCCGGGCTTTGCCGAACTCGACTTCGGCCCGATGAAGATGTCCCTGGGCGGCGGCATGGCGGTGCAGCGCGCGGTGGCCGAGCGCTGGAAGAAGGTGACCGGCAAGGCGCTGGTCGAGGGTTACGGCCTCACGGAGACGTCTCCGGGCGCCTGCATCAATCCGATCGGCGGCGAGTACACCGGGTTCGCGGGGCTGCCGATCTCCTCCACCGTGGTCACGATTCGCGACGACGACGCGCGCGTGCTCCCGATCGGCGAGGCGGGCGAGATCTGCATCGCCGGCCCCCAGGTGATGAAGGGCTACTGGAACCGGGCCGACGAGACCGCGAAGGTCATGACCGCCGACGGGGCGTTCCGCACCGGCGACATCGGCATCATGACGCCCGAGGGCTACGTGAAGATCGTCGACCGCAAGAAAGACATGATCCTGGTTTCGGGCTTCAACGTGTACCCGAACGAGGTCGAGGACGTGGTCGCGATGATGCCCGGCGTGCTTGAATGCTGTGCGGTCGCCGCCCCGGACGAGCATTCGGGCGAGAAGGTGCGCCTGGCGGTGGTGCGCAAGGACCCGGCGCTCACCCGCGAGCAGGTGCTCGCGCATTGCAAGCAGCACCTCACGGGCTACAAGCTTCCGAAAATGGTCGAGTTCTGGAAGGAGCTGCCCAAGACCAACGTGGGCAAGGTGCTGCGGCGCGAGGTGAAGAACGCCCCGCCCGTCCACTCGTAGCGAGGCTGGAGGCGCCCCCATGCACGACGAGAAGATCAAGGTGAAGACCGAGAACGGGCAGGTGCTCGACGTCGTGGTTTATGACAAGCGGCCCGAGCGCATCCAGGTCGTCCTGGGGGAGGGCGTGCACAGCGTGAAGTGCGAGCTCACCCCGACCCGCAATGGCCTCGCCTACGCCGGCAGCGTCATGGGACGTGAGCTGGTCTACGAGCGCAGCCGCGAGCAGGTGAAGGCAGACCTGGACCGGCTCAACCCCTACGTGCGGAAGCGCTAGGCCGCCTTCTCATACACCGGGCCGTATTCCCGCAGCGCGGCGCAGATGCGCTCCACGCCCCAGTCGAGCTGCTCGCGCTCGACGATGAGCGGCGGGGCAAAGCGGGCCACGGTGCCGTGGGTATCCTTGCTAAGCACGCCGTGCTTGAGCAGGGTCTCCACGAATTGGCGCGCCGACACGATTGCCGGATCGAGCTCGATGCCCACGAGCAGCCCCTTGCCGCGCACATCGGTCACCACCGGACTCAAGATCGCCCTCAATCGCTTGAGGAGGTAGGCGCCCAGCGTCGCCGCGCGCTCGGCAAGCTTCTCGTCGAGCAGCACGTTGATCGAGGCAAGTCCCACCGCTGCGCCGAGCGCGTTGCCGCCGAAGGTGCTGCCGTGGTCGCCGGGCTTGAACACGCTCATGACCGCCTCGCGCGCGCAGAACGCCGAGACCGGCAGAAGCCCGCCGCCGAGCGCCTTGCCGAGGATGATGCCGTCGGGCTCGATCCCCTCGTGGTGGCAGGCGAGCACCTTGCCGGTGCGCCCGAGGCCGGTCTGCACCTCGTCGACGATCAGCAGCACGTTGTTTGCCTTGCAAATGCGCGCAACCTCGGTGAGGTAGCCCTCGGGAGGCACGATAATTCCGGCCTCGCCTTGCACCGGCTCGACCAGGAAGGCCGCCGTGCGCGGCGTGATGGCCGCTTCCAGCGCCGCCGCGTTGCCGAAGGGCACGTGCACGAAACCGCCCGAATAGGGACCGAAGCCGTCGCGGTATTGGGATTCCGAGGAAAAGCCGACGATGGTCGAGGTGCGCCCGTGAAAATTGTCGGCGCAGACGATGATCTCCGCCATGCCATCAGGGACGTTCTTCACCGTGTAAGCCCATTTGCGCGAGCACTTGATGGCGGTCTCGACGCCCTCGGCGCCGGTGCTCATCGGCAGCGCGCGGTCCATTCCGGTGATCTCGCACAGCTTCTCGAGGAACGGGGGAAGGGTGTCGCTGTAGAAGGCGCGTGAGGTCACCGCCAGGCGCGCGGCCTGCTCGGTGAGGGTCGCGAGCAGCTTGGGGTGGCCGTAGCCGAAGCTCACGGCGGAATAGGCTGACAGCATGTCGAGGTAGCGGCGCCCCTCGTCGTCCCACAGCCAGACACCTTCGCCGCGCGCAAGCACGACCGGCAATGGCGCGTAATTGGTAGCGCCGAAGCGCTTTTCGAGAGCGATCTTGTCGCTCATGGCGTGTTCCCTTCCTGCTTTTGGCAGAGCCGATATTATACCGGGAGGACCCGAAATTCCTCTGGAGTTCAAGCCTTTAGCCCCTGTGCGAGGCGCTGTGCCATGCGCGCGGACAGCGCATATATGGTCAGCTGCGGATTCGCGCCGATGCTGGTGGGGAAGACCGAGCCATCGTGGATCGAGAGGTTCGCCACGTGGTGGTGGCGCCCCGATTCATTGACGACCGAGTTGCGCGGATCGTTTCCCATGACGCAGCCGCCCATCACGTGCGCGCTCACCACGCGCGCCGCCAGCGGGCGCAGCGCCAAGCCCTCGATCGCGGCTCGCGCCTCGCGCCAGCTCGAAGCGGGCGCCGCGCCCTCGTGCAGCGGCATGACCTGGGTCGCGCCGGCGGCGAATTGGATCTCGGCCATCGCGGCGTAGGCGCGGCGCACGCCTCTCCAGAGGTAGTCCGAGATCGGATAGTCGAGCACCGGCCAGCCGTCGCGCAAGGCGACCTGGCCCCCGGCGGATTCGGGATGGAAACCGTCGCGCAGCAGCGCGATCAGGACCTGGAGGTGGGGAAACCGCGTCATCCAGCGCGCGTGCTCCGCGCCGAAACCCGGCAGCGTGATGCCGGCGAGGATCGGGTGCACGGGCGGTGCCTCGAGCTTGAAGCCCGCGGGGCCGTCGAGGGGAAACAGGTCGAGAAAGTGGTCCGAGTAGATGCTCTGCGGCGCTCCGTAGTAGCCCTCGACCTTTTGCGGGAAGACCGCGCCCGAGACGACCGTCGGATGCAGGAATGTGCGCTTGCCGGCAGTGCCGTGGGGATCGGCGATGGCGCTCGCAAGCAGGACCCCGGGGCTTCCGATCGCGCCCGCGGCCAGCACGAAATGGCGAGCGCGAATGCGCACCCGGTGAGCGAGTGCCGGCGCTCCGTTGCGTTCCACGCCGTGCGCCTCGCAGGCGACGATCCGCTCGCCCTCGACCACGAGCCGCGTGACGCGCGCCCGATGGACGAGCGTTGCACCCCGATCGAGCGCGGCTGGAATGGTCGTCACGAGCATCGACTGCTTGGCGTTGAGCGGGCAGCCCATGCCGCAGTAGCCGAGGTCGGCGCAGCCCTTGACGTTGCGCCGGATCGCGCCCGACGACAGCCCCAGCTTCTGGCAGCCGCGCCGCAGGATGTCGTTGTTCTCGTTGGGTGGGACACCCCACGCGCCGATGGCGAGGCGCTCTTCCATGCGCGCGAACCACGGGGCGAGGGCGCCTTCGGTCATGGTCGCCAAGCCATGGGCCGTCGCCCAGTGGGCGAGGGTGCGCGGTGGCGTGCGGAAGCTCGAGGTCCAGTTCACCGTAGTGCCGCCGCCCACGCAGCGCCCCTGCAGGATGGTGATTGCCTTGTCGAGCGTCTGGCGCCCGGCCGACTCCTGGTAGAGGCGGGGATAGGCTTCGCGCTCGCGCATGCGGAATTCGGAAGACCCGACCAGCGGACCCTCTTCCACGATCGCAACGTCGAGTCCGGCGTGGGCGAGGATCTCCGCGGTCACCCCGCCCCCGGCGCCGCTGCCGACCACCACGACGTCGCATTCGATCTCGCGCCCGCGCGCGAGCGTGGCCGCATCGATGACCTTCCAGCCGCGCGCGAGCCCTTCCTTGATCGGGTCATTGACCATGGTGGCGATCGGTCAGTTCAGGGCGGGTGCGCCCGGATAGCCAATGGCGGCCCATGACGACGCGTTGCCGTACCACGCGGCCTGGATCAGCTGGGTGAGCGCTTGGTAGCCGGCGCGCTGGATGTCGAAGCGGCTGCGGCGCCAGCGCGTGAGGAACGCGGCGATCTCCTCGTGCGACGACTCTTCCACCGGCGCCCACAGCCCGGTGAACGCGAGGCGCGCGGGCGGGAAACGCAGGATGCCGAACAACTGGTCGACCTCCTTCTGCACCGCGGAGCTCAGGCCGGCGACGGCGCGATCGAATGCCTCGACCACCTCGCGCACGGCGCGCGCGCGCGCCTGCGCCTCCTCGGGCAGGGAGCCGGCGAGCACCACCGGGGCGAACGCCGTCACCATCGCCACTCCGGGGGCGTCGAGGAAGCGAAAATCGGTGGCCGGTGCCGCCTGCGGGCTCTCGAGCCAGCGCACCGTGGCGAGCACGGCCGCGCCGGCGAGGCCGACCTGGATGAACTGGCGCCGGGTCGGCAATTCAGCGCATCAGCAGCTTCACCAACGTGGCGAAGCGCTTCCCGTAGGGCGGGCGAAAGAGTCGCAGGCCGCTCAGGCGCGACTGGTAGAAGACGGCCTTGCGCTTCGAAAACGTCTCGAAACCCGAACGCCCGTGGTACTCGCCCATGCCGGAGGGGCCGACGCCGCCGAACGGCAGGTCTTCCTGGGCGATGTGCAGGATCGTCTCGTTCACCGTGACCCCGCCCGAGACCGTGCGGCTGAGCACGCGCTCGATCGCGGCGCGGTCGTGGTCGAATATATAGAGCGCGAGCGGCCGGGGCCGCGCGTTTACATAGGCGATCGCCTCGTCCAGCGTCGTGTACGGGACGACCGGCAGCAACGGTCCGAAGATCTCCTCGCGCATCACGCGCGAGCCGGAAGGCGCGTCGAGCACCAGCGCCGGCGCCATCTTCGGCGAGCCCGCGAAGTCCTCACCGGCGGGGTTGACCTCGACCACGCGCGCGCCGCCGGATTTCGCTTCCGCGAGATAGCCGGCGAGGCGTTCGCGATGGCGCGCGTCGATGATCGCGGTGTAGTCGGGGTTGTCGCGTAGTCGCGGGTAGAGCCGAGCGATCGCGGCCACCGCCGCTTGCACGAACGCCTCCACGCGCTCCGCCGGCACCAGCGCGTAGTCCGGCGCGATGCAGGTCTGTCCCGCGTTCAGGCACTTGCCGAAGGCAATCCGCTCGGCGGCGACCCCGATGGCGATGTCGCGGCCGACGATCGCGGGCGACTTGCCGCCGAGCTCGAGCGTCACCGGGGTGAGGTTCGCCGCCGCGGTGCGCATCACCTGGCGTCCCACCTCGGTGGATCCCGTGAAGAGCAGGTGGTCGAAGGGGAGTGCGACGAATGCGCGCGCCACGTCCGGCCCGCCATTGACGACCGTGAGGGTCGTGGGATCGAAGCGCTCGGCCACGAGCCGGGACAGCAGTTCGCCGGTGTGCGGCGCCGATTCGGACATCTTGACCATCACGCGATTGCCCGCCGCCAGCGCCGCAACAACGGGCCCGATGGCGAGATAGAGCGGGTAATTCCATGGCACGACGACGCCGACCACTCCCAGCGGTTGCAGCATGACGCGCGAGCGCCCGGGAAGGAACCACAGGCCGGTGCTGCTACGGCGCGGCCGCATCCACGCAGCCAAGTGTCGGCGGGCGTGCTGGATGGCCCCGAGCGATGGAAATAATTCGAGGAGTTGCGTCTCGGCGTGCGCTCGACCGCTGAAGTCGCGATCGATGGCCGCGCAGAATGCCCTCGCGTTTTCATGCAGCAGGGACTCGAGTGCGTCGAGCGCGGCGCGGCGCGCCATGGCGTCCAGCCCGGATGACGAATCGCGCCCGGCTTTCTGCCGTGCGAAGGCCTCCATGAGCGGGCCGGCAGGAGGCATTCCGTCCTTCAGATTCAACCTTAACCTCCTGTTGTATCTACCTGTTTAACTTAATATAAAAAATTACGTTTTCGCCAAATCAAACGCTCGTTTGAATCGCTCGTAGAATAGCACGATGCCCGGATCCGAAGCCGCGACGAAGCGCCACCTCGAGCTCCTCCGGAGCCTTCGCGGCGATCGCATGAAAACGCCTGAACGCCTCGACGAGCTGAAGCGCTGGCAGATGCAGCGGCTCGCGGCAAGCTACGCGGATGTCTCGGCCGTGCCGCGCTACCGTGCCGCCACCGCGTTCTTCCTGGACGACCTTTATGGTCCCAAGGACTTCAGCCGCCGCGACCAGGCGATGGTGAAAATCCTGCCCACGATGACGCGGCTCCTGCCGGCCTCCGCCGTGGAGACTGCAGCGCTGGCGATCGAGCTCGAGGCGCTCTCGGAGGACCTCGACCAGCGGCTCACCCGAGCGCTGCCGAGCGGGCCGATCGACGAAGCGGGTTATGCGCAGGCCTATCGCGCCTCGTCGACGCGCGTCGAGCGGGAGCGCCAGGTGGAGCTTCTCGGCGACGTCGGCCAACGGCTCGACGCCCTCGTGAGAAAGCCGTTGGTGTTGCGCACGCTCAAGCTGATGCGCACGCCCGCGCGCGTTGCGGGCCTGGAGGATCTGCAAGCGTTCCTCGAGCGCGGCTTCGAGGCATTTCGCCACATGCGCGGCGCCGACGAATTCCTGGCCCTCGTGCGCAGCCGCGAAACGGAACTCCTCAACCGCCTTTTTTCGGAGGCGGCGCGCCCTTTTTTGCCTTGACAGGATTGCGGGGCGGGGCAGATGCAGGCTTCGCGGGAAAAAGCTTGTCCAGCTCCTGGCGCACCGCGGTCTCGATCGAGCCCTTCATCGCCTTCAGCAGGAACCCGAGAGCGACCGAGAGGTTCATGTCCTTGTCGGTGATCGCGAGCGAGCCGCTCACGCCCGGGCGCTCGAACTTTAGGACGTTGCCGTGCCACTCGCCCTTCAAGTCGAATTTGCGCCCGAGCTGTTCGGCCATCTTCTCCGCCGCGGTCCGCGCGGCCTTCAAGCCCAGGTTGTGGATGCGATGCAGCTCGATATCCGCCATGGCCCGCTCGTGCCGGTCAGTTGTCGATCTTCGCGCCGGACTCCTTCACCACCTTGCCCCAGCGCTCGATCTCCG
>JALYSB010000013.1 GCA_030855025.1 Pseudomonadota bacterium
GTGTTCCACAGCTTCTGCGAAGGCAGCGGGCAGTGCAGCGGCAGGTCGGCCGCGGTGATTTCGACCGACTTCTTGTCAAGCTCGGACGGCAGCGACATTTTTGTTTTCGACGGGTGAGAGCCAGTGGTGGTACTTGCGGTTGCGGCCGTGGACGATGTCGAAGAACGCCGTCTGGATCCTCTCGGTGACCGGGCCGCGCGAGCCGGCGCCGATCACGCGCCGGTCGAGCTCGCGGATCGGGGTGACCTCGGCCGCGGTGCCGGTGAAGAACGCCTCGTCGCAGATGTAGATGTCGTCGCGGGTGAGGCGCGTCTTCTCGACCGCGATCCCCAGATCGGCGCAGATCGACTGCACCGAGCGCCAGGTGATGCCGTCGAGCGCCGTGGTGAGCTCGGGCGTGAACACGCGCCCGTCCTTCACGATGAAGATGTTCTCCCCGCAGCCCTCGGCCACGAAACCGTCGGTGTCGAGCAGCAGGCCCTCGTCATAGCCGTCCTGCGTCGCCTCCAGGTTGGCGAGGATCGAGTTGGCATAGGTCGTCGCCACCTTGGCCCGCGCCATGGTGACGTTCACATGGTGGCGCGCGAAGGACGACGTCTTCACGCGGATGCCCTTCTTCAGCCCGTCCTCGCCGAGGTAGGCTCCCCACGGCCAGGCGGCGATCGCCACGTGGACCTTGGCGCCCACGGGCGAGACGCCCATCTTCTCGGAGCCGTAGAAGGCGAGGGGGCGCAGGTAGCAGCTCTCGAGCTTGTTGGTGCGCACCACCTCGCGCTGCGCCTCCATGATGACTTCCCGCGAATACGGAATCTCCATCATGTAGATCTTGGCGGAGTTGAAGAGCCGCGTGGTGTGCTCCTGCATGCGGAAGATCGCCGTGCCGATCTCGGTCTTGTAGGCGCGAATCCCCTCGAAGACCGCCAGGCCGTAATGCAGCGAATGGGTGAGGACGTGGGTGTTCGCATCGCGCCAGGGCACGAGCTTGCCGTCATACCAGATGAAGCCGTCGCGGTCCGCCATCGACATGGGAAGGGTGCTTTCGATTCGGGGATTGGAAATTCTAGCCTTTTAGCCGCCCGGGCGCACATGGATGGCCATACGTTCTGTGCCATAATCGCCCCAAGTGCTTGCCCACAATAATAATTCGTAGTCTCTCTCTGCCGCGCGATGCCCCAGGATTCCTCGACCGAACTGTCGACGAGTAATCGCCCCGGCGCTCCCCCCAAAGCGACGGTCCCGGCCCTTACGCCCGAGCAACAGCTGTCGGGCGACATGCTGATGCTCACCACCGGCTTCATGATGTGCGCGGCCATGCTCTGGCTCGCCATCTACTGGAGCATGGGTTACCAGTACTCGACCGCGATCCCGCTGATCTTCGCCGGGATCTCCGCCGTCCTTGTGGTCCTCTACCACCGCTTCCGCCGCCTCGATATCTTCGCGGTGATCCAGCTGGGGCTGATCCTCTTCACGCCGTTCGCGATGCAATGGTCGATCGGCAACTTCGTGAACGCGTCGGGCGTGAGCCTCTGGGGGCTGATGGCCCCGGTCGGCGCGGTCACGGTGCTCGGAACGCGCAAGTCGATGCCGTGGTTCTTCGCCTGGCTCTTCATGACGGTCATGGCGGGGACCTTCGACTACCTGCTCGCCGGCACGGTGAAGAGCTTCGACCTGTCGACGGTCGCGGTCTTCTTCGTGCTCAATTTCTCCGCGATCTCGGTGATGATCTATTCGCTCCTCTGGTACTTCGCCAGCGAGAAGAACAAGCTGCGCATCCAGGTCGACGCCTCGCACGCGGAGCTGCGCCAGGAAAAGGAGCGCAGCGACAAGCTGCTGCTGAACATCCTCCCGGCCGCGATCGCCGAGCGCCTGAAGCGAAACGAGGTGAACATCGCCCAGGGGCACGCCGACGTGACGGTGATGTTCGCCGATATCGTCGGCTTCACCCGGATGACCGAGGAGCTCTCGCCGGTGGAGACGGTGAAGATCCTGAACGAAGTCTTCTCGATCTTCGACGACATGGCCGACAAGCACGGGGTCGAGAAGATCAAGACGATCGGCGACGCCTACATGGCCGCGGGGGGCCTGGACGCCGGCGCGCAGATCCACTATGCCGACGCGGTGGCGCGCATGGCCCTCGAGATGCAGGACAAGGTTGCCGAGTATCGCAAGCGCACCGGCGAGCGCATCGAGATTCGCATCGGCATCGGCACCGGGCCGGTGATCGCGGGCGTGATCGGCAAGAAGAAGTTCATCTACGACATGTGGGGCGACACGGTGAATGTCGCGTTCCGCATGGCTGCGGACGCCTACTCCGGGGCGATCCAGGTCGACCTCACCACGCACCGGCGGCTGCACAACCGCTTCCTCTTCGACGACGCGCACGAGGTCGAGATCAAGGGCAAGGGGCGGATGCAGGTCTTCCACCTCATGGGCGTGCTCGATACGGCCACTCCCCGCAAGGCCCCGGCTTAACCGAAGACTTCCTTCCAAAGCTGCCTGACGGCCGCGCGCTCCGGCGCGAGCTCGTCCGGGGCGAGCCGCACCTTGTCCTCGTCGTTGAGCGCGCCCTGGTGGCTGCGGCGGCGCATGGCGAGGTAGGCCTCTCCCGCGGCGCTGGCAGTGGCCGCGTCGATGAGCCCGAGGGCGCCGGCGCGCTGGAGCAGCGTGTGGTTGCCCTTGTTCTCGCGCAGGCCCGGATGCCGCGGGCCATGGGCGAGCACCAGCGCCTGGACCGCGAATTCGAGGTCGATGATGCCGCCCTCGACATGCTTGATGTCCTTGGCGTCATACGAATCGTTCGGCGGCGCTTCGCGGCCGCGTTTGTGCTCGGCGCGCATCTTCGCGCGCATCGCCACGATCTCGGCAAGCAGCTTGGCGACATCGCGAGGCTGCGCCAGGATATCGTCGCGCAGCTGCTCGAAGCGCGCGCCGAGCGCAGGACTCCCGGCGCAGGCGCGCGCCCGCGTGAGCGCCTGGTGCTCCCACGGCCACGCGCGCTTCATCTGGTAGTCGCGAAACGAGCCGATCGAGCTCACCATCAGGCCGGCGAGGCCATCGGGGCGCAGGCGCAGGTCGGTTTCGTAGAGGACGCCGCCGCCGGTGTGGGTGGTCATCCAGGTGTTGACGCGCTGCGCGACGCGCGCCAGTTTCTCGGCGTGCGCGGCCATGGTCTCGTCGTAGAGGAAGATCACGTCCAGGTCGGAGCCGTATCCCAGCTCCTTCCCGCCCAGCTTGCCGTAGCCGACGACGCAGAAGCCGGCAATCGCCGGCGGAGCGTCGTCGCCCTCGTGTCGACGGGGGCCCAATGCGTCGCCAGCAACCCGACCCTCTCCCAAGGGAGAGGGAGAAAACCCATGGCTCTTCGCAGCTTCCACCAGCGTCACGTCGAGGATCACGTCGGCGAGCATCGAGAGCTCGTCGGAGAGCGCCATCACCGGCAGCTCGCCCTCGATATCGGCAATGGTGAAGCGCAACACGTGGCGCTGCTTGAAGTGGCGCAGGTGGTCGAGCAGCCGCTCGACATCGCCCGCGAGCGCGGCACATTCGGCGGCGAGGCTCGAGCGCTCGGCTTTCCAGTCGGTCGCGGCGAAGCTGGCCGCGGTCCGGGTGAGCTCGTCGAGCAGGATCGGATGGCGGGCGAGCAGGCGCGCCGCCCAGGCGCTGCGCGCGACGAGGCGGGATGCGCGCGCCAGCACCTGCGGATACTCGACCAGCAGCGAAAAATACGCCTCGCGCCCGTCGATCGCCTCGATCAAGTCGAAGAGCCGCATCGCGGTCGCCTCGGCGCCGCCCTCGAGCGCGGCCGCCTCGATCACCATCGGCAGCAGGCGCTCGACCTTGGCGCGGCTCGAAGCCGAGATCGAGCGGTAGCGGCGCGAGCGCGTGTATTCGATGAGGCGCCGCGCCACGGCGGCCGGTTCCACGAGGCCCGCTTCGCCCAGCTCCTCGGCCAGCGCCTCGGGGTCGGGTGTGGCCTGCGGATCGGATAGCGACGCCGCCAGGCGCGCCGCGGCGGGGGCCCGGGGCTGCGAGCCCTGCTCGAAGAGCGCGTTGAAAGCCGCCTGTACCGCGGTGCGATGGCCGTCGAGCGCTTCGACGAGCGCCCCGTAGCTGGGATAGTCCATCGCTTCCGCAATCACGGCCTGGTGCCCGGGCGTGCGCGGCAGGGCCTGGGTCTGCTGGTCGTCGTAGTACTGCAGGCGGTGCTCGAGGCGCCGCAGGAATTCGTACGCCTGGCCAAGGGCCGCGACCCTGGGAGCCTCCATCAGGCCGCGACTGCCGATTGCGGCGAGTGCGTCGCGCGTCGAGGTCGTGCGCAGTGCCGCATCGCGGCCCCCGCGCACCATCTGGAAGAGCTGCACCGCGAATTCGAGCTCGCGGATGCCGCCCGCGCCCACCTTGATGTCGTCGGTCTTGCGCCGCTGCGCCGCCGCCTGCGCGATGCGCGAATGCATGTCGCGCAACGCGTCGAGCATCCCGTAGTCGAGGTAGCGGCGGTAGACGAATGGATCGACCAGCTCGCGAACTCCGGCCTCGGGCCCCGCGACCACCCGCGATTTCATCCATGCATAGCGCTCCCAGGGGCGCGCGTGGGCGATGAAATAGTCTTCGAGCGATCCGAGCGAGGCGACCAGCGGGCCGCTGTCGCCGAACGGTCGCAGCCGCATGTCGACGCGGAAGGCCTGCCCCTCGGCGGTGAGCTCCGACAACAGCGCGATCAGCGTGCGCCCCGCCTGGGTAAAGAACTCGTGGTGGGACAGCGCGCGCGGCCCGGCCGTCTCGCCGTCCACGCCGTAGAGGAAGACCAGGTCCACGTCGGAGGAGACGTTGAGCTCGCGTCCACCCAGCTTGCCCAGGGCCGCGACCAGCAGCCGCGCGCCGTGGGCGGGCTCGCCGTGGACCGCGGCGGTGCGGCGCTCGGCCTCCAGGGCCGCGGCGGCGATGGACTCCTCGGCCAGCGCGGTCATCGTGGCGAACACCTCGTCGAGCACGGCAAGCCCGTTCAGGTCGCGATGGGCGAGGGTGACCATGACCCGCTCGCGTACCGACCTCAGGCGCGGGCCCAGTTCTTCCCCGGGCACGAGCCCCGCGCGGATCTCGTCGCGCGACCAAGGGCGCGCCCAGCGGCTTTCGAGTTCTGCCGCCACGCCGGGTCGCGCCTCGGTGACCCGGGCGACATACTGAGAGAGCCTGCGGGTGCGATCGAGCGCCGCTGGGAACGAGGGCGCAGCAAGGAGCGTCATCGAAGACATTATAGGGACGCGCCCGCGCGTAGGACTGTTCCTACAGACGTTGTCGGTGTCGCGGTGCAGCATGATGCTGCAGCCCTCCCACGAAGCTTCCCTCCTGCCGGCCTTCCACGCGCCCAGATTATTCAAGGAGATCCCGTGCCAAGCTTCATCATCCAAAACCTCGAGGAAATCCTGGTCGAATGGGAGTCGTTCGCCAGGACCGTGTCTCCCGCCGCGTCCACCATGGATTCTTTGGCGTTGCTGGATCATGCGAAGCAAATGCTCGAGGCGATAGCGCAAGACATCACGACGTCGCAAACCGACAAGCAGCAGGCGCAGAAGTCCAAGGGTCTCGGCCCGATTTTCCACGGCGCGGCGACGGCAGCGGCCTCCCACGGAATCCTGCGCCATGCAGTGGGCTTCGACCTTCAGCAACTCGTCGCGGAGTTCAGGGCGCTTCGGGCGACCGTCCTCAGGCTGTGGATTGCGAAGGAAAGCTATGGCGATCCTGAAAGCGCCTATGAGATGGCCCGCTTCAACGAGGCGGTGGACCAGGCCCTCGCGGAGTCGGTGGAAAGCTACTCGAAAGAGCTTTCCAAATCGCGCGATACGTTCCTCGGGATTCTCGGCCACGACCTTAGAAGTCCGTTGAGCGCGCTGGCCAATGCGTTGCACCTGCTCTCCCAACCCAGGACCGATCCCACTATTGCGGCAGAGGCCATCGAGGTCGGGAGGCGAAGCGTTGCCGCCATGGCGGCGATGATCGGGGACCTTCTCGAATACACGCGCACGCGATTGGGACGGGGGATCCCGGTCGCCCCGACATCCGCTAACCTCGAAACGGTGTGCAAAGAAGCGATAAGCGAGATAGCCGTTGTCTATCCGCAGACGGCGTTTCGCTTCGAATCCGGTGGAACGCTGGATGGCACCTTCGATAGCGCTCGAATCCGCCAGCTGGTGTCGAACCTCCTCAACAATGCAGTCCACCATGGCAAGCGCGGCGCTCCCGTCTCCATGATTGCCCGCGGCGAGGGTGACACGTTGAGGGTGCAGGTCAGCAACCAGGGGGTCCCGCTCTCCCCGGAAGTATTGCAGGTGATCTTTGACCCGCTGGTTCAAATTCCGGCAGTGGCGTCCGATCCGAAGCACCCCTCCACCAACCTGGGCTTGGGGCTTTTCATCGCGCGGGAAATCGCGATCGCGCACGGAGGAACCATCGCGGCTGAGTCCTCCTCGGGGGCAGGCACGACCTTCTCGGTGAAACTGCCCCGTCGCAATCAATCCCCGGCGGTATCGGCGCCGGGAGCGGAGGCGTTGGTATAGGGTTTCGGCGTGTTCAGCGTTGTTGGTTCAACCTCGGACGCTACAATGACGGATAAGTCACCGAGGACCGCCGCATCAAGGCCATTCCGCGAATCGTTCTCCGCCTGGCCCTAGGCGCCGCGGCTTTCGTGTGCGTCGCGTTCGCCGCTGTGGTGCTGTGGCTGCGCTACGACGCCCTGCCCAACGTCGACCGCTACCGCGCCGACATCGTCGCGTCGCTCGAGAAGTCGTCCGGCATGAAGGTGAAGGTGCGCTCGCTGAGCGGGGGCTGGGGCGGGCTGCGCCCGGTGATCTCGCTGCAGGGTTTGGAGATCGCCGATCGGCGCGGGAAAGCCGCCTTCCAGCTCGAACGTGCCGAGGTGACGCTGTCGTGGTGGTCCCTGTTCGCGGGGCATGTGTTGTTCCACGACGTCGATTTCTATCGCCCGGACCTGGAGCTGCGCCGCGGCGCCGACGGGCTCATCTATCTCGCCGACAAGCCCATCAACGCGGCCGGCCCGGATGACGACGGGACATTCACCGAGTGGCTCCTCGCCCAGCCGCGCCTCGGTATCCACGACGCAACGCTCACCTGGCGCGACGACTTCGGCGGCGCGCCCGAGGTGCGCTTGACCGGCGTCGCGATCGGCGTCGAGAAGCGCCATGGCCGCCACCGCGCCTCGCTCACTGCGGTGCCGCCGCCGGAGCTCGCCGGCCGCATCGACCTGCGCGCCGACGTGGTCCTCGTGCGCAAGGGCACGCGCTGGGGCGCCAAGGGCGAGGCGTACGCCGAGAGCCTCAACGCGGATCTCGCGCGCCTGCGCACGCACCTGCCCGTGCCCGAGACGTTGCGTAGCGGCGTCGGCAGCCTGCGCATGTGGCTCAGGTTCTCGTCCGAAGGCGTGGATGAAGTGATCGCCGACCTGCGCATGCGCGATGCGCGCGCGCAACTCGCCGCCGACGCGCTCCCCCTCGAGCTCGCGAGCCTCGCCGGTCGGGCCACCTACCAGGCGAACACCAAGGGCTTCACCTTCGCCACCGAGGGCCTGTCCTTCCGCCTCGCCTCGGGCCTGGCCGCGCAGCCGGGCGACTTCTCCCTCGCCCGCACGACCGAGCCCGGCCAGGCGCCGCGCATGGAAGTGCGCGCCAACAGCATCGATCTGAAGATCGCTGCGACGCTGGTCGACTACTTCCCGGTGCCGCGCCAGGTGAAGGGGCAAGTGCTGCGCTTCGCCCCGCGCGGGCGCATCGCCGACACCACCGTCGCCTGGTCCGACGATGGCGCCAAGGCCTATGCCGTGAAGGCCCGCTTCGAGGACCTGGCCGTCAACGCAGTGGACAATTTCCCGGGCGTGAGCGGGCTGTCCGGGACGATCGAAGGCACCGAAGCGGGGGGCGTCGTACAGCTCGCCGCCACCCATTCGGTATTTGAGCTGGGCCATTTCTTTCGCGCGCCGCTCGCCTTCGCGCGGCTCGAGGCGCGGGCGAAATGGCGCCATGTGGAACGCGCGCTCGAAGTGCAGGTCGTCGACGCGCACTTTTCCAACGCCGATGCCGACGGGCGCATCTCCGGCACCTGGCGCTCATTGCCCGACGCCCGGGTGAAATCCCCGGGCTACGCGGACCTGAAGGGCACGTTCTCGCGCGGCTCCCCGGCGCGCGCCGCCAATTACCTGCCGAATCGCATCGCCGCCACGCGCGAATGGCTGGAGCGGGCGGTGCAGGGCGGCGAGATGACCCGTGCGACGTTCGAGCTGAAGGGCGACCTCTACGAGTTCCCTTTCGGCAAGGAATCGACCGGCCGTTTTCTGTTCGAAGGCGACATCCGCAACACGCGCCTTGCCTACCACCCCAACTGGCCGTCGATCGATGCGATCGACGGGACGTTCAAGTTCGAGAACCGCCGCTTCGAGATCGCGGCGAGCCGCGCGGCGATCTTCGCGAGCCGGATGCATGCCTCCAGCGCGGTGATCGAGGACCTGATGGCGCAACCGCCGCTGCTGACCCTCGACTCCGACATCGACACGACCGGCGCCGACAGCGTGCGGTTCCTGCGCGAGTCCCCGCTCGTGAATGGCCCGGGATCCTTCACGCGCGTGGTCGCGATCGAGGGGCCCGCGCGCCTCAAGCTGCACATGGAGTACCCGCTCTGGGGCACGGAACCGGTGCGCGTCGCGGGCGATTACCTGTTTGCCGGGGCCACCGCCAGCGTGGCGCGCAATCTCCAGCTACGCGACGTGCGTGGCCGCCTCGCCTTCACCGAGCGCGGCGTGCGCGCGCCCGAGCTCGCGGGAACGATGTTCGGCAAGCCCGCCAACCTCGCAATGTCGACCGAGCCCGATGGGCGCTTGCTGACCGAGCTCGAAGGCGCGATCGACGTGCCCGTGCTCGCCAACTACGTCCCCGCGCCGATCGCCGCGCGACTGTCGGGCGCGACCGAGTGGAAGGCGCGCGTCCTGTCGGGGCCGCGCGGCACGGACGTCACCATCACCTCCGATCTGGCGGGGCTCGCATCGACGTTGCCCGAGCCGGTGGCGAAGGCGGCCGGTGACGCGCGAGCGCTCGCGATCCAGATCCAGGGCGCGGACACCGAGGGGGAGCTCACCACCGCGACGTTGGCGGGAGGCGTGTTCTGGCGATCGCGGCGCTTCGCGCCTGGCGGGGTGGAGCGCTGGCAGGTGGCGCTCAAGACCGGAGCGCCGGTCGCGCACGAGCTCGCGCGCGATGGGCTGTGGCTGTACGGCGAGGTGGCCGCCCTCGACGTGGATGCGTGGCTCGCGGTCTTCGCGCGAGCGAAGCCCGAGGACGCGGCGAAGCCCGGCGAAGATCGGGCGCAGGGCCTGGAGCTGCGCGGCATCGACCTCGCGATGGGCCGCGTGCGCTATCTCGGCCGCGAGTTCGCGCAGATGAAGGCCACGCTCGAGCGCAACGGCGCGCAGTGGAACGGCAAGCTCGAGGGCCCGCTGGTGGCGGGCGCGGTGCAGTGGAGCCCCGAGGGCAAGGGGCGCGTTGTCGCGCGCCTCGATCGGCTCTCGATCCCCGAGGCGAAGGCCGCGGCGCCCAGCGCCCCGCAGCCCTCGGGCGATCCGGACCTGCCGGTCCTCGACGTGATCGCCGATCATTTCGATTTTCGCGGCAAGGCGCTCGGCCGGCTCGAGCTGAAGGCGCAGCACGCGGGCGACGAGTGGCGCATCGACCATCTCGACATCACCACCGAGCATTCGAAGTTCCGCTCCACGGGCGGCTGGCGGCGCACCGGCGCGGGCTCGATCACCTCGCTCGCGATCAAGCTCGAGAGCGAAAACTTGAATGCCCTCATGGTCCAGTTCGGCTATGGCGATTACCTGAAGCGCGGTACCGGCAGCCTCGAGGGCACGATCGTCTGGCCCGGCTTTCCGTACGATTTCTCCCCCGCGATCCTGTCGGGCGGCTTCAAGGTGGACAGCAAGCGCGGCCAGTTCGCCAAGCTCGATCCGGGTGCGGGCAAGCTCCTCGGGCTCCTGTCGCTGCAGTCGCTCCCGCGGCGTGCGATGTTCGACTTTCGCGACGTCTTCAGCGACGGCTTCGCCTACGACGGCATCGAGGGCAACGTGAAGATCGCACGCGGCACCCTCCTCACCGACGACTTCCAGATCAGCGGCCCTTCTGCGTTCGTGAGCCTGTCAGGGGAAGCGTCGCTCCCGCAGGAGACCCAAAACCTCACGTTGCGCGTGGTTCCCGAGGTGGGAGAGGGCATGGCGCTGGCGGCGACCCTGCTCGGCACGCCGGTGCTCGGATTGTCGACGCTGCTCGTCTCGAAACTCCTCAAGAATCCCTTCGGCAAGGCGGTGGCATACGAGTACCAGGTGACGGGGTCATGGGATAATCCGGTGGTCACTCGGTTGTCCGGAGCGGCCCCGCTGCCTAAGGCGGCAGCCGCAATCGAAGCGCAGAAATGATCATCACCAGGAACTCCCCCACGCCGGACGCCCTGCGCGAGGCGATGTCCTCGACGCAGTCGATGTTCCGCGTGGCCGCGATCCAGATGGCCTCGGGCCCGCACGTGGCCGCCAACCTGCAGGAGGCCGAGCGCCTGGTCGAGCTCGCCGCGGCAACCGGCGCGCGCATCATCGCGCTGCCCGAGTACTTCGCGATCATGGGTATGAAGGAGACCGACAAGGTCGACGCGCGCGAGCGCGACGGCAGCGGGCCGATCCAGGCGTTCCTCGCGGCACAGGCGCGGCGCCACAAGATCTGGCTGGTCGGCGGCTCGGTGCCGATCGACTCGGGCCAGCCCGGCAAGGTGCGCAACTCGTGCCTGGTCTACAACCCCCTCGGCGAGCGCGCCGCGCGCTACGACAAGATCCACCTGTTCGGCTTCGAGATGGGCCAGGAGCGCTATTCGGAAGAGCGCACCATCGAGGCCGGCAACCAGGTCTGCACCGTGGACACTCCCTACGGGCGCCTGGGAATCTCGGTGTGCTACGACTTGCGCTTTCCCGAGCTCTACCGGGCGATGGGCGACGTGGACCTGATCCTGGTCCCCTCGGCCTTCACCGAGACGACGGGCAAGGCCCATTGGGACACGCTGATCCGGGCGCGGGCGATCGAGAACCTGGCCTACGTGATCGCCCCGGCCCAGGGGGGGTACCACGTGAACGGGCGCGAAACCCACGGTCATACGATGATCGTGGATCCTTGGGGGGTGGTGCTGGATCGCCTGCCCCGCGGATCGGGGGTTGTGGTGGCGGGGGTGAACCCCACCTATCAAGCGAAGGTGCGCAGCAGCCTCCCGGCCCTGACGCACAAGACGGTCCGCCATTGGTAAACAGACTCAAGCGTTTGACGCAGATGAACGCAGATGAACGCAGATGAACGCAGATGAACGCAGATAACCTCAAATAGGATATTTCGTGACAAGAGCAGAGCCAACCACCCTCGATATCGCCCAAGCGACGCTGCTGTCTCCCTTCGGGATCGATGAGGTGGCCACGCAGAAAGTTTTCGGGACGATCCTTGCGCATCGCGTTGACGATGCTGACCTTTTCTTCCAGTACAACCGTTCCGAGGGGTGGACCCTGGAGGAGGGGCAGGTGAAGTCGGGGAGCTTCTCGATCGACCAGGGGGTGGGGGTTCGGGTTGTTTCGGGCGAAAAGACCGCGTTCGCCTACTCCGACGACATCAACGTGGACGCGCTCGAGTCCGCGGCCCGGGTCACGCGGGCGATCGCAGCCGACGGCGGAAATTCCGGCGCCGCCGCCCCGATGGTGAACGTCGGGCGCGCGCTCTACGTCCCGATCGATCCGGTGGCGCAATACGACGACGCACAGAAGGTGCGCATCCTGGAGACGCTGGAGCGCCATGCCCGGCGGATCGATCCGCGGGTGAAGCAGGTGATCGGCCGGCTTTCCGGCGAATACGACGTGGTGCTGGTGGCGCGCGCCGATGGCGGTGTGGCGGCCGACGTGCGCCCGCTCGTCCACCTCGCAGTCACCGTCATTGCCGAGCAGGACGGGCGCCGCGAGCAGGGGCAGCAGGGCGCGGGCGGGCGTTTCGGCTACGCGTACTACACCGATGAACTGCTGGAGAAGCTGGCCGGCGATGCCGTGAAGCAGGCGCTGATCAACCTGGAGGCGCGGCCGGCGCCCGCGGGGCCGATGAGCGTGGTGCTCGGGCCGGGCTGGCCGGGAATCCTGCTGCACGAGGCCATCGGTCACGGGCTCGAGGGGGACTTCAATCGCAAGGGCACGTCAGCCTTCAGCGGGCGGATCGGCGAGCGCGTCGCGGCACCGGGTGTCACGGTGATCGACGACGGCACGATTCCCGACCGCCGCGGGTCGCTCTCGATCGACGACGAGGGCAACCCCTCCACCCGCAACGTCTTGATCGAGGATGGCATCCTGCGCGGCTACCTGCAGGACCGCATGAATGCCCGCCTCATGGGTGTGCCGGTCACGGGCAACGGCCGGCGCGAGTCGTACGCGAGCATCCCGATGCCGCGCATGACCAACACTTTCATGCTGGGCGGCGACCAGGATCCCGGCGAGATCGTAGCCTCCATGGAGCGCGGCCTGTACGCGGTGAATTTCGGCGGCGGCGAGGTCGATATCACCAGCGGCAAGTTCGTGTTCTCGGCGTCGGAGGCGTACTGGGTGGAGAACGGCCGGATCCAGTACCCGGTGAAGGGTGCCACCCTCATCGGCAACGGGCCCGACGCGCTCACCCACGTCTCCATGATCGGTAACGACATGGCGCTGGACCCCGGCATCGGCATGTGCGGGAAGGAAGGCCAGAGCGTTCCGGTGGGCGTCGGCCAACCGACGATCCGCATCGAGGGCCTCACGGTCGGGGGCACGGCGTAAGGCGGGACCGCTGCATCCGACTCACCGGCATCCCCGTATCACTGGACATGACCATGAACCGCAGAAATTTCGTCGCCGCCCTTGCAGGCCTCGTCGCAACCCACCGCGTGGCAGTGGCCCAACCCAAGGCAGCCACGCCCGCGAAAATCGAGAAGGTGAAGCTCTCGGCAGCCGAGTGGAAGAAGCGGCTCACGCCCGAGCAGTTCTCGGTGTTGCGCGACGACGGCACCGAGCGGCCGGGCTCGAGCCCGTTGAACGCCGAAAAGCGCAAAGGCACGTACGCGTGTGCCGGCTGCGACCTGGCGCTCTTCACCTCCGAGACCAAGTATGAAAGCGGCACTGGCTGGCCGAGCTTCTACTCGTTCATCCCCGGGCACCTCGAGACCAAGACCGATTTCAAGATGATCCTGCCGCGCACCGAGTACCACTGCGCGCGCTGCGAGGGCCACCAGGGCCACGTCTTCGACGACGGGCCCAAGCCCACCGGCAAGCGCTATTGCAACAACGGCGTGGCGCTGAAATTCATCGCCGCTTGACCTCGCCTTCGACCTTCGCCGGCTTGTCGCGCGCGGTCCACATCCAGCAGTAGTCCTCGCCCGTCTTGGCGACGAAGGTGCCGCCGTCGCCGCGCATCGCGTCGCGCTTGACCGGGAAGAAGACGTCCTTGTCGCGGTGATAGTGGATGTTGAAGTCCACCGGAACGTTCGATTTCCAGTGGTAGGCGCGCGCCTGGCCCGCTTCCACGCGCATGCATTCCTCGTGGACCTTCTGCGGCTCGAGAGCGAAGTTCACGGCGATCGTGTCCTGCGGGGCGGCGCCCTGGGCCAGGGATACGCAAGCGGCCAATGCCGCGAGCAGTGCGGGTAAACGATTCATGGAGGTATGCTAGCATCTGCTCGATGACGCGCTCTGCAGCTTACTTCTTCTGGTACCTCCATCTCACGCCCGCGGCGGTCGAGAGGATTTGAGCTGAGTCGAGAGCACCCGAATCCCCGAAAAGACCGCCAGCCAGAACTGGCGGTTTTTTTTTAAAATGGGCCTCCGCCTGCGCGGGGGCGACAGGACCATGACGCATTACCGCACCGACGACGTTCGCATCGAGCAGGGCGACGAGCTCCTCGCCCCGATGCAGGTCATGCGCGAGCTCGCTGCGACCGACCGCACCGAGGAGACCACCTTCGAGGCGCGTCGCGCGATCCACGACATCCTGCGCGGCGCCGACGACCGTCTCCTGGTGGTGGTGGGTCCGTGCTCGATCCATGATTACGCGGCCGCCACCGACTACGCGCGGCGGCTCGTGGGCGAGCGCGAGCGCCTCGGGGCCGACCTCGCGATCGTGATGCGCGTGTACTTCGAGAAGCCGCGCACGACGGTGGGCTGGAAAGGGTTCATCAACGACCCGCGCCTAGACGAGACCTTCGACATGAACGAGGGCATCCGCCTCGCGCGCAAGCTCCTGCTCGAAATCAACGAAATCGGTGTCCCGTGCGGCACCGAGTACCTCGACCTCATCACGCCGCAGTACCTCGCGGACCTCATCGCCTGGGGCGCGATCGGCGCGCGCACCACGGAGTCGCAGTCGCACCGCCAGCTTGCCTCGGGCCTGTCGTGCCCGGTGGGCTTCAAGAACGGCACCGACGGCAACATCCGCATCGCCGTCGACGCCATCAAGGCGGCCAACTCGCGCCACCACTTCATCTCGGTCACCAAGTCGGGCCACGTCGCGGTCTTCAAGACCGCGGGCAACGAGGACTGCCACGCGATCCTGCGTGGCGGCAAGGCTCCCAACTACGACCGGGCGAGCGTCGAGGCCGCGTGCGCGGAGCTCGCCTCCGCGGGCCTGCGCCAGCACCTGATGGTGGATTTCTCGCATGCCAACTCGTCCAAGCAGTACCGCAAGCAGATCGAGGTGGGCGAGGACGTAGCAGCCCAGCTGGCCGCGGGCGAGCGGCGCATCGTGGGCGTGATGGTCGAGAGCCACATCAATCCCGGACGCCAGGACCTGCTGCCGGGCAAGGCGCTCGACTATGGCGTGTCGATCACCGACGCGTGCCTGGGCTGGGCCGATACCGTGAAGGTGCTCGAGGGGCTCGCCGCCGGCGTGCGCCAGCGCCGCGTCGCCGTGGAGGAATGACCATGAAAGTGCAGAAAATCCGGGGTCAGAGCCCCGAGGGGCAACCAGAAGCTGGGGGTCTGACCCCCGGCGTGGGTCGTACGGACGACCTGCGCATCAGCGCGGTTCGCGCCCTCATCGCGCCTCAGCTGCTGCTGGAGGAGCTGCCCATCGACGCGCAATCGCTCGCCACGGTCACCAACGCCCGCCTGGCGATTCACCGCGTGCTGCACGGTGCCGACGATCGCCTGGTGGCCGTCGTCGGCCCGTGCTCGATCCACGATTACGCGGCCGCGCTCGAGTATGCCGCGCGCCTGCACGCCGCCGCCGGGCGCCACGCGCGCGACCTGCTGGTGGTGATGCGCGTGTATTTCGAGAAGCCGCGCACCACCGTCGGCTGGAAGGGATACATCAACGACCCGCGCCTCGACGGCAGCTTCGCGATCAACGAGGGCCTCAAGGCTGCGCGTAAGCTGCTGCTCGAGATCAACCATCTGGGTCTGCCGTGCGGCACTGAATTCCTCGACCTCCTCAGCCCGCAGTACATCTCCGACCTGATCGCGTGGGGCGCAATCGGCGCGCGGACCACCGAGTCGCAGAGCCACCGGCAGCTCGCCTCGGGCCTGTCGTGCCCGGTGGGATTCAAGAACGGCACCGATGGCTCGATCCGCATCGCGGTGGATGCGCTTCGCGCGGCGGCCGCGCCCCACGCGTTCATGGGGATGACCAAGACCGGCCAGGCGGCGATCTACGAGACCATCGGCAACGAGGACTGCCACGTGATCCTGCGCGGCGGCAAATCGCCCAACTACGACCGGGCGAGCGTGGAGCTGGCGTCGAAGGAGCTCTCCGCCGCCGGGCTCGCCGCGCACCTGATGATCGATTTCTCCCACGCGAACGCCTCCAAGCAGTACCAGAAGCAGATGGACGTCGCGGCCGACGTCGCCTCGCAGCTCGCGGCCGGGGAGGAGCGCATCGTGGGCGTGATGGTGGAGAGTCATTTGAACGCCGGCCGCCAGGACCTGGTGCCCGGAAAGCCGCTCGCCCACGGCGTGTCGATCACCGATCCGTGCCTCGGATGGGACGACACCGAGCGGCTGCTGGAAACGCTGTCGGAGGGTGTGAGGCAGCGCCGTCTCGGGACTGAATGACCCGCGTGACTCGCCATGTCCAAAGCTGAAGAGTTCCGGATCCTCGGCCGCCACGGCAGCAACGAGGAGTCGATCCGCTTCGAGTACAAAGGCGTGGCATTCGACCAGGAGTGCTTCCACGTCGTGGCGGGGCTGAACGCCGTCGACACGCGGGAGTTCGCCGAGCAGACGTTCAGGGCGCTCAAGGAAGCGGGGCAGGTGTGCGCGCGCATGGGGGCCTACAAGCCGCGCACCAGCCCCTATTCGTTCCAGGGCTACGGCAAGCAGTGCCTTCCCTACGTCTTCGAGCTCGCCGGCAAGTACGGCATCCGCGTGATCTCGATGGAGGTCACGCGCGACGAGCACCTCGACGAGATCCGCGAGGCGCTGCGCGAGACGGGCGACCCCTGCGGCGTGATGCTGCAGATCGGCACTCGCAATACGCAGAACTTCGAGCTGCTGAAGGCGGTCGGCAGCCAGCGCGACTTCCCGATCCTCCTGAAGCGCGGCTTCGGCATCACGCTGCACGAGTCGCTGCTCGCGGCCGAGTACGTCGCCAGCGCCGGCAATCGCGACATCGTCTTCTGCCTGCGCGGCATGAAGACCAACTTCGGCGACCCGCATCGCAACCTGGTGGATTTCGCGCACGTGCCGGTGGTCAAGCGCCTGACGCGCATGCCGGTGTGCATCGATCCCTCGCATTCCGTGGGCCTGCGCGCGAGCGCGCCCGACGGATTGTCCGACATCGCCACCGTGGCCGCGCAGGGCATCATCGCCGGCGCCAACCTCGTGCTCACCGACATCCATCCCGATCCCCGCAAGGCCCTGGTCGATGCCGGGCAGGCGCTGACCCTCGACGAGCTGCCGCGATTCCTCGAAGACTGCGCCATTTCTCGGGAAGCCTATGAGAAACGGCGGCGGCTGCGTTGACCAAAAGGCATTGAATCCGCCGATGAACGCAGATGAACGCGGATAAGCCCGGAAGAGGTTCGTGTCCTGTAATGCCCCGCGAACCATGAGCACGAAAGCGCTTCGTTGGGGTTATCGGCGTTCATCTGCGTTCATCGGCGGATTCACAGCCTTTTGGATCACCGCGTCCACTGCTGCCCCCATCTCGCTGACCGACGATCTCGGCCGCAGGGTCGAGATGAAGGCGCCGGCGAAGCGGATCGTGACGCTTGCGCCGTTCCTGACCGAGCTCGTCTATTCGGCCGGAGCGGGGGCGAGGCTCGTGGGCGTGAGCGCATACAGCGACTATCCCGCGGAGGCGAAGCGCCTGCCGAGCGTGGCGACCGCGGTCACGCTGTCGATCGAGCCGCTGCTCGCGCTCCATCCCGACCTGGTGCTTGCGTGGCGCGACACGATCCGCCCCGAGGACATCGAGCGCCTCGAGCGGTTCGGCGTGGCGCTCGTCGTGATCCAGGCGCGGCGCCTCGCCGACGTGCCGCGCGTGCTCGACCTCCTCGGACGCCTCACCGCGCTCGACGTCTCCTCGGTGGCCGAGGCGTACAGCGCCCGGCTCGAAGCGTTGCGGCGCGCGCGCGCGGGCCAGGTTCCGGTCAGGGCGTTCCTCGAGATCTGGCACCGGCCGCTCACCACGATCGCGGGCGAGCACTGGATGAACGAGGCGCTCGAGCTGTGCGGCGGCGCCAACGTCTTCCGCGAACTGGCCGGCGTGGCTCCCGTGGTGTCGTGGGAGGAGGTCTACGCGCGCGATCCGCGCGTCGTGGTCGGCGCGGGCTCGGCCGCGAGCGCCGCGGAATTCACCGCCAACTGGAAGGAGCGGGCGACCCTTGCCGCGGCGCGCGACCACCGGCTCGTGTTCGTCGATGCCGATACGATCCAGCGCCCCACGCTGCGATTGGCGGACGGCGTGGCGCAGCTTTGCGCGGGCCTGGACCGCGTGAGGTGATTGGGCCCCCGCCTTCGCGGGGGAGACACGGAAGTGAAGTCCCCGCCCCCGAATAAGGCGCTCGAGGGCAGGCTCCGGCGGGGACCCAATCTACGTCTTGCGAACGGGGGCGATGACGCCCGAGGCGAGGACCGGACCGGTCGGTTGTTTCGTGGGCGACCCGCCCGCGGGTTCGAGGCTGATGGCGAGGGCGTTGGCGCCGCGCACTCGCGGGTCCGTGGGAAGGATGGTGATCAGGGTATCGCCCGCGGCGTTGTCGATCATGCCCAGCGAGCGCGGCGCGCCTTCCTTCGGCAGCACCCACAGCTCGAGGCTCTTGCCGCGCGCTTCCTGCCAAGGCTTGACCACGCGCACGCGCAGCAGGTCCGGGGAGTGCATCGACACCACCATGCGCGGCGCCGAGTCGGGCGCGGTCAGCACGGCGACGAAGATCGGCTCGCCGCGCGGGCCGCTCGACAGGTAGAGGAAGGCGGCGAGAAAGACGGAGGCCACGCCCCCGGAGAGGAGGCCGAAGCTGCGCCAGAACCCGAGGCTCGACCACACGCCCGAATCAGCCGCGCCGGTGGCAGGTGCGAGACGCGCCTCGATCGCCTTCCACACCCGCGCGGGCGGCGCGACCGCGGGCACGGTGTCGGCGAGTGGGGCGAGGCCGCGCTCCCATTGCCGCACGATCGCGTCGACCTTGGGATCCTCGCGCCTGATCGCCTCGAAGTGACGGCGCGCGGCGCCGCGGAGCGTCCCAAGCACGTATTCGGCAGCGAGGGCTTGGGCGAGGTCGGGGGAGAGCTTGCGCATTTCAGGCGTGCTCGAGGCAGTCGCGCAGCTTGAGCAGGCCGCGGCGGATGTGGGTTTTCACGGTGCCCAGCGGCCGGCGCAGGTGCGCGGCGAGCTCCGAGTGCGACAGCCCGTGGAAGAACGCGAGCGCGATCGACTGGCGCTGCTCGGCATCGAGATGCTCGAGGCATTTGTGGAGCGAGTGGGCCGCGGCGCGGTCCTCGGCCTCGCGCACCGGAGCGGCGGTCTCGTCCACGAGCCGGGCGGCGAGGGCGTCGTCGATGTCGGGCTCCTCGCGCGTGCGCCGCACGACGTCGACGCTGCGGTTGCGCACGATCGCCGTCATCCACGTCATCGGCGAGCTCTTCGCCGGCGAGTAGTCGGATGCGCGATTCCAGATGCTGACAAAGCAGTCCTGCAAGACTTCCTCCGCGAGTGGCCTCTCACGGACTATACGAAGGGAGACCCCAAACAGTTTCGATCCGGCCACGGAATAGAGCTCCTCGAACGCCTTGCGGTCGCGAAGGGCGGTGCGGGCGAGGAGGTCGGCAAGTCGCGCTTGCGCCGCATCTGCCGTCATTGCGCCTTGACCTTTTCTCCCGGCTTCCAGGTCGTCTCGTGGCGCGCTCGGGCCCGGTTGATCACGCGTGCCGCCACGAACAAAAGGTCGGAGAGCCGGTTCAGGTAGCGCAGGGCGCAAGGCGAGACCGACTCGTGGTGCGAGAGGGCCACCAGCGAGCGCTCGGCGCGGCGGCAGATCGTGCGGGCGAGGTGGCACAACGCCGCGGCCGGATCGCCTCCCGGAAGCACGAATTCCCTGAGGGGGGGCAGTCCCGTGTTGAGTGCTTCGACGGCGGCATCGAGCATCGCCACGTGCCGGTCGGCCATCGCCACGCGCCCGGGGATGCAGACCTCGCCGCCCAGGTCGAACAGGTCGTTCTGGACGATGGCGAGGGCAGCCCGCACCGGTTCAGGCACGGCAGCCGCCAGCACGCAGCCCACGGCGCTATTGAGCTCGTCGATGTCGCCCATCGCCACGATGCGCGGCGCGTCCTTCGGCACCCGCGCGCCGTCACCCAGGCCGGTGGTCCCGTCGTCGCCCGTGCGCGTGACGATCTTGGTGAGTCGATGTCCCATGGCGCCCGATTGTAGGGGAAAGAATAGGGTCTGACCCCATTCTTGTATGATTCGGTTCGTGAAAACCAGCTTCCTGGATTTCGAGCAGCCGATCGCCGAGCTCGAGCAGAAGATCGAGGAGCTGCGCTTCGTGCAGGACGACAGCGCAGTCGATATCTCGCAGGAGATCGAGCGGCTTTCGAAGAAGAGCCGCGAGCTCACCAAGGACATCTACGCGAAGCTCACGGCGTGGCAGATCTCGAAGGTCGCGCGCCACCCGCAGCGCCCTTACACCCTCGATTACCTCAACACCATCTGCACCGATTTCGAGGAGATCCACGGCGACCGCTCGTTCGCCGACGACCCCGCGATCGTGGGCGGGCTCGCGCGCTTCAATGGCCAGAGCGTGATGGCGATCGGCCACCAGAAGGGCCGCGACACCAACGACAAGATCTACCGCAACTTCGGCATGCCGCGCCCCGAGGGATACCGCAAGGCGCTGCGCCTGATGAAGCTCGCGGAGAAATTCGCGGTTCCGCTGCTCACGTTCGTCGACACGCCCGGCGCGTATCCCGGCATCGGCGCGGAGGAGCGCGGCCAGTCGGAAGCGATCGGCAAGAACCTGTACGCGATGGCGGGCCTGCGCGTGCCGGTGGTGGTCTCGGTGATCGGCGAGGGCGGCTCGGGCGGCGCGCTCGCGATCGCCGTCGGCGACGTGACGCTGATGATGCAATATTCGACCTACTCGGTGATCTCGCCCGAAGGGTGCGCCGCAATCCTCTGGAAGAGCGCCGACAACGCGAATGAGGCCGCCGAAAGCCTGGGCATCACCGCCGCGCGCCTGAAATCGCTCGGCGTCATCGACAAGGTGGTGCCCGAGCCGCTCGGTGGCGCGCACCGCGACCCCGCCGAGGCGGCCAAGAGCCTGAAGAAGGCGGTGCACGAGGCCCTTCGCAGCCTCCAGGACCTCTCGCCCGACGCGTTGCTCGAGCGGCGGCAGGAGCGCTGGGTCAATTACGGGAAGTTCAAGGAGATGGCCGAGTAGGAGGTCCCATGGGCATGAGCCCGTTCGCGGCCGAAGTCACCGAACGCATCATTCGCGCCATTCCGCGCGGGTCCGCGATCTGCGCGGGTTTCTCCGGCGGCCTTGATTCCACGGTGCTCCTGGAGGTGCTCGCGGAGCATGTCGCGCCCGCGGGCTACAAGATCACGGCGCTGCACGTGAACCACGGCCTGAGTCCGAACGCCGACACGTGGACCCGATTCTGCGAGCGCTTCTGCGCCAACCACGGCGTCCCCCTCACGGTGCAGCCGGTGAACGTGCGCGCCACCGCCGACGGGATCGAAGCGGCCGCGCGCAGTGCGCGCTACGCGACCTTCGCCGCGCGCCCCGAGCCGTACCTCGCGCTCGCGCACCACCGTGATGACCAGGCCGAGACGGTGCTGTTGCAGCTGATGCGCGGGACGGGCTTGAAGGGCATCGCGGCAATGCCCGAGATGCGCGTGTTGCGGGGAACCGGTGTCCACGTCTTCCGGCCGCTGCTCGAGTACTCGCGCGCGCAGCTGCTGGAGTACGCGCAGGCGCAGGGGCTGCGCTGGATCGAGGACGAGTCCAATGCGTCGACCCGTTTCGATCGGAATTTTCTCCGCCACGACGTGGGCCCCCTGCTCGATGTGCGCTATGCGGGGTGGCGCGAAGCGGCCGCGCGCTTTGCGCGCCATGCGGCATCGGCCAACGATCTCCTCGAGGAGCTCGCAACCCTCGATGGCGTGCCCGACCAGCCGGGCCCCCCCTTGCCGCTCGCGCTCGGCCTGTCGGAGGCACGCCGCGCCAACGCGCTGCGTGCTTTCCTCGCGCGCAACGCCGTCGCCATGCCCACCGAGGCTCGGCTCGCCGAGATGTCGCGCCAGCTCTTCGAGGCGCGCGACGACGCACGCGTGCGCATCGACCACGCGGGAATCGCGATCGTGCGCCACAAGGACGCGGTGCTGATCGTGCGCGACCTGGCACCGGCCGCTTCTGCGGCGGCGCGCGACGAGCCGTGGCGCGTGGCCTGGCGCCGCGAGAGCGAGGTGGACCTAGGCGAGGAACGCGGCAGCGTGCGCTTCGAAGCGGTGCGCGGCGAGGGGATCGCAGTGGATAGCGCGCGGCCCGGCGATTGGTACTTCGCGGCGCGCTCCGGCGGCGAGACCATTCGCCTCGGAGTCGATCGCCCGACGCGCACCCTCAAGAACCTGCTGCAGGAACGCGAGATTCCGATGTGGCAGCGGGAGAAATTGCCGCTCTTGTTCCACGACGGGCGCCTGGTCTGGATCCCCGGGGTCGGAATCGCCGTCGAATACGCCTGCGGGGCTGGCCAAGAGGGCTTCCAGCCGAGCTGGAGGGTAGCCGGGAAGGCGCCGGTGTGTTAGAATGAAAAGCTAAACTTTTCATCTATTTAGCGGAGATTTTAATGCCGGTTGAGCGCACCCTTTCGATCATCAAGCCCGACGCCGTGGCGAAAAACGTCATCGGCCAGATCTATGCCCGTTTCGAGAAAGCCGGGCTCCAGATCATCGCGGCCAAGATGGCCCACCTGTCGCGCAACGAGGCCGAGGGCTTCTACGCGGTCCATCGGGGACGCCCGTTCTTCAACGATCTGGTCGAGTTCATGGCGTCGGGCCCGGTGATGATCCAGGTGCTCGAGGGCGACAACGCCATCGTCAAGAATCGCGACCTGATGGGAGCGACCGACCCGAAGAAGGCCACCGCGGGCACGATCCGCGCCGATTTCGCGCAGTCGATCGATGCCAATGCCGTGCATGGCTCCGACGCCGCCGACACCGCGCAGGCCGAGATCGGCTATTTCTTCCCCTCGGCGAACGTATACAGCCGATAGCGGCGCGCGGCACGAAGTAAGTAAGACGGGCACGAGAGGCGTGGAATGGCCGATATGACCAACCTGCTGGATTTCACCCTGCCGCGCATGACCGAATGGTTCGCGCTCCAGGGCGAGAAGCCGTTCCGGGCGAAGCAGGTGTTCCGCTGGATCCACCAGCGCGGCGTCGCCGATTTCGACGCCATGACCGACCTCGCCAAGTCGCTGCGCGACAAGTTGAAGGCCAGCGCCGTAGTGCGCGCGCCCGCCATCCTCTCCGAGCATCGCTCCGAGGACGGCACCGTCAAGTGGCTCTTCGACGTCGGCATCGGCAACGGCATCGAGACGGTGTTCATTCCCGAGGATGGCCGCGGCACGCTGTGTGTGTCATCCCAGGTCGGCTGCGCGCTCGATTGCAAGTTCTGCTCGACCGGCCGGCAGGGGTTTAATCGTGACCTGTCCGCGGGCGAGATCATCGGGCAACTGTGGGTGGCGAACAAGAGGATGCATGTGCTCGGAGGCGCGCGCCTGGAAACCGGGGACGGACCCGGTTTTTCGTCCCTTCCGTCTGACGAAAATTCCAGGTCCGTCCCCAGACCCGTGTCCAACGTGGTGATGATGGGCATGGGCGAGCCGCTGAACAATTTCCAGCCCGTGGTCGACGCGATGACGGTGATGCTCGACGACCACGGCTACGGCCTTTCGCGGCGCCGCGTGACACTCTCGACCTCGGGCGTGGTGCCCAACATCCGCAAGCTGAAGGACGCGCTTCCGGTGGCGCTCGCGGTGAGCCTGCACGCGCCCAACGACGAGATTCGCAGCCGCATCATGCCGATCAACGACGCCTACCCGATCGCGACATTGCTGGATGCCTGCCGCGACTACCTCGAGGCCGCACCGCGCGACTTCATCACCTTCGAATACGTGATGCTGAAGGGCGTGAACGACGCGCCCGACCACGCGCGCGAGCTCGCACGCACGCTCGCCACGGTGCCCTCCAAGGTGAACCTCATCCCGTTCAACCCGTTCCCCGAGTCGGGCTTCGAGAAGACCTCCCCCGACCGAGTGCGGCTCTTCCAAAAAATCCTGATCGAGGCGGGGTTCATCGCCACTGTTCGCAAGACGCGCGGCGACGACATCGACGCGGCCTGTGGCCAGCTCGCCGGCCAGGTGGTCAACCGCATGAAGCCGAAGTCCCGACCCGTCCAGATCCACCGCCAAGCGAGGCCCTGATGCGCCGCCTGTTCGCCGCCCTCCTGCTCGCCGCCGCCGGTTGCGCGTCGCAGAGCACGCTCGAGACGCGCCCCGTCACCGACTCGGGCGGCGCCGACAACCGCCGCCGCGCCGAGGTTCACACCGCGCTCGCAGGCGAGTACTACGCGCGCGGCAACTTCGCAGTGGCGCTTGCCGAGGCACGCCTCGCGCTGAAGGACGATCCGACCTACTACCCCGCGCACAACGTGCAGGCGCTGGTGTTCATGGAGCTGCGCGAAGACGTGATGGCCCGGGCCTCCTTCGACCAGGCGCTGCGCATCTCGCCGAACAATCCCGAGGTGCTCAACAACTTTGGCTGGTTCCTGTGCCTGAGGAGCGAGACCGCGCGCGGGCTCGAGATGATGTTGCGCGCGGCCAGCGACACCCAGTACACCTCGCCGGAGAAGGCTTGGCTGTCGGCGGGGCTTTGCCTGCGCCGCGTCGGCCGCAACAACGAGGCCGAGGACGCCTTCCGCCGCGCGATCCTGATCCGGCCCGACCTGATCGGTGCGCTCTACAATCTCGCCCTGATCAACTTCGAGCGCGGGGAGATGAGGGACGCGGAGAATTACCTGATGCGCTACACGCGGCTGTCCGCGCCCTCGATCGAGGCGCTGGTGCTGGGCGTGCGCATCGCGCGCGCCAAGGACGACAAGGTCGCGGAGGACAGCTTCATGCAGCAGCTGCGCCGCCGCTACCCCGACTCCCCGCAGATGCGCGAGCTCGAGACTGCGCGATAGGAATTGCGTGGACGAAGACTACGACCGAAAACCGCCTTCACTCGGGCAAGCCTTCGCCGACGAGCGCGAGCGCCAGGGGCTGTCGCGCACCGAGGTCGCGCAGCGCCTGCACATGAGCGCATGGCAGATCGAGGCGCTGGAGACGGGCGACTACGTCCGGCTGCCGAAGGGGACGTTCCTGCGCGGCTTCGTCCGCAACTACGCCAAGGTCCTTGCCGTCAATCCCGAGGCGATGCTCGAGCGCCTCGCGGAAGCCGCGCCCCGAAGCGCCGCCCAACGCATCGTGGTGCCGACGCAGAACATCCGCTTCGATCCGATCGGCGAGCGCCTCGGCAACCCGTACGTGAAGGCGGGCGCGCTCGCGGTGGTGTTCATCGCGCTCGGATTCGCCGCGATGTACTGGTGGCTCTTCATCCGCCCCACGCCGCCCGCCGCGACCGTTTCCCCGCCGCCTGCGTCCCAGCCCAGCAGTTCGCAGCCCTCGCCGCGCAACCTTGCCGCCGCGCCGATCCAGCCGCCCGAGCCGGTGATGCCGCGGGATGCGCCGAGCGAGCCGCTGAAGGCCGAGCCCATGAAACTGCTGCCGGCGAAATCGGAGTCGGTGAAGGCGCAGCCGGCGAAGGCAGAACCGGTGAAGCTCCAGTCCACGTCCGCCGCGCGGACGATCAAGCTGCGCTTCAAGGGCGAGTCGTGGGTCGAGGTGAAGGATCGCAGCGGCAAGGTCCTGCTGTCGAAGCTCAACCTGCCGGGGAGCGAGGCCGAGGTCTCGGGCCGGCCCCCGTTCAATGTGATCATCGGCAACGCGCCCGACGTCGAGGTTCACTACAACGATCGCGAGTTCCCGCTCGAGCCCCACACCCGGGTCGCCGTCGCCCGCTTCACCGTCGAATAACCATGTCCACACGCCGCCTTTCGCGCCCCGTGCGGGTCGCCGACAAGATCATCGGCGGCGGCGCGCCCGTGCTCGTGCAGTCGATGACCAACACCGATACCGAGGACGCGAAATCCACCGCCGAGCAGGTGGCCGCGCTCGCACGCGCCGGCTCCGAGATCGTGCGCATCACGGTGAACACGCTCGAAGCCGCGCGCCAGGTCCCGGAGATCCGCGGTCGCCTGGAGAAGATGGGCGTAAGCGTGCCGCTGGTGGGCGACTTCCATTTCAACGGGCACAAGCTCCTCGCCCAGGTCCCCGAGTGCGGCCAGGTGCTGGACAAGTACCGCATCAACCCGGGCAACGTTGGCCACGGATCGAAGCGCGACGAGCAATTCTCGATCCTCATCGAGAAGGCGATCGAGTACGCGAAGCCGGTGCGCATCGGCGTGAACTGGGGCTCGCTCGACCCGGAATTGCTCGCGCGCATGATGGACAGCAACGGCCGCCTTGCGCAGCCGCTGCCGGCCGGCGACGTGATGCGCGAGGCGCTGATCGTCTCGGCGCTGGAAAGCGCGGCGCAGGCGCAGGACATCGGCCTTCCCGCCGACCGGATCGTGATCTCCTGCAAGGTCTCGGCGGTGCAGGACCTGATCCGCGTCTACCGCGACCTCGCGGCGCGCTGCGACTACGCGCTGCACCTGGGGCTGACCGAAGCGGGCATGGGCTCGAAGGGCATCGTCGCGTCCACGGCGGCGATGGGCGTTCTGCTGCAGGAAGGCATCGGCGACACGATCCGCGTCTCGCTCACGCCCCCGCCCGGCGGCGATCGCACCCAGGAAGTGATCGTCGCCCAGGAAATCCTGCAGACCATGGGCCTGCGCTCGTTCACGCCGATGGTGTCGGCGTGCCCAGGCTGCGGGCGCACCACCAGCACGTTCTTCCAGGAGCTCGCGGAGAAGATCCAGGGGTACCTGCGCGCGCAGATGCCGGTATGGAAGTCGCAGTATCCCGGCGTCGAGGAGATGCACGTGGCGGTCATGGGCTGCGTGGTGAACGGGCCCGGCGAGTCGAAGCTCGCCAACATCGGGATCTCGCTTCCCGGGTCGGGCGAGAAGCCCGTGGCGCCGGTGTACGTCGACGGCGAGAAGACCGTGACGCTCAAGGGCGAGCGCATCGCCGAGGAGTTCCAGGCGATCGTCGAGGACTATGTGCAGGCCCACTACAGTGCCGGTGCCGCGAGCCCCGATCCACGCTCCGCGCGCCTGAAGTCGATTCCGATTCGCGCCGCATGAGCTCGAAAGTCCAGGCCATCCGCGGCATGGAAGACGTGCTGCCGGACGCAAGCCCGCTTTGGGAGCGGCTCGAAGACGCGTGCCGCACGGTCTTCCGCCAGTACGGCTACCGCAATATCCGCACGCCGATCGTGGAGCCGACGGCGCTCTTCGTGCGCGGTATCGGCGAAGCCACCGACATCGTCGAGAAGGAGATGTACGTCTTCGAGGACCGCAACGGCGAGAGCCTCGCGCTGCGACCGGAGGCGACCGCGGGCATCGTGCGCGCCGCGATCGAGCACAACTTCCTCTACAACGGGCCGATGCGCGTCTGGACCCTGGGCCCGATGTTCCGCTACGAGCGTCCGCAGAAGGGGCGCACCCGGCAGTTCCACCAGGTCGACGTCGAGGCGCTGGGCTTCGACGGGCCCGACGTCGACGCCGAGCAGATCGTGCTCCTCGCGCGGCTCTTCAAGGCGATCGGCCTCGCGCAGGTCGAGCTGCACGTCAATTCCATCGGCGACGCGGCCGAGCGCCGGGCGCACCGCGAGAAGCTGGTGGCGTATTTCGAGAAGCACCGCGCCACGCTCGACGCTGACGCGCAGCGCCGCCTGCACACCAATCCCCTGCGGATCCTCGACTCCAAGAACCCGGCGATGCAGGCGATGATCGAGGGCGCCCCGCGCCTCACCGATCAACTGGGAGGCGACGCAGCCGCGCATTTCGAGGCGCTGAAGGCGTTGCTGGAGGAGGCGGGGCTCGAGTACCAGGTGAATCCGCGCCTGGTCCGCGGCCTGGACTATTACAACCGCACGGTGTTCGAGTGGATCTCGCCTGCGATCGGCGCGCAGTCCACCATCGCCGGCGGCGGGCGCTACGACGCGCTCTTCGAGCAGCTCGGCGGCAAGGCCACCGCGGCGTGCGGCTTTGGAATGGGGCTCGAGCGCGTGCTGCTCGCGATGCAGGCGGCCGAGGTGACGGCCGGCGCCCACGTCGATGCGTACGTGGCCCATGCGGGAGATGCCGCCGCGAGGGCGGCGTGGAAATTTTCGGAAGCGTTGCGCGACCAGGGCAGGAACGTCGTGCTCGGCGCCGGCGGCAGCTTCAAGTCGCAGATGAAGAAAGCCGACGCCAGCGGAGCGCGCTATGCGGTGATCATCGGCGACGATGAGGTCGCCGCCGAGAAGGTAACTTTGAAACCGCTTCGCGGCGGCGGCGAGCAGGTGACGCTCGCGGCCGGCGAGGCATTACTGAGAATCTGAACATGGCTGGATCCTACGATTTCGAAGAGCAGGAACGCCTCGCCGAGCTGAAGGCCTGGTGGGAAGACAATCGCATCTACGTCGTGCTCGCGGTCATCGCGGCGATCCTGACGTTCGCCGGCTGGCAGGCGTGGCAGTGGTGGGGCGTGCGCGCAGCCGAGGACGCGGCCCTCTTGTACAAGCCCGTGGCCGAGGCCGCCAAGGGCCGCGACCCCAAGAAGATCGCCGATGCCGCCGGCCCGCTGATCGCCAAGCATCCGCGGTCGTTCTACGCCTCCGAGTCGGCGTTGATCGCGGCCAAGGCCGCGTTCGACGCCGGCAACCTCGACGAGGCGCGCAAGCAGCTCGAATGGGCGCTCGACAAGGGGGTCGAGGAGCATCGCGGGGTGGCGCGCACGCGGCTCGCCTCGGTGCTGCTCGAGCAGAAGAAATACGAAGATGCCCTCAAGGTGCTCGACGGCAACAAGGAAGCGGCATTCGCGGCCTCGGTCGCGGACCTGAGGGGCGACGTGATGCTCGCGCAGGGCCGCATCGACGAGGCGCGCGCCGCGTACAAGCTCGCCATCGACAAGGCCGAAGGCCGCAGCCCTGTGCGCAGCATCGCCGAAACCAAGCTCAACGCCCTGGGAGGCGCGCAATGAGGATCGTTCGCAGGGCCCTGGGTGCCGCGCTCGCCGCGACCGCGCTCGCCGGATGCGTGAGCTACAACCCGCTGGAGCTGATCGGCCTGGGCAGCGCCCCGGCGCACAAGCCCACGCCGCTCGCCCCGTTCACCTCCCAGGTGACGCCGCGCGCGGTGTGGACCGCTTCGGTCGGCAAGTCGGGCGGCTTCAGCTTCCGTCCCGACGTCGAGGGCGGGCGCATCTACACGGCGTCCTCCGACGGTGTCATCACCATCCTCGACGAGGACACCGGCAAGGTGTTCTCGCGCAGCGAGACCAAGAAGCAGATTTCCGGCGGGGTGGAGGTGGGCGAGAGCCGCATCGTCGTCGGTACGCTCAAGGGCGAGGTGGTGGCCCTCGATGCGGCCGGCAAGCAGGTGTGGGTCACCTCGGTGGCGGGCGAAGTGATCGCGCCCCCCTCGGTGTCGCGCAAGGTGGCGGTGGTGCGCACCTCCGACGGGCGCATCTTCGGTCTGTCCATCGAGGATGGCAGGCGGCTATGGGTGTTCCAGCGGCCGGCGCCCTCGCTCCTGCTGCGCAGCGACGCTGGCGTGCTCGCCATTGGCGCCGACGTGCTCGCGGGCTACCCCAACGGCAAGCTGATCGCGCTCGACATCGAGGACGGCAAGCTCACGTGGGAGGTGACGGTCACGCAGCCGCGCGGGGCGACCGAGCTCGAGCGCATCGCCGACGTGGCGGGGCTGCCGCTCATCGACGGCAACAACGTCTGCGCAGCCGCGTTCCAGGGCAAGGTGGCGTGCTTCGAGATCCAGTCGCGCAACCTGCTGTGGGCGCGGGATGTCTCCAGCGCGCGCGCTCTCGCCCGCGATGCGAAATATGTCTACGTGGTCGACGACGCCAGCGCGGTGCACGCGCTCGACAAGGCGACCGGCGCCAGCGTCTGGAAGCAGGACAAGCTCGCGTGGCGCAAGCTCACCGCGCCGATGGTGCTGGACGGGCGCATCGTGGTCGGCGACAGCCTCGGCTTCCTCCACGTGCTCGCGCCCGAGGACGGCGCGATCATCGGGCGCCTCGCCACCGACGGCTCCGCGATCAACTCGATGATTCCCGCCGCCGGCGGTCTCGCGCTGCAGACCGCCAAGGGCAGCGTGTCGTTGGTGAGATTCTGATAGCGACCCTCTCGTGAAACCGACGGTCGTCCTCGTCGGCAGGCCGAACGTCGGCAAGTCGACGCTCTTCAACCGCCTCACGCGCTCGCGTGACGCGCTGGTGGCGAACCTGCCGGGGCTCACGCGCGACCGCCACTATGGCCAGGGGCGCATGGGCGACAAGCCGTTCATCGTCGTGGACACCGGCGGCTTCGAGCCGGTGAACGCCGAGGGGATCTATTCGGAGATGGCGCGCCAGGCGCGGGAAGCGATCGCGGAAGCCGACGTGATCATCTTCGTGACCGACGGCCGCGCCGGCCTCTCCCCGCAGGACAAGCGCATCTCGCAGCAGTTGCGCGAGGCATCGGCCCCGGTATTCCTCGCGGTCAACAAGACCGAAGGCATGCGCGAAGAGGTGGTCACGGCGGAATTCCACGAGCTGGCGCTGGGAGATCCCCACGCGATTTCGGCAGAGCACGGCGAAGGCGTGAGGGACCTCGTGGACCTGGCGTTGGCCGGGTTCAAGGCGCAAGCCGAGGAGGAGGAAGTCCCCGACCATCCGCGCGTCGCGATCATCGGGCGGCCCAACGTCGGCAAGTCCACGCTCGTGAACAAGCTGCTCGGCGAGGAACGCATGATCGCCTTCGACAAGCCGGGGACCACCCGCGATGCGATCGAGGTGGAGCTCGATTGGGAGGGCCGCAAGTACACGCTGGTCGACACCGCCGGTATCCGCCGCAAGGGGAAGGTATTCGAGGCGGTCGAGAAATTCTCGGTGGTGAAGACGCTGCAGGCGATCGAGCGCGCCCATGTCGTCGTGCTCGTCGTCGATGCGCAGGACAACATCACCGAGCAGGACGCGCACATCGCCGGCTACATCCTCGAGGCGGGCCGGGCCCTGGCGGTGGGCGTGAACAAGTGGGACGCGGTGGACGCGGACAAGCGCAAGGACGTGAAGAGCGAGCTCGAGCGCAAGCTCCAGTTCCTCGACTTCGCCGAGTTCACTTCGATCTCCGCATTGAAAGGCACGGGCATCAAGGCGCTCCTCGGAAGCGTCGACGTGGCCTTCGCCGCGGCGATGGCCAAGCTCTCGACGCCGAAGCTCACCCGGGCGCTCCAGGCAGCCGTCGAGCAGCAACAGCCGCCCATGTCGGGGCGGTTCCGCCCGAAGATGCGCTACGCCCACCAGGGGGGCTCGAATCCACCCATCGTGGTGATCCACGGCAGCGGCCTGGACGGGGTGAAGGAGCCGTACAAGCGCTATCTCGAGAACTCGTTCCGGAAGACTTTCAAGCTCAAGGGAACGCCGCTGCGCATCGAGCTCCGATCGTCGGTAAATCCCTTCGAGGGGCGCCACAAGCCCTTGACGGAAAAGCAGGATTCGCAGCGGCGCCGGCGCAAGATCATTTCCAAGCGGCGCTACGGCTAGGAACTGAATCCCCGGGGGCACTGTCTGTCAGGCTCCAGGTGGCATAATTGATGCTGTGGCACCACCGCCCGGCTCAAGACCGGGAAACCCGATGAGAGAAAAGGGGCAGAACAATGAGCAACAAGGGGCAACTTCTCCAGGACCCGTTCCTCAACACGCTTCGCAAGGAGCACGTCCCGGTTTCCATCTACCTGGTGAACGGCATCAAGCTCCAGGGGCAGATCGAATCCTTCGACCAGTACGTGGTGCTCCTCAAGAACACCGTGACGCAGATGGTTTACAAGCACGCCATCTCCACGGTGGTCCCGGCCCGGCCGGTCACCGTCCCGCTTGAGCACTCCCAGGACTCCTGAGCGCACCCGCGCCGTCCTCGTAAGCCTCGACATCGGCAAGGCCCAGCCCGACGATCGGGCCCAGGAGGCGCAGCGCCTGGTCGAGGCCGCGGGCGCGAGCGTCGCGGAAGTGATCCGCGGCCGCCGCGACCGTCCCGACGCCAAGACCTTTGCGGGCTCGGGCAAGGTCGAGGAGATCCACGTCGCGGTGCGCGAGCATGACGCCGAGATCGTGGTGTTCGACCAGCAGCTCTCGGCCGGGCAGATCCGCAACCTCGAGTTGGCGCTCTCCGAGGGCGGTGCCGCGGTGCTCGTCTACGACCGCACCGACATCATCCTCAACATCTTCGCGCAGCGCGCCCGCACCAGCGAGGGCAAGCTGCAAGTCGAGCTCGCGCGCCTCGAGCACCTGTCCACGCGCCTGGTGCGCGGCTGGACGCACCTGGAGCGGCAGCGCGGCTCGCTCGGCAAGACCGGCGGCCCGGGCGAGAAGCAGATCGAACTGGACCGCCGCATGATCGGCGAGCAGGTGAAGAAGCTGAGAGGGCGCATCAAGAAGGTGGGCAAGGTGCGGGCCACCCAGCGTGCGCGCCGCGAGCGCTCCGGGATCCTGCGGGTCGCGATCGTGGGGTACACCAACGCCGGCAAGTCCACGCTTTTCAACCGCGTCGCGACCTCCAAGGCGTTCGCCGCCGACCAGCTCTTCGCGACCCTCGATACCACCACGCGGCAGGTGTACCTGGGCGAGGGCGCCAAGATCACGCTCTCCGACACGGTGGGATTCATCCGCGATCTGCCGCACACGCTGGTCGACGCCTTCCGCGCCACCCTCGAGGAGACCGTCCAGGCCGACCTGCTGCTGCACGTGGTCGATGTCGCGAGCCCGCAGCGCGACCAGCAGATCGCCGCGGTCAACACGGTGCTCGCCGAGATCGACGCGGCCGACATTCCGCAGCTCCTGGTCCTGAACCAGATCGACCGCGTGCCCGGCATGGAACCCGAAGTCACCCGCGAAAGTTCTGGTAAAATCTTGAATATCAAGGTGAGTGCGTTCACCGGTGCGGGAATCGATGGCCTTCGAGCAGTCTTGGCCGACGCCGCACGGGACTCTTCCTCCCTTCCCACCGCTGCCTGAAAAACCCCCCGATGCCGCCGAGTGATCCCCAATGGGGAAAGAAGAACAACGAAGGGCCGCCCGATCTCGACGAGATCCTGCGTAAGCTGCAGCAGAAGATCGCGGGCCTGCTGGGGTTCCGTCCCCGCATCCCCGGCCCTTCGGGCCCCGCCGGCCCCGGCGCCGGCCCGGGAATGGGTGCTGCGATGGGGGGCGGCATCATCTTCATCGTCCTGCTGATCGTCGCGGTATGGCTCGCGAGCGGTTTCTACATCGTCGAGGAAGGCCGCCGCGGCGTGGTCCTGCGCCTGGGCAAGTACCTGGAGACCACGCAGCCGGGCCCGCGCTGGCACATCCCCTATCCGATCGAGACCGTCGAGGTGGTGAACGTCTCGGGCGTGCGCACGGTGGAAGTGGGCTACCGCGGCAACCCCAAGAACAAGCAGCCCCAGGAAGCGCTGATGCTGACCGACGACGAGAACATCGTCGACGTGCAGTTCGCGATCCAGTACACGCTGAAGAGCCCCGAGGATTACCTCTTCAACAACCGCAACGCCGACGACAACGTGCTGCAGTCCGCCGAGACCTCGATCCGCGAAGTGGTGGGCAAGAGCAAGATGGACTTCGTGCTGAACCAGGGCAGGAGCGAGGTCGCCGCGCGCGTGAAGGTGCTGATGCAGCAGATCCTCGACCGCTACAAGACCGGCATCCTCGTGACTACCGTCAACCTGCAAGGCGTCCAGGCGCCCGAGCAGGTGCAGGCGTCCTTCGAGGACGTGGTGCGCGCCGGCCAGGACCGCGAGCGCTTCAAGAACGAGGGGCAGGCGTACGCCAACGACGTCGTGCCCAAGGCGCGCGGCGTGGCCTCGCGGCTCTTCGAGGAGGCCAACGGCTACCGCCAGAGCGTGGTCGCGACTGCCCAGGGCGACACCTCGCGCTTCCGCCAGATCCTCGCCGAATACGAGCGCGCCCCGCAGGTCACCCGCGAGCGCATCTACCTCGAGACGATGCAGCAGATCCTGGGTGCCACCACCAAGGTCGTGGTCGACCAGAAGGGCAGCCAGAACATGTTGTTCCTGCCGATGGGGGAGCTCATGAAGCTCTCGTCCCAGAGCGCTGCTGCCCTCGAGCCGCGCGCGACCGCGCCCGAGGCGGCTTCCCCGCCCGTGGTTCCCGAGCCGTTGCCGACGCGGCGTGAAGGCATGCGCTCGCGCGAGCGGGAGGGCACGCGATGAAGCGCGTCTCCGCAATCACCATCGTGGCGCTCGTGGTCCTGGGGCTCATCGTCTCGATGAGCGTCTACACCATCGACCAGCGCAAGGCCGCGATCAAGTTCCAGCTGGGCGAGGTCGTGGCGCTGCAGACCGAGCCGGGGCTCTATTTCCTGGTCCCGCTGCTGCAGAACGTGCGTCTTTATGACACGCGCATCCAGACGCTCGATGCCCGCGATGCCGAGCGCTTCCTCACGTCGGAAAACAAGAACGTGCTGGTGGATTCGTTCGTGAAGTGGCGGATCATCGACGTGCGCCAATACTTCGTCTCCGTGCGCGGCGACCCGATCGCGGCCGAAGCGCGCATCTCGCAGACCGTCAACGACGCGCTGCGCGCCGAATTCGCGCGGCGCACGGTGCGCGACGTGGTCTCGGGCGAGCGCGAGCTGATCATGTCCACCGTGGCCGACAAGGTCGACAAGGACGTGAAGGGGATCGGCGTGGAAGTGGTCGACGTGAGGTTGAAGCGGGTGGACCTGGTTCCCGAGATCTCGTCGGACGTCTACCGGCGGATGGAATCCGAGAGGAAGCGCGTGGCGAGCGAGCTGCGCGCGACCGGGCAGGCCGAAGGCGAGAAGATCAAGGCCGAGGCCGACCGCACGCGCCAGATCATCGTGGCCGAGGCCTACCGCGACGCGCAGCAGGTCAAGGGCGAAGGCGATGCGCTCGCCGCGCGCGTCTATTCGGAAGCCTTCACGCGCAACACCGAGTTCTACAGCTTCTACCGCAGCATGGAGGCGTACCGCACGGGGCTTCGCAGCAAGAGCGACGTGATGGTGATCGACCCGTCGTCGGACTTCTTCAAGTACTTCAAGAGCCCGGGCCGCGGCAAGTAGTTCTCATGGGCGACATCATCGTCGCGGGGTTCGCTCTCATGCTCGTGATCGAAGGCATCCTGCCGTTCACCGCGCCGCGCTTCTGGCGCGAGGCCTTCCGCAAGTTCATCGAGATGAGCGACGGGCAGATCCGGTTCGCCGGGCTCGCATCGATGGTGGTGGGGCTCGGGCTCCTCTTTCTCGTCACCTGACCATGAGACGTTGGCTCCTTCCCGAGCACATCGAGGATGTGCTCCCCGCCGAAGCGCGCGCGATCGAGCGCCTGCGCCGGGCGATCCTCGACCTCTTCGAGACCCACGGCTACGAGCTGGTGGCCCCGCCCCTCCTCGAGTATCTGGAGTCGCTGCTTTCGGGCACCGGACGCGACATGGACCTGGCCACCTTCAAGCTGGTCGACCAGATCTCGGGGCGCATGCTCGGGGTGCGGGCGGACCACACCCCGCAGGTGGCGCGCATCGACGCGCACCTCCTCAACCGCCAGGGGGTCGCGCGCCTGTGCTATTGCGGCAGCGTCCTGCACACCGTGCCCGCGGGGATGACCAAGATGCGCGAGCCGATCCAGATCGGCGCCGAGCTCTACGGGCACGCGGGCCTCGAGGCCGATGTCGAGATCGTGCGGCTGATGATCGCGTCGCTCAAGGCGGCGGGCATCGCGCGCATCCACATCGACCTCGGCAATCCCGCGATCTACCGCTCGATGGTGGCGGGGATGGATCCCGACCAGGCCGAGGACTTGTTCCACGCCGTGCAGCAGAAGGACGCGGTGGGCGCGGGGAAGCTGGGCGCGCTCACGACGATGCACGGCGGGACCGAGGTGATCGAGCGGGCGCGCAAGGAATTACCGAAGACGGCGCAGATCGCGGCCGCGCTGGACGCGCTGCAGAAGCTGGCGACGCAATGCGCGGCGCCGGGCGTGGACATTTCGGTGGACCTGGCCGAGCTCGGCGGATTCAACTACGAGAGCGGGTTGGTGTTCGCGGCGTTCGCGCCCGGCAGCCCCGATGCGATCGCGCGCGGCGGGCGCTACGACGAAGTGGGGGCAAGCTTCGGCAGGGCGAGGGCGGCGACGGGGTTCACGATGGATTTGAGGCAGCTGGCGGGTTTGGTGACGCCACGTTCCACTCCTTGGGCGCACGAGGGCAACGGCAAACGATCCGCAATTCTGGCGCCCAGCACGGAGGAGGCGCGCGAAGCGATAGAGGCGTTGCGGGCGAAGGGCGAAGTCGTGATCGTCGACCTGCCGGGACACGATGCGAGCGAACTGGGTTGTGACCGCAGGCTGGAAAAGAAGGACGGAAAATGGCGCGTAACGTAGTCGTCATCGGCACCCAGTGGGGTGACGAAGGCAAGGGCAAGATCGTCGACTGGCTCACCGACCACGTCGCGGGCGTGGCGCGGTTCCAGGGCGGCCACAACGCCGGCCACACGCTGGTGATCAAGGGGCGCAAGACCATCCTGCGCCTCATCCCCTCGGGGATCCTGCACCCCCAGGTGAAGTGCTTCATCGGCAACGGGGTCGTGGTCTCGCCCGAAGCGCTGATGCAGGAGATGGGCGAGCTCGAGCGCGCCGGGATCGACGTCACGCGCCAGCTGCGCTTGTCGGAAGCGTGCCCGCTGATCCTGCCGCACCATGTGGCGATCGACCAGGCGCGCGAGCTCGCCAAGGGCGAGGCCAAGCTCGGCACCACCGGGCGCGGCATCGGGCCCGCCTACGAGGACAAGGTCGCGCGCCGGGCGATTCGCGTGCAGGACCTGTACGCCCGCGAGCGCTTCGCCGCGAAGCTGGGCGAGGTCCTCGATTACCACAACTTCGTGCTGCGCAATTACTTCCACGCCGACACGGTCGACTTCCAGAAGACGCTCGACGACACGCTGGCGCTGGCCGCGAAGCTGAAGCCCATGGTGGCCGACGTCTCGGGCGAGATCAACGCGCTGCTGCGCGAGGGCAAGAACATCCTCTTCGAAGGCGCCCAGGCGGCGATGCTCGACGTCGACCATGGCACCTATCCGTACGTGACCTCCTCGAACTGCGTCGCCGGCCAGGCGTCCGCGGGCACGGGCGTGGGGCCCAACCAGCTCCACTACGTGCTTGGGGTCGCCAAGGCGTACGCAACGCGCGTTGGCGCGGGGCCGTTCCCGACCGAGCTCGACGACGAGGTGGGCGAGCACCTGCGCGTGAAGGGCAACGAGTACGGCTCGGTCACCGGCCGGTCGCGGCGCTGCGGCTGGTTCGACGCGACGGCGCTCAAGCGCGCGGTGCAGCTGAACGGGCTTTCCGGCATCTGCGTGACCAAGCTCGACGTGCTGGACGGCCTCGACGTCGTGCGGGTGGCGGTCGGCTACAAGATCGCCGGCGGGGGCACGCGCGACATCCTGCCCGCGGGTGCGGAGATGCTCGCAACGTGCGAGCCGGTGTACGAGGAGCACCCGGGGTGGACGGAGAGCACGGTCGGGGTGAAGGCCTTCGACAAGCTGCCCGGCAATGCGCAGCGCTATCTCAAGCGGCTCGAGGCGCTGGTGGGCGCGCCGATCGCGCTGATCTCTACCGGTCCCGACCGCGAAGAAACGATCGTGCTGCGTCACCCATTCGAGTAAGGACGCTTGCGGGGCCGGCGGCGTCGAAGCGCACTTCGCGCTCCCGCCGGCGCTGGCGCTCCGCCGCGGCGCGATTCTCGCGCGCCGCCTCGCGCATGAGCACCGAGCGCTGCTGGTGGAAGAGGAGGTTCTCGGCGGCATCGGCCGCCTGCCGCGCCGCTTCCAGCCGCACGCGCTCGGCTTCCGCCAGGCGCGCATCGGCATCGGCCCGCGCCGCGGCCGCGATCGCCGCGCGCTCGTCGATCGTTTTTCTCCGGCGCTCGGCATCGGCCACCGCGAGCTCCCCCTTGATTTTCGCAGCCTGCGCCTTCGCGAGTGCGGCTTCGAGCAGGATGCGCTGCTCGGTCGCGCGCAACGCCGCTGCTTCCGCGCCCGCCCGCGCCGAGGCCGCAGCGGCAGCGCGCTGCTCGGCCTCGAGCCGCTCGGCGAGCGACCGCGCCACGGCGGTTTCGATCTGCGCGCGCGAGGCGGTCAGCGCGGCGACATGGCTTTCGCGCTCGGCCTTCTTGCGCGCGGACTCGGTCGCTGCCTGCTCGGTGCGAAGCTTGGTTTCCTGCGCCTGGGCGAGGGCCGACTCGATGGCGA
>JALYSB010000272.1 GCA_030855025.1 Pseudomonadota bacterium
ACGCCGCTCTCGTCGAAGTTGACGGAGAAGATCGCCCGGTATCCCCAGGTATCGACATAGCGCCATTCCCACGAGGTCTGGCGCAGGCGCGCGAACGCCATGGTGTCGCCCGGCGGGCCGATGAGCCGCAGGATCTCGTCGCGCGTCATGCCGGCGCGGACCTGGTGGAACGTGTCGTCGTTCAGCACCTGGCGCACGCCCCTGACGCGGCCATCGGGCCCCACTTCTGCCATGTAGGTCTGGGTACCCAAGGGGCCGTGGGGGTAGGCGAGCCGGCGTGAGCCGTCGGCGCCGGCGAACTCGGCCGCCGGCTGGCCCAACACACCGCGAACCTCCGCCTCCGTCGACACTCCCGACCTGAGCGTGTTGCCGTCATAGGAGGCGCAGCTGGCGGACAGCAGCCCCGCCAGCACAATCAGGTTTGGCTTCATCTTCATCGCCGATAGACCCGCCCGCGAACCGGTCGTTCCGCGCCGAAATCCCGGCGGAAATGAAAAAGGGCCGGCGCTTGCCGGCCCTCTTATTGGTAGGGCGTACTGGATTCGAACCAGTGACCAACGGATTAAAAGTCCGCTGCTCTACCAGCTGAGCTAACGCCCCGCAAAAGAGCGAAATTATAGCATCGGGCGAATACTCGCCTCAATCGAAAGCGCGCCCGCGCCCCTCATTCGCGCTGCATTCTCCAGTACTGCCACTTCATGGTGGCCGCCGATCCCGCGATGATCGCAAAAAATGCCAGAAACGAGCCCAGCGCGAGCGTCGAGACTCCTGAGAGCCCCTGCCCCACCGTACATCCCAAGGCGGTCACCCCACCGAAACCCATGAGGATGCCGCCCACCACGTGGTTGGCCGTGTCCTCGGCACCCGCGAAGCCCTCCCAGCGAAAGGTCTTCGACACGATCGCGTAGGCGAGCGAACCCAGCACGATGCCGATGACCGCCGCGATCCCGAAGGTGACGGTGAGCGACTTGTCGCTCCACAGCATCAGCAGCTCGAGCGTGAATCCCACCGGCGCGGTGTACGAGAGCGACTCGATGGTCCGGCTGTTGGTGCCAAAGAACGTGTCCTCCAGCGTCTGCGGATTCTCGCCGAAGCCGAGGTGGCCGGTCACATACCAGCCACCGACAATGGTCAAGCCGACCACGGCACCGCCGAGGACATGGTCGAAGCTCGTGCGGAAATCGCGGTCCTTGAACACGAAAGCCAGAAGGCCGCCGGCTACGACGAGGGCCACCGCGGCCTCGACCACGCGCTTGCTCCCCCCACTCCATGCGGCGATCAGCGTGGGAAGGTCCTGGCTCGGCAAGCCACGGGCGGCCAGGTCGATCGCAACGGGATCGATCCATGTCGCACGCCCAATGGCGAAGAGGCCCTTCAGGGTCATGTACGCCGCGATTCCGAAGAACACGAACACCACCACCGACTTGAGGCTGCCCGCGGTTGTGTCCCGGGAAGTGGTGTAAGAGCTGAGGTTTGAGGCGGCCCCTTTCGGGGGGCATCGGGTTTTTCGTTACGGTTGCAGTTGCGAGCTTCAACCAACAACGGAGAGAACACCGATGACCGACATGAGGATGGCACTGGCGGAGCTTCTTGAGAAGGGGTCTGACGCCGACCTGCTGCGCGAGATGGTGGGCTTTGTGGCCCAACGGATGATGGACCTGGACGTCGAAGGGATCTGCGGCGCCGAGCACGGCGAGCGCAGCGCCGATCGCAGCAACTGGAGGAACGGCTACCGCGACAGGGCGTGGGAGACGAGGAGCGGGACGGTCCCGCTCAAGATCCCGAAGCTGCGGCGGGGAAGCTACTTTCCGGGCTTTCTGGAGCCGCGCAGGACGGCCGAGAAGGCGCTCACGGCGGTGGTGCAGGAAGCCTACGTCCAGGGCGTGTCGACGCGCTCGGTGGATGAGCTCGTGAAGGCGATGGGGATGACGGGCATCTCCAAGAGCCAGGTGTCGCGGCTGTGCGAGGAGATCGACGAGCGAGTCAATGTGTTCCTGGAGCGCCCGCTCGAAGGCGATTGGCCCTACCTCTGGATCGACGCGACCTATGTGAAGGTGCGCCAGGCCGGGAGGGTCGTGAGCGTGGCGGTAATAATCGCCGTCGCCGTGAACACCGAGGGCCGGCGCGAGGTGATCGGCATGGAGGTCGGCACCTCTGAGGCCGAACCCTTCTGGACGAAGTTCCTGCGCTCCCTGGCGCACCGCGGACTGCGCGGGGTAAAGCTCGTGATCTCCGATGCCCACGAGGGCTTGAAGGCCGCCATCGCCAAGGTCTTCAAGGCGACTTGGCAGCGCTGCCGGGTGCACTTCCTGAGGAACGCGCTCGCCTACGCCAACAAGGGCCAGCGCCAGATGGTCTTTGCGCTCATCAACACGATCTTCGCGCAGGAAACGGCCGAGGCAGCGCACGCGCAGTGGCGAAACGTGACCGATCAGCTTCGAACTCGATTCCCGCAGCTCGCCAAGATGATGGAGGGAGCGGAACACGACGTGCTCGCCTTCATGGACTTCCCGCGGGAACACCGCACCAAGATCCACTCGACCAATACGATCGAGCGGCTGAATGGCGAGATCAAGAGGCGCAGCAACGTGGTGGGCATCTTCCCGAACGACGCCGCCATCGTGCGGCTCGTGGGCGCGCTGCTTCTCGAGCAAAACGACGAGTACGCAATCCAGAAGCGCTACATGAGTCTGGAATCGCTCGCGCCGATGAGCGACAATCCTTCGCTCAGGCTGCCCGCGATCGCGGCGGCCTGAATGAGGCAGCCAGCGGAAAGCCCGATCTCACGCTGAACTTCTACACCACTTCCCGGGACACAACC
>JALYSB010000133.1 GCA_030855025.1 Pseudomonadota bacterium
ACGAGGTGGTCGCCGAGGAGTTCGGCGGCGAGGTCCAGTTCGTGGAGGTTTCCGCGAAGACCGGGCAGGGAATCGACCGCCTGCTCGAGTCGCTCCAGCTCCAATCCGAAGTCCTCGAGCTCAAGGCGCCGGTGAACGCACCCGCCAAGGGGGTGGTGATCGAGTCTCGCCTGGACAAGGGCCGGGGCCCCGTGGCCACGGTGCTGGTGATGTCCGGGACACTTCGCAAGGGCGACGTGGTGCTCGCCGGCGCGGTCTTTGGGCGCGTGCGCGCGATGAACGACGAGAACGGCAAGGCGATCAGCGAAGCGGGGCCGGCGATTCCCGTGGAGATCCAGGGACTGCAGGACGTGGCGCGGGCCGGCGACGACATCATGGCGCTTACCGACGAGCGCAAGGCGCGTGAGATCGCGCTATTCCGCCAGGGCAAGTATCGCGACGTGAAGCTCGCCAAGCAACAGGCGGCGAAGCTCGAGAACGTCTTCGACCAGCTGGCCGAAGGTGCCAAGCCGCTCGCGCTCATCATCAAGGCGGACGTGCAAGGCTCCTATGAAGGCCTGGCGCACGCGCTCACCAAGCTGTCCACCGAGGAGGTGAAGGTCAACATCGTGCATAGCGCGGTGGGTGGCATTACCGAGTCGGACATCAACCTCGCGCTTGCCTCGAAGGCGGTGGTGATCGGCTTCAACACGCGCGCCGACGCGGCCGCGCGCAAGCTCGCCGAGCACTCGGGCGTCGACATCCGCTATTACACGATCATCTACGACGCGGTCGACGACGTGAAGCTGGCAATCGGCGGGATGCTCTCCCCCGAGCGCAAGGAGACGATCCTCGGCGTGGTGGAAGTGCGCAATGTCTTCAAGATCTCCAAGGTGGGCACGGTCGCGGGCTGCATGGTGACCGACGGCCTGGTGCGCCGCAGCTCCTCGGTGCGGCTGGTTCGCGGCGGGGTCGTGGTGCATGTGGGCGAGCTCGACTCGCTCAAGCGCTTCAAGGAGGATGTGCGCGAGGTGAAGGCGGGCTTCGAGTGCGGCCTCTCCCTCAAGAGCTACAACGAAGTCCAGGTCGGTGACCAGCTCGAGGTGTTCGAGGTGGTCGAGGTGGCGCGCACCCTCGCCTGAGCATGTCGAAAGCCGCCGGTGCTTCGCCACCGGGCGCACGCAGCGCCCGCATCGCTGACCAGATCCAGCGAAGCCTTGCCGAGGTCATTCGCCTGGAGCTGCGTGACCCGCGCGTGGGCCTGATCACCCTCACCGGCGTCGAGCTATCGCGGGACCAGTCCCACGCAAAAGTGTTCTTCACGGTGCTGGGGTCGGCCTCCGACGTGGCGCACGCGCTCGAGGGTCTCGGTCGTGCCTCCGGCTTCCTGAGATCCGAGCTCGCCCACCGCCTCACGACCCGCAAGGTGCCGGAGCTGCACTTCGCCTACGACGAGTCGGTCGAGCGCGGCATGCGACTGTCGCAGCTCATCGACGCGGCGCTCAAGCCCCCTGCCGCGCCCGCCAAACGCAAGCCGCGGGGCGGAAGCCGCGGCTAGGTGGTCGCCGGCCATCCCGACGGCGTCCTGCTGCTGGACAAGCCGCCCGGCTTCTCGTCCACCCAGGCCCTAGCCCGCTCGAAGCGCTTCCTGGCCGCGCGTAAAGCCGGCCATACGGGCACTCTCGACCCCTTCGCGACCGGCCTTCTTCCGCTGGTGTTCGGCGAGGCCACCAAGTTTTCGCGCTTTCTCATCGATGCGACCAAGTCCTACCGGGCTACCCTCCAGCTGGGTGTCGAAACAACGACGGGCGATCCTGAAGGGGCGGTAACGACGAAGCGTGAAGTTGATGTTGATTCTAAGAGGATCGACGAAGTTATTGCCGGTTTCGTGGGAGTTCAGGACCAAATTCCCCCGATGCATTCTGCGGTTCACGTGGGCGGCAAGCGCCTGTACGAGCTCGCACGCCAAGGACTGGAAATCGATCGTCCGGCCCGCCGCATCGAGATCCTGCACCTTCGGCAGGAACGTCTGGCAGGCACGGAGTTGGTCCTTTCAGTGACCTGCTCCAAGGGCACTTACGTGCGCACCCTTGCCATCGAGATCGGCGCGGCCCTGGGATGCGGCGCTTATCTCACGGGCCTGCGTCGCACGGCCGTGGGACGCTTCGCGGTCGATCGGGCAGTGGATCTCGCCGAGCTCGAACGTCTCGGCGTGGAAGGCGCCCGCGCGCGCCTCCTGCCGGTCGCAGTTCTGGTGGCCGGCTTGCCCCGTCGCGACATTGCCCCCGACGATGCCCGTCGCTTCACCCAAGGTCAGGTCATCGACTGTCCGGGCGTGCCGGCAGGGGCGGAAATCGCGCTTTTCGGCCCTGGCGGGTGTTTCCTCGGCGTGGGGGGCTGCGACGTGGACGGGCGCCTTGCCCCGGTGCGATTGCTCGCGACCGGGAACTCCGCCAACCTCCCTGATTTTGCTTGAGATTGTCCCCCCTTTCGCGCTAAAATCGACATTCACCGCGACGAAACATCGAGAGTTGGAGAGTTAGACATGCCCGTAACCACCGCAGACAAGGCGCGCATCGTTTCAGAGCACCAGCGCGCGCAGGGCGACACCGGGTCGTCCGAGGTCCAGATCGCGCTGCAGACCGCGCGCATCAACATGTTGGCCGATCACTTCAAGAAGCACGTCAAGGATTTCCATTCGCGCCGAGGGCTGTTGCATTTGGTCAGCCAGCGCCGCAGCCTGCTGGACTACCTGAAACGCACCAACGTCGAGGGTTATCGCTCGCTGATCGAGCGCCTCGGCCTGCGCAAGTAGGGATCGCCCCTCGGCCGCCCGACCCCGCGAAAGCTCTCACGAGTTCGCGGGGTTTTTTGTTCTCGGCGGCCCCATCCACCCTCAGTTGCCGCGGCGGCTCGCTTTTCCGCTCCATCGTCGCGGCCTAGCCCCCAGACATAGGAAGACACCGTGAAATCCATCAAGAAGACATTCAATTTCGGCCGCCACCAGGTGACGCTCGAGACGGGCGAGATCGCCCGCCAGGCCGATGGTGCCGTGCTCGTGACCATGGACGATACCGTTGTGCTCGTGACCTGCGTCGGCCGCCGCGAGGTCAAGCCCGGGCAGGACTTCTTTCCCCTGACCGTGGACTATCAGGAGAAGACCTATGCCGCGGGCAAAATCCCCGGCGGCTTCTTCAAGCGCGAGGGCCGTCCTTCCGAGAAGGAGATCCTCACTTCGCGTCTCATCGACCGGCCGCTGCGCCCGCTCTTCCCGAGCGGCTTCTACAACGAAGTGCAGGTGATCGCCACGGTCCTGTCGATCAACCCCGAAATCGATTCCGACATCCCGGCAATGATCGGGGCCTCCGCTGCGGTGACCCTTTCGGGCATCCCGTTCGAGGGGCCGATCGGCGCCACGCGCGTGGGCTACATCGACGGCGAGTACGTGCTGAACCCCACCAAGACCGAGCTCGAGAGCGCCGCGTCGAAGCTGAACCTGGTCGTCGCCGGCACCGAGACGGCAGTGCTGATGGTGGAATCGGAAGCGAACGAACTGTCCGAGGAAGTGATGCTCGGCGCCGTGATGTTCGGCCACGAGCAGATGCAAGCCGCAATCCAGGCGATCATCGAGCTCGCCGACGAAGGCGGCAAGGACGATTGGGACTGGGAAGCCGCCGAGAGCGATTCGGTGCTGGTCGAGAAGATGCGCGCTCTCGTCGAATCCGACCTGAATGACGCCTATCGCATGAAGTCCAAGTCTCTGCGCTCGACGCGCCTGGACGAGATCAAGAAGAAGGTCTGGGACACCTGCGTGCTGGTCGAGCACAACCCGGCCGACGCGAACGTCGCGCGCGGCATCCTGAAGGACATGGAGTCCAAGATCGTTCGAGGGCAGATCCTGAATGGCGAGCCGCGCATCGACGGGCGCAATACGCGCACCGTGCGCCCGATCTCGATCCGGCCGACGCTGCTGCCGCGCGTGCATGGCTCGGTTCTGTTCACGCGTGGCGAGACCCAGGCGATCGTCACCACGACGCTCGGCACTGGCCAGGACGAGCAGCGCATCGATGCGCTCCAGGGCGAGTACACCGAGCGCTTCATGATGCATTACAACTTTCCGCCGTTCTCCACCGGCGAGACCGGCCGCGTGGGCTCGCCCAAGCGACGCGAGATCGGCCACGGCCGCCTCGCCAAGCGCGCGCTCCTCGCGGTCCTGCCTTCCAAGGAGGATTTCGGTTACACCTTGCGGGTGGTCTCGGAAATCACCGAATCCAACGGCTCGTCGTCGATGGCGAGCGTGTGCGGCGGCTGCCTCGCGCTGATGGATGCCGGAGTTCCCCTCAAGGGGCACGTCGCGGGCATCGCGATGGGCCTCATCAAGGACGGCGGGCGTTTCGCAGTCCTCACCGACATCCTCGGCGACGAGGACCATCTCGGCGACATGGACTTCAAGGTCGCAGGCACGGACAAAGGCATCACCGCGTTGCAGATGGACATCAAGATCACCGGCATCACGCGGGAGATCATGAAGGTGGCGCTCGACCAGGCCAAGGAAGGCCGCATGCACATTCTCGGCATCATGAAACAAGCGGTCCCGGGACCGCGGATGGAAATGTCGAACTACGCCCCGCGCATCATCAAGATGAAGATCAATCCCGACAAGATTCGCGAGGTGATCGGCAAGGGTGGGAGCGTGATCCAGGCGCTCACCCGCGAGACCGGCACCACGATCGACATCGAGGACGACGGCACCATCTCGATCGCGTGCCTGTCGGCGGAAGCCGGGGAGGATGCGATGAACCGCATCCGCGCGATCACCGCGGAAGTGGAAGTGGGCAAGGTTTACGAGGGGCCGGTCCTCAGGCTTCTCGATTTCGGCGCGATCGTCCAGCTGCTCCCCGGCAAGGACGGACTGCTCCACATCTCGCAGATCGCCCACGAGCGCGTGAACGCGGTGTCCGACTACCTCAAGGAAGGCCAGATCGTGAAGGTGAAGGTGATGGAGGCCGACGACAAGGGGCGCGTGAGGCTCTCGCGCAAGGCGCTGCTCGATCCGCCGCCGCGCAGAGAGGAATCCCCGCCGCCGACGCCGGCCGAATCCACGTCGCAGTAAGGGCCCGGCGGGTATAATTGGCGTTCGTTCGAGTGGACATTCATGCCGCTCAACGAACGAGCGGTTGCCGAGCGGACATTTCATGCCGCTCAACGAACGAGCGGTTGCCGAGCGGACATTTCATGCCGCTCGACGAACGAGCTGTCGGGAGCGGAGGATAGCCGCCGCCCGGCGAGCATCGGGGTGTAGCGCAGTCTGGTAGCGCACTTGCTTTGGGAGCAAGATGTCGGGGGTTCGAATCCCTCCACCCCGACCCACTGCCTCACAGGATTCGGAATGCGCCCGTAGCTCATCCGGATAGAGCACCGGCCTTCTAAGCCGGGGGTAACAGGTTCGAATCCTGTCGGGCGTGCCAATTATGGTGGCTGTAGCTCAGCGGTAGAGTCCTGGATTGTGATTCCAGTCGTCGTGGGTTCGAGTCCCATCAGCCACCCCATGAAATGAGAGAAGCCCGCACGCGCGGGCTTCTCCCTTTTGCAATGGTGCGCGCGGCGCCTAGGCCTTGCGCCGCATGAGCCGCTGCTGCTCGCGCTGCCACTCGCGGTCCTTCTCGGCGTCGCGCTTGTCGTGCTGCTTCTTGCCCTTGGCCAGGCCGATCGACAGCTTGACCCGCCCCTTGCTGTAATGCAGGTCGAGCGGCACCATCGTGTAGCCGCGCTGCTCCACCTTGCCGATCAGCTTGCTGATCTCCTCGGCGTTGAGCAGGAGCTTGCGCGAGCGCGTGGGATCGGGGTTCACGTGGGTCGAAGCCGTGGGAAGCGCGCTCACGTGCATGCCGATCACGAACGGCTCGGCGCCCTTCAGGATCACGTACGCTTCCTTGATCTGCACCCGGCCGGCGCGAATCGCCTTGACCTCCCACCCCTCGAGAACGAGGCCCGCCTCGTAGCGTTCCTCGATGAAGTAGTCGTGGAAGGCTTTGCGATTTTCGATAACGCTCATGGGGGGCACGCGAATGCGCCGCACGGCTTGCGGCCCATCCATTTTGCCATCCCCGCAGCCTCGGGACAGAATGTCGCCTTGGCCCGCGTCACCCAGGAGCCCATGCCGACTGTTCGAAAGTCCGTGATCGTCCCTCACCCGTGCGCCGCGATGTTCGCGCTGGTGGACGATGTGGAGCGCTACCCGGAATTCCTGCCGTGGTGTCCGGAAACCCGGGTCCTGGAGCGCACCGCCGCTGTCACTCGCGCGCGCCTTGAAGTCGACTATCACGGTTTGAAGAGCCACATCGAAACCGTGAACCGCAAGCGCGCGCCGCAATCGATGGCGCTCGAATTCGTCGACGGCCCGTTCAAGGATTTCGCGGGCCTCTGGAGTTTCACGTCCCTGGGCGAGGAGGGTTGCCGCGCTGAGCTCGCGCTCGACTACACCTTCTCCAGCCGCCTCCTGGAGATCACTCTCGGGCCGGTCTTCGGGCACATCACCGAGACCCTGGTCGATCACTTCGTCGCACGGGCCGAGGCGCTCGGATGAGGGTCCTGGTGGCCCTCGCGCTGCGCGAGCGCCAGGAGGTGGTGGAACTCGAGCTGCCCGATGGCAGCCGGGTCGAGGACGCGCTCGCCGCCGCGCGCATTACGGAGCGGGTGCCGGAACTTGCGAGCGGGCGGCAACGAACCGGGATCTGGGGCAGGGCGTGCGACATCGCGACGATCCTGCGCGACGGCGATCGCGTCGAGGTTTACCGGGAACTCAAGGCTGATCCGAAGGCGCAGCGCCGTGCGCGAGCCGGCGTCAAGCCTGTTTAGCCTCGATCTCGAAGCGGGCCTTGATCCAATCGGCGCCCTTCTTGATGATTCGGTTCAGGCGGATGCGGTATTCGGCGCCGCCGGTGCGAAGCACGAAGCCGTTGGAGGCGACGAATTCCCCCGCGCGCACCAGGATCGAGTCGAGCTTGCCGTTGGTATCGGTGCCGGGTAGGTAGAGAGCCTGGATCGAGGCTCCGCCGTCGGCCGGTGTGAGTTCCACCGGAATCGGGCGGAATGACAATACCTCCACGCCCACCAGCATTTCCCCGCGTACCCGGTTGGCGAGCTTGCGTACGACGCTCCCCAGGATCCAGCCGCCGGCTTCGTGGTTTTGCAGCGCGAGCAATCCGTTGAGCATGACCGCGTCCGAGAGCGCGCGGTCCACGATGAGCCCATAGCCCTTCGAGCTCAGATCCTGCACCCGCCAGCGCTCCACCTCGGGGTCGCCCGCCGGGACGTCCGGTCGCGATACCGCCGGCGGCTCCGCGATTTCGGAAAGCCCCGCCGGCGTGATCTCGAACGTCTGCGTCGCGGCCGCCTCGCTCGACAGCCCCGTGGGCTCGTGCTTGGCGCGGCGCTCGCGCACCTTGCGCATGACGCGCTCCACGCCCACGGTCACGTCGACTTCGCGATCCTCGTAATGAGTGCGCTCCTCGATGCGGTTCTCGCTTCCCGCCAGGATCGACTGGTGCAGCCTCTCGATGATGGCCAGCAGCGCCACGTGCTGCTCGACGGGGAATACGGCGCCGGCGCCGTAGCCCGCATAGAGCCGGCCATGGCGCAGGCCCGCCTGCACCTCCTCGATCTGCGCCTTGAGGCTGTCGGCGCGCATGTAACGCACCGAATCCCCGTGCGTGTCCTTGCGCAGGAGGAGCATTCCGGAGTCCGAGGCCACGTCGACATAGAAGAGGTGCTGTCGCGAGGAGTACTCGGTGTCGAGGGCGTAGTCGTTGCACCACGACGAGAACCAGCCGTCGGCGATCTCGATCTGGAGCTTCGAAAGGTTGCCGGTGTTGAGGAGGTCGAGGACCAGGGTTCGCAGGTAGAGCGACTGCACCGAGGGCCTGAAGCTCGGCTGCGTGGGGTGCAGCACGAACGGGACCTGCGCGTAGGCGTCGTGGTCCGCGAGGAGGTAGAGCGCGTGCAACTGCTTCCAGGGCGCGACGCGCCCCGGCTCGTTGAGGAAGTAGCCCCATTTCACGAAGCAATGGATGGCATTCAGCGCGAGGCCCGTCACGCGGAACATGTCGTCGAGGGTGTCCGGCGACGTGGCCCAGGCGTTGCGGTTGCGCAGGAACCGCTGGAATCCGTTTGCGGCCTCGAGGCAGATTCGCTGGACGGTCAGCGCGAAATCCCGATCAACTTCCGAGATCGGCGGCGGCTCGCGCAGGAAGTCGATCTGGTCGTAGAGCAGCACGGCCTGGAAATGCTCCTCGATGGCCATGAGGTACTGCAGCCGCTCGAGCGTGAACTCTCCCTCTTCCTTCCCATACTCGCGAACGCCGGCGAGAAATGCCGCGCGCGAGACGGAATCGCGCACGGTATTGATGACGAGCACCCGCTCGACGTCGGCGGGGTAGGCGAGGACCGTGGACACGTCAGGCGACGTTGAACATGTCGACGCTGCGCAGCGCCGGCATGGGGTTGGGTACGAGGTCCTGCTCCGTGAGGAACGCCTCGGTCATCAGCTTCATGCGCAGCTCGTTGGCGAGCACCTCGTTCTCGAAGTCCATGGGTGCGTTGAGCCAGTTCTCGGCGATCGGATCGAAGTTGGCTGCCCCCACCGAAGACAGTCCGGCCGCCAGGCGTTTGGCTTCGCGCGGGCCGATGGTCTCGAGCGTATTGACCGTTGTCTCGCGATAGAGGGCGTTGGCGGGATCGATCTCACGGCCGAAATATTGCACCTTGCGCCAGCTCTCGCTCTTCCCGTGGTGCTCGCGGAAGCGCTCTGCGAGGGTGGCGAATTCGCCGGAGAGCCGCTCCAACCGGAAGATCTCGAAGAGCGCGAGCCACGGCCGGACCTCGGCGGGGTTCTCGTCGACGGCGAATTGAAGCAGCTCGACCGCGCGTGCGATCGCACCGTCTTCGTAGAACAGCCGCGCCGCCTTGATCACCGAGGTCGGGTCCTCGATGGCGATGGTGCGGTTCTGGACCTCGGGGAAGCGCTCCTCGATATAGCGGCGGCGCAGTTCGCTGGCGTTTTTCTCGGGCAGGCGCGTAGCGAGCGCGGCGTCGGATGCGAGCTCGGGTCGCACCTCCGGGGCCACTTCGATGGGCTCCTCGTCGAAGGCGACACTTTGCACCTCGGCAACGTGCACGCCCGGCTCGACCGGCTCGGCCCGCGCCTGCGCAGCCCACGCATCGGCGGGCTCGGGATGCCGGCGACGCAGCAGCCGCCAGCCCAGGAAAGCCGCCAACAACAACGCAAGCGCGGCCACCGCCCACAGCCAATCGGGCAGGCCTTCCTCCGCTGCCGGCGGCTTGCGAACCGCCGGTGAGGTGCTCGGGGCAGGCGCGGGCGGCGTCACCGGCACCGCCGTGACGGTTTCGGGTTTGGACGGGGCGGCCTCGGGC
>JALYSB010000134.1 GCA_030855025.1 Pseudomonadota bacterium
AGATCGGCAACCTTCTGGCGCTGATGGACCAGGGGCACGACTACGTGGGCTCGATCCGGAAGGTGCGCCAGGACGCGGCGTGGCGGCGCTGGGCCTCGAGCGCCATGAACCGGGTGCGTGAGCGCATCACGCGCATCCGCATGACCGACCAGGGCTGCATGCTGCGCGCCTACGACCGCGCGATCGTCGACGCGATCCGCGCTTCGAACGAGGTGAGCACGTTCATCCCGGCTCTCGGCTACTCGTTCGCCCGCAACCCCGCGGAGGTCGAGGTCGAGCACGAGGAGCGCCACGCGGGCGAATCCAAGTACTCGCTGTACATGCTGATCCGCCTGAACTTCGACCTCGTGACCGGCTTCTCGGTGCTGCCGCTGCAGCTCTTCTCGCTCTTCGGCATCTTCGTGGCACTGGTGTCGGTGGGCGTGTACGTGGTGGTGATCGTGCAGCGCATCCTCGCGGGGGGCGGCGGGATCTGGGTGATCTGGGACCGCGACATCCTCGAGTTCTTCCTGATCGGCGTGGTGCTCTTCGGCCTCGGACTCATCGGCGAATATGTGGGCCGCATCTACCAGCAGGTGCGCGAGCGCCCGCGCTACCTCATCGAGGCGATCCTGGAGACACGCGACTGATGGCCGCGCGTGCCGTGGTTTTCGCCTACCACGATGTGGGCGTGCGCTGCCTTTCGGTGCTGCTGGCGCACGCGATCGACGTGGCCCTCGTCGTGACTCACCGCGACGATCCGCGCGAGAACATCTGGTTCGGCAGCGTCGAGCGCCTCGCGCACGCGCACGGCATTGAAGTGGCCACCCCCGACGACCCAGCGGCGGTGGCGGGCCGGGTGGCTGCCGCGGCGCCCGACTTCCTCTTTTCGTTCTACTACCGCCACATGCTGCCCGCACAGATCCTCGCAACCGCGCGCCGCGGTGCCTACAACGTGCACGGCTCGCTCCTGCCGAAGTATCGGGGACGCGTGCCGGTGAACTGGGCGGTGCTGCGCGGCGAGCGCGAAACCGGCGCCACCTTGCACGAGATGGTCGCCAAACCCGACGCGGGCCGCATCGTGGACCAGATGGCGGTGCCGATCCTGCCCGACGACACCGCGCTCGACGTTTTCCGCAAGGTCACCGTCGCCGCGGAGCTGGTTCTCGACCGCTCGCTCCCGCGGCTCATCGACGGTACCGCGACGCTCGCGCCCCAGGACCTCGCGGCGGGCAGCTATTTCGGCGGTCGCAAGCCCGAGGACGGCCGCATCGACTGGACGAAGAGCGCCCGCGAGATCCACGATCTGGTGCGCGCCGTGGCCCCTCCCTACCCCGGCGCCTTCGCCGACCTGGGTACCCAGCGGCTACGCCTGCTGCGCACCCGGCGCCTCGGCGAGCGCCTGCCGCCGGGCGCAGCCAGGCTCGCCGTGGATTCCGCGGGCCGCCTCATCGCGCGCTGCGCCGATGGCCAAACCCTGCACCTCATCGAATGCGACCTGGACGGCGAGCCGCTCCGGGCCGACAACCTGCGCGCGCGCCTCGGGCGCGATCCCGTGTCGCTTGGAGAAACCTCGTGAAGAAAATCTGCATCCTCGGCGTGAACGGCTTCATCGGCCACCATCTGTCGAACCGGATCCTCGCCGACACCGATTGGGATGTGTACGGCATGGACATGGGAAGCGACCGCATCGGCGACCTCATGGCCAACAAGCGCTTCCACTTCTTCGAGGGCGACATCACGATCAACAAGGAGTGGATCGAATACCACATCCGCAAATGCGACGTGATCCTGCCGCTGGTGGCGATCGCCACGCCGGCGACCTACGTGCAGGAGCCGCTGCGGGTGTTCGAGCTCGATTTCGAAGCCAACCTGCCGATCGTGCGCAGCTGCGTGAAGTACGGCAAGCGGGTCCTGTTCCCCTCGACTTCCGAGGTCTACGGGATGTGCGACGACGCCGAGTTCGATCCTTACCACTCCAACCTGGTGCTGGGCCCGATCGACAAGCAGCGCTGGATCTACTCGTGCTCGAAGCAGCTCATGGACCGCGTGATCTACGCCTACGGATCGATGGGTCAGCTCGACTTCACGCTCTTTCGGCCATTCAACTGGATCGGCGCGGGGCTCGACTCGATCCACACCGCGAAGGAAGGCAGCTCGCGCGTGATCACGCAGTTCCTCGGCCATATCGTGCGCGGCGAGCCGATCCAGCTGGTCGACGGCGGCCGGCAGAAGCGTGCCTTCACGTACATCGATGACGGCATCGCCGCGCTCATGAAAATCATCGAGAACCGCGACGGCGTGGCGAGCGGGAGCATCTACAACATCGGCAACCCGAAGAACAACTTCTCGGTGCGCGAGCTGGCGGAGATGATGCTCGCGCTCGCGAAGACCTACCCCGAGTACCGCAAGAATGCCGCCAAGGTAAAGTTGGTTGAGACCAGCGCCTCGAAGTACTACGGCAAGGGGTACCAGGACGTGCAGAATCGCGTGCCGAAGATCGACAACACGATGAAGGACCTGGTCTGGAAGCCCAGGGTGGACATGGCCACGGCCCTGAAGCATATCTTCGACGCCTACCGCGGCCAGCTCGACGACGCCCGCGCCCTCGCGAGCTAGAATCCCCCCATGGACGAGAAACCGCTGGTCGGGGTGGTGATGGGGTCCCAGAGCGACTGGGACGTGATGCAGCACGCGGCGCGGGTGCTCAAGGACTTCGGCGTCGCCTTCGAGGCACGCGTGGTCTCGGCCCATCGCACGCCCGACACGATGTTCGAGTATGCCGAGGGGGCGCGCGGCCGCGGCCTCGCGTGCATCATCGCGGGCGCGGGCGGCGCCGCACACCTCCCGGGCATGCTCGCCTCGAAGACCACGCTGCCGGTGCTGGGAGTGCCGGTCCCCTCGCGACACCTCGCCGGACAGGACTCGCTCTTCTCGATCGTGCAGATGCCCAAGGGCATTCCCGTCGCGACCTTCGCAATTGGAGAAGCCGGAGCGGCGAACGCGGGGCTCTTCGCCGTGAGCCTGCTCGCCGCCAATGACGACAACCTTGTGGGAAAGCTGGCGGAATACCGCGAAAAGCTCCGCGACCAGGTCGCGGCGATGCAATTGCCGGATGTCCTGTGATGTCGCGTCGAGCGGCGCGGCGGCGACGCGAAGTGCTGTGATTCTTCCGGGGGCGACGCTCGGCCTGCTCGGCGGCGGGCAGCTCGGCCGCATGTTCACCGTCGCCGCGCGCACGCTCGGCTACCGCGTTACCGTCCTCGATCCCGATCCTCTCTCCCCCGCGGCCGAGTTCGCCACCGGCCACCTCAATACCGCGTACTCCGATCCGGCCTCGCTCGACGAGCTCGCGCGCACCTGTGCGGCGGTGACCACCGAGTTCGAGAACGCGCCGGCCGACGCGCTCGACGCGATCGCCACGCGCACCGTGGTGCGTCCGCGGGGCTCCTCGGTGGCCGTGGCCCAGGATCGGCGCCGGGAGAAGCAATTCTTCGTCAAGGGCGGCTTCCCGCTGGGAGCCTGGGCCGCGATCGAGTCGCCCGAAGATTTCGCGCCGGCGCTGGCGCGTGTAAAGCTCCCCGCGCTGCTGAAGACCGCGCGCCTGGGCTACGACGGCAAGGGGCAGGCGCGCATCACGAAGCCCGACGATCTCGCGGCCGCCTTCGCATCGTGGAATGGCGTGCCGTGCGTGCTCGAGGAGCTGCTGGTACTCCAGCGCGAAATCTCGGTGATACTCGCGCGTGCCGAGTCCGGAGAGGTCGCCGTGTTTCCGGTTTCCGAGAACCGCCACGCGGGCGGCATCCTCGACATCACGATCGCGCCGGCGCGCATTCCCGAGGCGTTGGCGCGGGAAGCTGCCGAGCTCGCCTCGCGCCTCGCGGCGAGCCTCGACTACGTGGGCGTGCTTGCCGTCGAGATGTTCATCGTGGGGGGGCGCCTGCTGCTGAACGAGATCGCCCCGCGGCCGCACAACAGCGGGCACTACACGATCGACGCGTGCCGGACCTCGCAGTTCGAGCAGCAAGTGCGCGTGCTCTGCGGGCTTCCCCTGGGAGACCCCTCGCAGCACACCCCGGCCGTCATGGTGAACCTGCTGGGCGACGTGTGGACCGCGCGGGGGGAGCCGGACTGGGCCGCCGTGCTGCGCCATCCGGGGGCGCACCTGCACCTCTACGGCAAGCGCGAGAAGCGGGCCGGGCGCAAGATGGGCCACGTGACCGTGTGCGAGGCAGCCCCCGAGCGCGCGCTGGAGGTGGCGATGGCGATCCGGCGCGACCTCGGGATCTCGACCGCGGGCGAATCCGCCTAGCCTCGCCCATGCCCAGCTGGTTCCGCTCGCGCGCGCGGCCGAAGGCGCGTCCCATCGATCCGGCCCTGTGGCGCGAGGCGACGGCGGCATGGCTCTTCATGCGCGGGCTGGCCGAGGAAGACGACGCGCGCCTGAAATCTCTCGCCGAGCGCTTCCTCGCCGGCAAGCACTTCTCGGGCATTCATGGGCTCGAGGTGACCGTCCCGATGCAGGTCGAGGTCGCCGCGCAGGCGTGCATCCTGGTGCTGGAGCTCGGCATCGAGTGGTTCGAGGGCTGGTCGGAAATCATCGTCTACCCGAGCCAATTCGCACCCGAGCGCGAGGAAGTGGACGAAGCGGGGGTGGTGCACCTCACCCGGGACCCGATGTCGGGAGAAGCGTGGCTCGGCGGTCCCGTGGTCCTTTCGTACGAGGATGTCGCCCTCGCCGCAGACGAGGGTCAGCGCGTGGCGGGCTACAACGTCGTGATCCACGAGTTCGCGCACAAGCTGGATATGCGCAATGGCGATCCCAACGGGTTCCCGCCGCTGCACCCCGGCATGAGCTCGAGTTCCTGGGAGGCGGCATTCGCCGCGGCTTACGCGGATTTCCAGCGGCGCGTGGATGCAGCAGAGCGCCTTTCCGAACGCCGCATGCAAGCAGCGCTGGATGCGTTACCGATCGATCCGTATGCCGCGGAGAACGCGGCCGAGTTCTTCGCCGTGGGATCCGAAGCGTTCTTTGAAACGCCGGAGCTGCTCGCGCCCGCCTATCCGGCGGTCTACGAGCAGCTGCGCCTCTTCTATCGCCAGGATCCCCTGGCGCGCCTCGGATGAAACCCTATTTCTCTTTCGGGCCGTCCGCGGTATCGCCGTCGGGCGACGCGCCTTCGCCGCGCGACTTGCCGCGCCCGATGCGCTCGGCTTCTTCCATCTCCTTCTCTTCGGAGGCGTTGCGCGGCGCGGCATCGCGTGCCTCGCGCTCGACGTCGTGGTTCTCGACGTGCTCCTTCATGCCCTCGTTGTACTGGCGGGTGGCCTTGTAGTTGCCCTCGCCGTACTCCTTGCCTTCACCGCCCTGCATCTGCTGCTGGGAGGGTTGCTTCTTGTCCTGTCCAAGTCGCGGTTCGTCTTTCGGGGTCGGATTCATTACTGGGTCCTTTCAGGTTTGCCCTCGTTGGCCCTCTTGCCCTCTTCCGGTGTCTTGGCGATCTCTTCGGCTTTCTGCGAGGGCTTGGCGGCTTCGTTGGAGTGGTCGTTGGCCTGGCCCGGCTGCGGCATCGCCGCGGTCTCGACCGATTTGGTCACCTCGGTGACATAGCTGCTGGCAGGGGTGGTCCCGGCCGTCTCGCCGCCGGGTTGGCCGGGTGCGGTGCCGATCACGACGGCCGAGGGGCTCGCTGCCTCGGCCCTAGGCGTCTTGGCGGTGGTATTCGAAAGGCGATCGCCGCAGGCGCTCAAGCCGGCAATGACGAACATGAGGGCAACGACACGCGCGCCGGCGGCGGTCCAGAGGGTGTGATTCATGACGTTCTCCGCGAATGCGTCGCCGGGAAAAGAGCGACATGCCCTACCTTAAAGGTTAAGCGAAGCGGAAGTTATCGGACAACGACCGGGCGCGACGTAGGACTCCAGCCACGCCGAGTTGCGGATGTAACTACAGGAAGAGGACCGCCGGGAAGACCGCTATGGCCAGGACGATGAGGATCCACTCGCAGTTCCAGCGTTTCAGGTGGCCCGTGTAGTGCAGGATTATCGCGATGATCGCGAATACGTAAAACGCTGCCAGCAACATTCTTTTCTTTCGTGTCCCCGAGTGGTGCCGCAAGGATACCGGAAAGCCCCGGCCCGGCCTAGACAGCGTCCTCGCCCGTCTCGCCGGTCCGGATGCGGACCACCTGACCCACGTCCACCACGAAGATCTTGCCGTCGCCGATCTTGCCGGTGCGGGCGGCCTTCACGATCGCATCCATCGCCTTGTCCAGGAGCGCGTCGGCGACCACCACCTCGACCTTCACCTTCGGGAGGAAATCGACCACATATTCGGCACCGCGATAGAGCTCCGTGTGGCCCTTCTGGCGCCCGAACCCCTTCACCTCCGTCACCGTAAGCCCGGTGACGCCGATTTCGGAGAGCGCCTCGCGCACCTCGTCGAGCTTGAATGGCTTCACGATCGCTTCGATTTTTTTCATTGCAGTACTCCGCGTCGTTGAGCGGCGCAGCGTCGTCCGCTCCAACGACCGCCCCGAAGCTGGTTAACCGCCATGGTGTGCCCTATGATTTTGGCCGGAAGCCGGATGTTATGGGATAACGCCAGTCCTTGCCAAATGCCCGCGGGGTGATGCGCACCCCCGGAGGCGCCTGGCGGCGCTTGTACTCGTTCAACTGGATGAGGCGAACCACCTGGCGCACCGCCGCCATGTCGTAGCCCATGCCGCCGATCTGCTCGGGGGACAAGTCGCGCTCCATGTGGCGCTCCACCACGGCGTCGAGCGCCTCGTAGGGCGGCAGGCTGTCCTGGTCGGCCTGGCCGGGCCGCAGCTCCGCGGAGGGAGCCCTTTCGATCACGCGCGCCGGAATCACGCGCCCGCCGGTGTTGCGCCAGTTCGCAAGCCGGTAGACCAGCGTCTTCACGATGTCCTTGATGACTGCGTAACCCCCCGCCATGTCGCCATAGAGCGTGCAGTAGCCGGTCGCGAGCTCGCTCTTGTTGCCGGTGGTGACCACGATCGCGCCGGACTTGTTCGACAGCGCCATCAGCAGGGTGCCGCGGATGCGCGACTGCAGGTTCTCCTCGGTCGTATCCTCACCCTGCCCCGCGAACGAGGGGGCGAGCTGCGCGCGAAACACCGCGAAGATCGGCTTGATCGCGATCTCGGTGTACTTGACCCCGTGGATCTTCGCCATCTCGCGCGCGTCCTCCACGCTGATCGATGCGGTGTAGTCGGACGGCATCATGACGGCATGCACGCGGTCGGGGCCCAGCGCGTCGACGCAGATCGCCAGGACCAGGGCCGAGTCGATGCCGCCGGAGAGCCCCAGCAGGACACCGGGGAAGCGATTCTTGTTCACGTAGTCGCCCACGCCGGTGACGAGCGCGCGGTAGATCAGCTCTTCCTCCGTGAGCGGCTTGGCCATCGGGCCGCGCAGCGTCGCCTTCTCGAGCGTCACGATGTCGATCGTCTCGCAGAAGGTCTCGGCCTGGTAGCTGACCATTCCCTCCGCGTCGAGTGCGAAGGATGCGCCATCGAAGACCAACTCGTCCTGGCCCCCGATCCCGTGCACGTAGAGCAGCGGCAGCTTCACCTCCTTCACGCGATCGCCCATGCGCTTGTAGCGCTCGGCCTGTTGCGCGCGGTTGAAGGGCGAGGCGTTGATCGAGACCAGGATCTCCGCGCCCGCGGTCTTCGCCTGGGCGGCAGCCTCGGGGAACCACAGGTCTTCGCAGATCGTGAGACCGAACTTGCGGCCCTCCACCTCGAAGACGCACGCTCGGTTGCCGGCCTCGAAATAGCGCTTCTCGTCGAACACGCTGTAGTTGGGAAGCTTCTGCTTGAAGTAGACGTGCTCGATGCGCCCGCCGCGCAGCACCGCTGCGGCGTTGTAGCGCGTGCGCCCCTCGCGATGCGGATAACCGACGACGACGGCGATGTCGGTGCAGTAGGGCGCCAGCTTCACCAGCTCCGCGGTGCACTGGTCGCAGAAGTCGTCGCGCAGCCACAGGTCCTCGGCCGGGTAACCCGACAGCGCCATCTCGGGAGTGACGACCAGGCGCGCACCGGCCGCGCGAGCGGCGTCGACCGCGCGGCGGATGCGCTCGGCATTGCCGGGGAAATCGCCCACGGTCATGTTGATCTGGGCGACGGCGATTTTCATGTGGGGGGACGGTAGAATCGGGTTGGACCTGCCCCGCAATTATCCCACGTTGCCCGAGACCTTCCGCATCCTCGACTCCCTCGAGGCCGTCGATGCCGCCGAATGGGATGCGCTCGCCGGCGGCAATCCCACGCTTGTCCACGCGTTCCTCGACAGCCTGCATGCGAGCGGTTGCGCCTCGGGAAAATCGGGATGGGGGCCGCAGTACCTCACCGCGTGGGACGGTGCGCGCCTCGTGGGCGCGGTCCCGCTGTATGTGAAAAGCCATTCCTACGGAGAATATGTATTCGATTGGGCGTGGGCCGAAGCCTATGAAACCCACGGCCTCGCCTACTACCCGAAGCTCGTCGCGGCGGTGCCGTTCACCCCGGCCACCGGCGCGCGGCTGATGGCGTCGGACGCGGGCGTGCGCCACCGCCTGGCGCGTGCCCTGCTCCATACCGCGCAAGGCGCCCCGGTCTCCTCGCTGCACGTCCTGTTTCCCGACGCCCAGGGCGCGGAAGAGCTGCGCGCGGCCGGCATGCTCGAACGCTCGAGCGTGCAGTTCCACTGGCGCAATGCCGGCTACGCCGCGTTCGAGGATTTTCTCGGCGCGCTCTCCCACGACAAGCGCAAGAAGATCCGCCAGGAGAGGAAGCGCGTGGCCGACGCGGGCGTGAGCCTCAGGCGAGCGACCGGGCGCGAGGCGACCGCGGCCGACTGGGATTTCTTCACCGCGTGTTATCGACGCACCTACCGCGCACACCGCTCGACGCCCTACCTCACGCGCGCCTTCTTCGGCATGCTCGCCGAGCGGATGCCCGACAACGTTCTGCTGGTGATCGCCGAGCGCGAGGGCATGCCGATCGCCGCGGCCCTCGACCTCTTCGGCGGGGGGGTGCTCTACGGGCGCTACTGGGGCGCCACCGAGTACGTGCCCGGGTTGCATTTCGAAGCGTGCTACTACCAGGGGCTGGAATTCTGCATCGAGCGCGGCATCGCGCTCTTCGAGGGCGGCGCGCAGGGCGAGCACAAGCATGCCCGCGGCTTCCTTCCCGAGACGACGCGCTCGTTCCACTGGCTGGCGCATCCCGCGTTCAACAAAGCGGTCGACGACTACCTCGGCCGCGAGGGCGAAAACATCTCCGCCTACGTGGACGAGCTCAACGAGCGCTCGCCCTTCAGGAAGTAAAACCGGGGACAGACCACGATTTCCGAGCGGGAGTCGGCTCCCGCCGCCAGCGGAAATCGTGGTC
>JALYSB010000273.1 GCA_030855025.1 Pseudomonadota bacterium
CTACTTCGACAAGGCCATCACCAAGCGTGGCGCCACCGGCGAGGTGCTGCTGCAGATGCTCGAAAGCCGCCTGGACAACGTGGTCTACCGGATGGGATTCGCGTCAACGCGGGCCGAAGCCCGCCAGTTGGTTTCGCACAAGGCGATCGAGGTCAACGGCAAGCCGGTCAACATCCCGTCTTACCTGCTGCGCGCCACCGACACGGTTGCGATCCGCGAGAAGTCGCGGGCGCAGCTGCGCATCAAGGCGTCGCTCGACCTCGCCGAGCAGAACGGCTTCCCCAGCTGGGTGGAGGTCGATTCCAAGAATTTCAAGGGCGTCTTCAAGGCGCTTCCCGACCGCGCGGAGTTCGCCAACGACGTGAACGAGCAGCTGGTGGTCGAGCTTTACTCCAAGTAAACCGTTTCGACGTAACGCTGGAGCCCGTTCCCTAAACGCTTCTGGCCGAGGTACCCCGAATGCAAAGCAACGCCACGACTTTCCTGAAGCCCCGCATCATCGATGTACAGAACCTGTCGCCGACCCACGCGAAGGTCATCATGGAGCCCTTCGAGCGCGGCTACGGCCACACGCTGGGCAACGCGCTGCGCCGCATCCTGCTCTCGTCGATGCCCGGTTACGCCGCCACCGAAGTGAAGATTGCGGGCGTGCTGCACGAGTACTCCACGATCGAGGGTGTGCAGGAGGACGTCGTCGACGTCATCCTCAACCTCAAGGGCGTGGTGATGAAGCTGCACAACCGCTCGGAGGCCACGCTCAAGCTGAAGAAGGCCGCCGCGGGCCCGGTGACCGCCGCCGACATCGAGCTGACCCATGACGTGGAGATCATCAATCCGGATCATGTGATCGCGCACCTCACGCAGGGTGGCAAGATCGACATGACCATCAAGATCGAAAAGGGCCGCGGCTACGTGCCTGCGACCTCGCGCCGGCAGGACGACTCGCGCTCGATCGGCTCGATCCTCCTGGACGCCTCGTTCTCGCCGGTTCGCCGGGTGAGCTACCAGGTGGAGAGCGCGCGCGTCGAGCAGCGCACCGACCTGGACCGGCTGGTGATCGACATCGAGACCAACGGCGTGATCGAGCCCGAAGAAGCGGTGCGTTATTCGGCGAGCGTGCTCGTCGACCAGCTTTCGGTGTTCGCGTCGCTGCAGTCCACCAGCGAAGAGCGCCAGGAAACCGCGCAGCCGCAGGTCGATCCGATCCTGCTGCAGCCGGTCGACGACCTCGAGCTCACGGTGCGCTCGGCCAACTGCCTCAAGGCCGAGAACATCTATTACATCGGGGATCTCATCCAGCGCACCGAGAACGAGCTGCTGAAGACTCCGAACCTGGGCCGCAAGTCGCTCAACGAGATCAAGGAAGTGCTTGCCTCCAAGGGCCTCACCCTCGGCATGAAGCTCGAGAACTGGCCGGTCGCAGGACTTACGAAGTAAGTCCGTCGTCATCCCCGCGAAGGCGGGGACCCAATGCATCACGAGCAACTATCGTCAACCCACAATACTAATAAGGTCGCATAGGCCAAGAGAGTCGAAAGGAAGAAACGAAAATGCGTCATCGCCACGGGCTACGCAAGCTCAACAAGACCAGCAGCCATCGCCTCGCGATGCTGCGCAACATGACCGTCTCGCTCCTCAAGCACGAGGCGATCAAGACCACGCTGCCGAAGGCCAAGGAGCTGCGCAAGGTCGCCGAGCCGATCATCACGCTCGGCAAGACCGATACGCTCGCCAACAAGCGCCTCGCCTTCGACCGCTTGCGCGACCGTGACATGGTGGTCAAGCTGTTCGGTGAGCTGGGACCGCGCTACAGGGCGCGCAACGGGGGCTACCTGCGCATCCTCAAGTGCGGCTTCCGCCAGGGCGACAACGCGCCCATGGCGCTGGTCGAGCTGATGGACCGCCCGGAACCTGTCGAGGGCGAGCGCGACACGGGCGACAGCAAGGTCAAGTCGTAGCGCCGCGCAAGCCACGGGAAATCGAGGGGCCGGGGATCTCCGGCCCCTTTTCATGGGGCCGGCGCGAACACGAAGCGGCGGCGCGCGAAGTAATTCCAGAAGAACACCATCCCGGTCGCCGCGACCTTGGCGGGCAGCAGCCCCATGCGCGCGACCTCCACGGCGAGCGCGAGGATCGCCTGGTTCAGCGCCAGCCCGATGGCGCTTACCGCGAACACCAGCGCGATCTCCCAGCGCCGCCGGAACCGCACGCCGCTCACGAACACGAAGCGCACGCTGAGCACATAGTTCACCAGCGTGGCGATGACGAAGGTCGCCGCCGCCACCCGAAGGTAGGGGAGGGCGTAATGCTGCGCGAACAGCATGAAGAGCCCGATGTCCACGCAAGCGGCCACGCCCCCCACCACGAAGTAGCGCGCGATGCGGCGCAGCTCAGCGAAAAAGGTTGTACTTGACGATGCAGTAGATCGCACGGAAGCCGTCCTTGTATCCGATCTTCTTGCCTTCCGCGTAGGTGCGGCCGTAGTAGGAGATCCCCACCTCGAAGACCCGGACGCCGAGCTTGGCCACCTTGGCGGTGATCTCGGGCTCGAAGCCGAAACGCTCCTCCTCGATGTCGATCGATTGGATGATCTCGCGCCGGAACGCCTTGTAGCACGTCTCCATGTCGGTCAGGTTGAGGTTGGTGAACATGTTCGAGAGGAGCGTGAGCACGCGGTTGCCGACCGAGTGCCAGAAATAGAGCACGCGGTGGGCGCCGCCGCCCTTGAAGCGCGAGCCGAACACCACGTCGGCGCGACCTTCGGCGATCGGGGCGAGCAGCC
>JALYSB010000135.1 GCA_030855025.1 Pseudomonadota bacterium
GTCGACTCCCGCTCGGAAACCGTGGTCTGTCCCCGGTTTTCTACAGCACCTTGCCGGGGTTCATGAGGTTGTGCGGGTCGAGCGTGCGTTTGATCGAGCGCATCATCTCGAGCTCGAGCTCGCTCTTGTAGCGCTTGATCTCCTCGCGCTTGAGGACCCCCAGGCCGTGCTCGGCGCTGATCGATCCGCCGAGCGCCTGCACCACCTCGTAGACGATGTGGTTCACCTCTTCGGCCTGGGCGAAGAAGGCCTGCGCCTCCTGGCGCTCGGACTTCGAGCAGTTATAGTGGATGTTGCCGTCGCCCACGTGGCCGAAGGCGACGATGCGGATATCGGGGAAGCGGCGCGCGAGCTCTGCGCTGGCACGCTCGATCAGCTCGGGCACGCAGCTCACCGGCACCGAGACGTCGTGCTTGATCGAGGCGCCGTCGAGCTTCTGGGCCTCCGACACGTTCTCGCGCAGCTTCCAGAAATCGTCGCGTTGGGTCTCGCTCGCGGCAATCGCGGCGTCGCGGATCGAGCCCGCCTCGGCCGCCGCACCGAGCGCCTCCTGGAGGAGCGCGTCGAGCGCCGGGCCCGCGGTGCTGTCGGAGAGCTCCACCAGCACGTACCACGGGTAGCGCGCCTGCAGCGGATCGCGCGAGCCGGGGATGTGCTGGATCACGAGATCCAGGCAGATGCGCGCGATCAGCTCGAAACCGGTGATGCGCTCCCCGCACGCTTCGCGCAGCTGCGACAGCAGCGCCACGGCGGCCGCGGGGCTTTCGAGGGCGACCAGCGCCGTCGCGTGGGATCGAGGCAGGGGAAAAAGCTTAAGCACCGCCGCGGTGATGATCCCGAGGGTGCCTTCGGCACCCACGAACAGGTGCTTCAGGTCGTAGCCCGTGTTGTCCTTGCGCAGCCCCCGAAGGCCGTTCCAGACACGCCCGTCGGGCAGCACCACTTCGAGCCCGAGCACCAGCTCGCGGGTGTTGCCGTAGCGCAGCACGCCGGTGCCGCCCGCGTTGGTCGAGAGATTGCCGCCGATCTCGCAGCTGCCCTGGGCGCCAAGCGAGAGCGGGAAGAGGCGGCCGTGCTTCCCGGCGACTTCCTGCAGCGCCTGCAGCACGCAGCCGGCCTCGACCGTCATCGTGTTGTTGGAAGGATCGACCGCGCGCACCAGGTTCATGCGCGAGAGATTCACGATCACCTGGGTGCCGGAGTCGTCGGGAACGGAGGCGCCGCAGAGGCTGGTGTTGCCCCCTTGCGGCACCATCGGGATGCGCAGCTCCGAGAGGAGCGCCACCACTCTGGCGACTTCCTCGGTATTGGCCGGACGCACCACCGCGGCCGCGCGCCCATGGTACTGCTCGCGCCAGTCGACTTCATAGGGACCACGCTCGCTCTCGTCGACGAGGCCGCGCTCGCCCACGATCGCCTTCAGCCGGTCGATGAGGTTGCCTGGAATGGAAAGGTCGGTCATGTGCGGATGCGCGAAAGGAGGCGGGTGGTCGAGCGGTCGTGGCGGAACGGGATCGAGTGCACTTCGCCCCCCCAGCCCTTCACTTCGGCCGCGCCGACGATCTTCTCGGCATTCCAGTCGCCGCCCTTCACCAAGTGCTCCGGGCGGCACTGCAGGATGCGGGCGAGCGGCGTGTCTTCCTCGAACCAGCTCACGAGCGCCACGCATTCGAGCGCCGCGATCACCGCGGCGCGATCCGCGAGAGGGTTGATCGGGCGATCATCGCCCTTGCCCAGTCGGCGGACGGAGGCGTCCGAATTGAGGGCCACGACGAGGGATTGCCCGAGGGCGGCGGCCTCGGCCAGGTAGGTCACGTGGCCGCGGTGGAGGATGTCGAATACCCCGTTGGTGAAGACCAGCGGGCGGGAGAGGGTGGCCACGCGGCGGGCGAAAGCCGCCGGGTCGCAGAGCTTGGCTTCGAACGCGGGCGACGTCATCTCACGCCGCGGCGCCACTCCCGAGGCGGGGCTCGCCCATCTTGGCCAGGAGCTCCTTGCGGAAGCGCTTCAGGTCGGCAGGGTCGGCGATCGCGCGGTTGTAGAGCGTTCCCAGCTTGGCGAGGATCGACTGGACCACCTTGATCTCGCAGACCTTGTCGAACTTGATCTGCTGGTCGAGCCAGTGCTCGAGCCAGCCCGCGTCCGGCAGCTTCGACTGCACCGTGTCGTTGGGGAACATCCCCTTGTTCACATGCAGGTTGGTGGGGTGCATGGGCTTGCCCGCGCGCGCGGCGCTCGCCATGAGGATGCCGATCTTGGCGAAGGCAACCTTGGCCTCGTCGCCGAGCTTTTCGATCGCTCGGCGCATGTACTTGAAGTAGGCGCCGGCATGGCGCGCCTCGTCGCCCGCGAGCGTCTCGTAGATGCGCTTGATGACCGGCTCGGTGTGCCAGCTGGCCGCACGGCGGTACCACTGGGTGAGCCGGATCTCGCCGCAGAAATGCAGCATCAGGGTCTCCAGCGCCGGCGCCGGGTCGAACTTGAACCGCACTGCGTGCAGCTCCTCGTCCGTGGGCAGCAGGTCGGGGCGGAAGCGGCGCAGGTACTCCATCAGGACCACGGCGTGCTTCTGCTCCTCGTAAAACCAGATCGACATGAACGCGGAAAAGTCGCTGTCGTCCTGGTTGTCGCGCAGGAACATCTCGGTGGCGGGCAGGGCCGACCATTCGGTGATGGCGTTCATCTTGATCGTCCGGGCCTGCTCGTCCGACAGCTTCGCCGGCTCGAACTTGTCCCATGGGATGTCCTTCCCCATGTCCCAGCGAACCTTCTCGAATGCGCCAAACAGCTCTTGATAAAGCATGGTTTTCCTCTTTGGCCCTACAGGGTAGCAAAAACCGGTTTTCCCGTCCCCTATGCATCCGACAGCGACGGCGGCCCGTAAGTCCCACTGACCTGACTTACAACCGAAATAAAAGCCCCGGATGTCCAAGATCGCCGTCGTGGGAGCCGGAATTTGCTGCCGCGCCGCCGGCGCGCGGGGGGTCGTGGTTCGGCCCTGTTCCGCTGGCTGGGAAAAAATGGGGTCAGAAAATGGTGTCAGAGACCCTTTCTCCTAGGAAATGGTCTCTGACACCATTTTCAATAGGGTCTGATCAGTCGTCGGTGGCGGCGATGACGCGGTTGCGGCCGGCCTGCTTGGCGGTATAGAGCGCCTTGTCTGCCATGCGCATGACCTGCACCCAGTCGTGCGTGCCGGGAGGCAGGGTGGCAACCCCGGCTGAGAGGGTGAGCACACCCAGCGGCACGTTCTCGAACTCGAGGTTCATCGCGGCGAAGGCGGCGCGGATCGCCTCGGCCTTGTTGCGAGTGGCCTCGAGCGTCGCCCCCGGCAGGATCACGCCGAACTCCTCGCCCCCCCGGCGGCAGGCGATGTCGCTTTCGCGCGTTGCGTCGCGCAGCAACTCGCCCACGCGCGCGAGCACGAAATCGCCCGCGTCGTGGCCGAAGGTGTCGTTCAGCTGCTTGAAGTGGTCGAGGTCGAGGATGATGGCGCCGATGCCGGTGTTCATGCGCCGCGCACGGGGCAGCTCGCGGCTCATGGTCTCCTCGAGGTAGCGCCGGTTCCAGAGGCCGGTGAGCGGATCGCGCATCGACAGTGCGTGCGCGCGGTTCCAGGCGCCGACCAGCGCGACGACCAGCAGGAAAACCGCCACGGTTGCAAGCAACCCGCCCGCGAGGACCAGCCAGGGCTTGCCCGCACGCAAGGCCGCATCGAACTCGGGACGGGAGATGAACTGGATGGTCCAGGTGCGGCCCGGCATCGGGAAATTCACGATGCGTTCGAACTCCGCCGGGCCCGCAGCCGGCGCGGGGCGCCAGGATGCGCGGGTGTCGATCATCTCGGCCTGGGCGCCCTTGTCCGCCTGGTCGTAGATGCGCATGTCGAGCACCTGCAGGACACCTTCGTCGAGAATTCCCTGCAGGAGGTCGTGCATGCGGAAGGGGCTGAAGACGTAGCCCGACACCGCGTTGGCGCGGTCGCGACGCGGCAGGTCGCGTGCCACGGGCTGGAAGACCGGAACGTACATCAGGAACCCGGGCTGCTGCGGCTGCGCCCCGCGAAAAGCCTCCCCGGCAAGTACCACGCGGCTGGTGATCGCCGCCTCGCCGCTGGTGCGGGCGAGGTCCATTGCTTCGCGCCGCACCGGCTCCGAATACATGTCGAAGCCCAGCACGCGCGCATTGCGGCCGAGGAACGGTTCGTTGTAGATGATCGGCGTCATCTCGTCGCGATCGCCCGCGGGGCGGATGTCGTATTCGGCGAAGCCCTCGGCGCGCAGGCGTTGGACGTGCTCGGCGCGCGATGCCGCGCGGACAGATTCGGCGAAGCCCACCGATTGGATGCCGGGGAAGCGCTCGTCGAGCTGCAGGTTGGCGATGAAGGCGCGCCACTCGTCACGGGAGACGCTGGGCGAGGAGGCGATGCGCGCGGCGCCCGAGCGCAGTATCTGCTCGTAGGCGAGCATGCGCGCGCGCACCGCGGCCGCCGCGGTCTCGGTGCGGCGCTCGAACTGCACCCGCGCGTCTTCGTAGCGATTGCGCTCGAGCCCGATCCAGCCCGCCGCGGTGAGCGCGAGCGACGCTACGAGCGCAATCCAGGGAAATGGAGAGCGCACCGCCTGACGCGTGCCTTCGAGGTCCCACCGCGCTGCCATCGCATCGCCTTCTGTCGAGTGATGCGGCATTCTGCGCGGCCCCCGAACGACCTGAAGTGACTCACATCACAACAGGAAATACACCTGTAGCGATCTCAGGGGGTCACGTATTCGAAGACCTTGACGACGCGCCCGACACCGCTCGCGTTGCGCGCGATCTCCACCGCGGCGTCGCCCTCGGCCTGCGTGACCATGCCCATCAGGTACACCACGCCCTGTTCCGTCACCACCTTGACGTGATTGGGCGAAAAGCGCCCATTGTTGACCATGCGCGCCTTCACGTTCGAGGTGACCAGCGCGTCGTTGCCGCGCGAGGCAAGCGAGGAGACGCCCGCGATCTGGATCTCGTTGGTGACTTCGCGCACGTTTTCGAGCCCGCGCACCGACGCCTCGATCTTCGCCCGGGTGTCCTCGTTGGGCGCTTCGCCGGTGAGCAGCACGCGGCGGTTGAAGCTCGTGGCATTCACATGCAGTCCCGAATACTGTCCGCGCATCCGAGCGACCACCCTCCATTCGATGCTTTCGTCCTCGATGTACATGCCGGTGGTGCGCCGGTCGCTCGCCATGAGGGCAGCTGCGCCCATGCCGGTGACGGCGAGGGGAAAGCAGCCCTGCACGAGCGTTGCCAGTGCGACGAGGAAGCCGAGGACGAGTGCCTTGCGTTTCATTTCTTTTCTCCGTGGATCACGTTGTCGACGACCTCGCACAGGCAGTGGATCACCAGCAGGTGAACCTCCTGCACGCGCATCGTGCGCGGGTGGGCGACGTTCAAATGGTGGTCGTGGGGGCCGAGCATCTTCGCCATCGCGCCGCCGTCGCGACCGGTGAGGGCGATGACGGTCATCTGCTTCGCGTGCGCCGCCTTCATGGCCTCGATCACATTCTTCGAGTTGCCCGAGGTGGAGATCGCAAGCAGCACGTCGCCGGGCTGCCCGAGCGCTTCCACTTGCTTGGAGAACACGCGGTCGAAGTCGTAGTCGTTGGCGATGGCGGTCAGCGCCGACGTGTCCACCGTGAGCGCGATGGCCGGCATCCCGGGCCGCTCACGCTCGAAGCGCCCGACCATCTCGGCGGCGAAATGCTGGCTGTCGGCGGCGGACCCGCCGTTGCCGCAGGCGAGCGCCTTGCGGCCCACCTTGATGGCGGTGGCGAGCGCGGTGCCGGCGCGCGCGATTTCCGCGGGGAGCGTCTGCGCCATCTTGCGGCGCAGCTCCACGCCTTCGTCGAAATGCAGCTTCAGGTGGGCAGTTAGATCCATGGCCCAGAGTCTAACGTCTAAGCGGCATCGAACGCGCCGCGGATCCACTCGGGGTTGTCGCCATCGAGCGCCACGACGTCGAAGCGGCACGCCGGAGGCCGTGCGAAGCGCATCAGGAATTGCCGCGCGGCGGCCACGATGCGGCGTTGCTTGCGCGCAGTGATGCTGGCCGCGGCACCCCCGAAGCGCGCCCCGGTGCGCAGGCGCACTTCCACGAACACGAGCGTGGCGCCCTCGCGTGCGATGAGGTCGATCTCGCCCAGGCGCGTGCGGTAGTTGCGCTCCACGATCGCGAGGCCCTTGCCGGCGAGGAACGCCGCGGCTCGATCCTCCGCGTGGCCGCCCGCAGATTGCGCGGGCGTCGGATGGACGATGAAGCTTACGGCGCCCCCCGGGCCGGGATGACGCGGCCGCCATCGACTTCCGCCGGGGCGAGCGTGCGCACGAAATGCCCGCCGTCGATCGCGATGCGGCCGGTGACCCCATCGAGCGCCGTTCTCGCCGGGTTGCCCCGCATGAGCAGCAACGAAAGGCGGAAGGCGTCGATGCCGAACGCGTAAAGACGCTCGTGCTCGACCGACATCGCCCCCTTCGGCGGGGGGTAGACCATGACGGCGGGGTGGTCGGGGTGGACGAACCAGGGCATTTCGAGATAACGCACGCCCTGCAGGTCCACGTTGACAATGGCCTCGGCGCGCGGGTTCACGCTGAGGGTGGTCGCGTAGATCGGCAGCATTCCGGAGACATACGGCCGAACCGCGCGCGCCTCGACCTGGTCGAGCGCGAAGAACACCATGTCGCCTCGCATTCCGGCCACGCGCTCGCGCACCAGGCCCGCCTCCTCGGCGATGCCGCTGAAGGTGATGCGGCGGAACTCACCCGCGGCGCGCGACCACTCGCGCTCGAAGGCTTCCTGCACGCGTCGCGACAGCGGAGTGTTGGTGCCGATGACGATCGCGGAGCGCCAGCCGTCGGCGACCGCCAGCAGGGCCGCCTGGCGCGCCTCGTTCTCCAGCGACAGCGAGACCGAGTACACGCCAGGGGGCAGGTCGGCGCGCAGCTCGTTCAGGGCGAGCACCGGCTGGCGGGCGCAATCGCTGCTGGCGAGCGTGGTGGCGCCGTCGCGGGTGAACCCGCCGACAACGAGGAGCGCGCCGGCGGCCTGCGAATTGCGGCACGCGTCGGTGAGCGCCGCGGCCTCGTTGTCCACGGCGGTCACGGTCACCGGGACGCCCTCGCGGCCGGCGACTTCCGCGGCGGCCATGAATCCCGCGCGCACCGCGTCGGCGAGCCGGCCGAGGGCGGGGCTCGCGGTCGGGAGGATCAGGGCGACGTGCGGCCGGGTGGCGATGGGGCGGGCAATCGGGCGCCCATCGGGCACCGGCACCGCGTCGCGCAGCGGACGCACGACCGACGAGCGGGCGAGACCCGTCGCCGGATCGATGTCATCCTCGGGAAAGGTTGTGCCCGGCGCTGCGTCAGCCGAGAATGCCGGCGACGCCAGCGTGGCGAAGGCAATGAGGAGAATCGCGGTGAAGCGCGACATGGACCCGGGATTATATGTGGTGGCGACTCCCATAGGGAACCTCGGTGACGTGACGCGTCGCGCCGTGGAGACGCTCGAGAGCGTGGATGTGGTGGCTGCGGAGGACACGCGCGTTACCCGCGGCCTGCTCAATCACCTCGGCATCGCGGCGAAACTCGTGGCGCTGCACGCGCACAACGAGCGCGGCGGGGCCGAGCGGGTGATCGCGTGGATTTCCGGGGGAAAGTCGGTGGCGTTCGTCTCCGACGCGGGCACGCCCGGCGTGAGCGACCCCGGTGCGCTCCTCGTGGCGGCCGTGCGCGCGGCGGGGCTGCGGGTCGTCGCGATTCCGGGGGTGAGCGCGCTCACCACCGCACTCTCCGTGGCCGGGATCGAGGCCGACGGGGTGGTGTTCGGGGGATTCCTGCCGGCCAAGGGCGCCGAACGGCGGGCGCGGCTCGCGCAGCTGGCGGCCGGCCCGTGGGCGATCGCTCTCTTCGAGTCGCCGCACCGGGTTGCGCGCACCCTCACCGACCTGCACGCGGCGCTGGGCGAGCGCGACGTGGTGATCGCACGCGAGCTCACCAAGATGTTCGAGACCGTCGCGCGCGTGCCCCTCGCGCAGGCAGCCGCGTGGATCGACGCCGACGAGAACCGCCGCCGCGGCGAGTTTGTCCTGGTGCTCGAAGGCCGCCCCGTCGAGGTCACCTCCGCCCTCGATCCCCGCGCGCTCCTCGAAACGCTGCTCGCTGAGCTGCCGCTCAAGCAGGCCGTGGCGCTTGCGGTCAAGCTCACCGGCGGCAAGCGCAACGAGCTCTACCCGCTCGCCCTCGAGCTGAAGAAATGAAAAATGGTGTCAGAGACGTTTTTCGAACGATGAAAAACGTCTCTGACACCATTATTTCTATAATGCCGTCATGACGGACTCGATAACGATCACCCGCCCCGACGATTGGCACGTTCATCTTCGCGATGGCGCTGCGATGGCCTCGGTGGTGGCGGCGACGGCGCGGCAGTTCGCGCGCGCGATCGTGATGCCGAACCTCAAGCCACCGGTGGCGACGACCGAGCAGGCCGGCAAGTACCGGGGGCGGATCCTCGCGGCGCTGCCGAAGGGCGCGGCGTTCGAGCCGCTGATGACGCTCTACCTCACCGACAACACGACCGCCGCGGAGATCGAACGGGGCGCAGCCGCGGGCTTCGTGAAGGCGGTCAAGTACTACCCGGCGGGCGCCACGACGAATTCGGACTCGGGGGTGACCGACCTGCGCAAGTGCGACGCGGTGCTCGAAGCCATGGCGGGCGCGGGAATGCCGTTGCTGGTGCATGGCGAGGTCACCGATCCCGATGTCGACGTGTTCGATCGCGAGGCGGTGTTCGTCGATCGCACCCTGGGCCCGCTGGTGAAGCGCTTCCCGCGCCTGAAGATCGTGGTCGAGCACATGACCACCCACGAGGCGGCGGCGTTCGTCGAGCGCGCACCCGAGACCGTGGCCGCCACCATCACCGCGCATCACCTCCTGATGAACCGCAACGCGATCTTCGCCGGCGGCATCCGCCCGCACCACTACTGCCTGCCGGTCCTCAAGCGCGAGCAGCACCGCCGGGCGCTGGTGAAGGCCGCGACCTCGGGCAGCCCCAAATTCTTCCTCGGCACCGACACCGCGCCCCACGCGCGCGGGACCAAGGAGAACGATTGCGGCTGCGCCGGGATGTACACCGCCCATGCGGCGCTCGAGCTCTACGCCGAGGCGTTCGAGGCGGCGGACGCGCTCGACCGGCTCGAGGGGTTCGCGAGCCATTTCGGCGCCGATTTCTACGGACTGCCGCGCAATAGCGGCAAGGTGAAGCTC
>JALYSB010000014.1 GCA_030855025.1 Pseudomonadota bacterium
TCACCGCGATCGAGGGGCCGGCGGTGGTGGCGCTCTCAAAGGACCGCGAGTACTTCATCAACCCCGGCTCCGTCGACGCCTCGCGCAAGCGCGCGCACAAGCTCGCCGAGTTCGCGATCTTCGACAGCCGCGCCCTCACCGTCGAGTTCGACCACTGTGCTTACGACGACGCGTCCACGGAGGCGCGCGCGGCCGCGGAGGGCTTTCGCATCGACCCATGGCGCGATCGACTGTACGATTTTCAGCGTAGGCTGATTGGACCCCGCCAAACGGAGCAGCCTAAAAACGCCCCTACGTGACAGCTGCAATGTCCGGGACCGCACTACCCGGCCCCCATTTGTCCAACCGTTCAATGGATTCTTATTGGACGAACGGAGAGATGAGCAAGCGAACGGGTGTCACTGCGGCGGACCTTTTTGTCCTCCTCGACCGGGAATTCCGAAGGCGAAAGCCGCGCGAGTGTCCGGATTGCTTTGTACAGCTCCCTTACCGTGTCGACGCGAAAGGCGCCGACGCGAACTGGGAGGTTGTCACCCCGCCGGGTTGCACCAACGGCTGCGAGGCCGCGTTCGAAGAGCTGGTCAGCGAGTTCCAGGCGCTCTACGAATTGTCCGGTGACAAGCGCGGGTGAGTCGTCAGCGCTTGCGGCCCGAGAGGCGGAGCAGTTCCGCCTCGACGGCTGTGCGCATCGGGCCGAAGCGCAGGATCACGTCGGAGATCTCGGTGCGCGCCAGCATCGGGAACTCTTGCGCGAGCTCGCGGACTTCCATTTCCTGCTGGGTGACGCGCAAGGCGCCAAAGACGGGATGGGTTGCGTCGAAGTTCATCGTCGTTTAGTGGGTTCGTTGGCGATCCGCCAGATGGGCCCGCACGTCCCTGGCCGTCGCGCCCACGGCGGCGACCGCACGGCGTAGCTCGTCCTCGGAGCAGCTCAACTCGCGCGTCCAGAAGAAGATCTCCCAGGACTCGGCGAGGTTCACGCTCCAATGGTCCTTGGCGCGGGGCTCCTCGTCCACAGAAATGCGGGCTTCGCTCACTTGGGCTCCTGCGGGTTAATCTGTCCGCAGATTTTTCCAAAGCGCAGCGCCGCGAGAAATCGGAAAAATTCCATCGCGCGCGTCAGTCCGGGCTGACAGAAGCCGTCAAAACCCAACGAATTTCCGGGTAGGAAAGCTCCCACGGAGGGAGCTTCCGACGTGCCTGCCTACTTGGCGTCGATCAGCTCGACGTCGAAGACCAGTGTCGCGTTCGGCGGAATCGCGCCGCCTGCGCCGCGGGCGCCATAGCCGAGCTCGGGAGGAATGATGAGGGTGCGCTTGCCGCCCACCTTCATGCCCGCCACACCCTCGTCCCAGCCCCGGATCACCTGTCCCGCGCCGAGCGCGAACTCGAACGGCTCGCCCCGATCGACCGAGCTGTCGAACTTCTTGCCGTGGCCATCGGGCTTCGCCGGATCGTGCAGCCATCCCGTGTAGTGGACCTTGACCGGGCCGCGCCTGGCTTCGGCGCCCGAACCCTGCACCACGTCGATCTTCTGCAGCCCTGCCATAGGTATCTCCTTGATAATTCGAGGGGGAATTATGCCGTGCGGGCGCGCTTTCGAACAAATCCGCGGTGTCATCCGCCGCGTGGCTTCGTGCGTTAGCGCACATACGGGCGGCACCCCGCCCGCTAGAGTGAGTCCAGGGGAGGCACGATGAAAAAAACCTTAACCGCAGCCGAAGCTAAAGAACTGCTCGAGCGAGAGTTTGCCCGGCTCAAGCCCGCGGGTTGTTCGTCCTGCAAGGTGCCCATCCCATTCTGGGGACCCGCGGTCGTCACCGGGACTGGATACTGGTACTTGAGAGTGCTTCCCGACTGCCCCGACCACTGTGGGCGCGTGATTTCAACGATCTGGGCGGAAATCACCACCGAATACCAGATTGAACGCTCCGCAGCCGAAAGCGGGATGGCGCGCTACGAGGGGGCGCTACGAACCGCTAAGTGACCCCTAGGGTCACCGGGTTCCAGCATGAATGTGGCGGAGAGGGAGGGATTCGAACCCCCGGATGGTGTGACCCATCAACAGATTTCGAGTCTGCCGCAATCGACCACTCTGCCACCTCTCCGGTGCGACTCGAACTGTCAATTTTATCAGCTTTGGTAAGCTTCCCGGCTCCGCCCTACGGAAGCCGACCCTTGCGCATCCCGACCTGGACCCCCGACGCCGCGGCCCGCGATCCCGCCCTGCTCGAAGCCGTCCTTAAGCGCCGCGGCGGCAAGTTCATCAACCTGGACCTGGCACTCCTGTGGAGCGAGCCCCTGGCGCGCGCGTGGAATACCTACCTGGGTGCGGTACGCCGTGAGCTCGCGGTGTCTGCGCAGCTCAAGGAAATCGCGATCTGCACCGTGGCCCGCATCACCGGCGCGGACTACGAGTTCGACCACCACTGGCCCGAATATGTGAAAGCCGGGGGCGACGACCGGCTGCGCCCGCGCATCCTCGATCCCGACAGCGCGGCCACCGATACCGAGTTCTCGCAGGATGAGCGCCTCGCTATCCGCTACGCCATCACGATGACGCGCGACGTGAAGGTGCCCAATTCGCTCTTCGCGCTCCTCAAGGCGCGCTTCTCGACTACCGAGCTGGTCGAGCTGACCGCGGCCATCGCGACCTACAACATGGTCGCGCGTTTCCTGGTCGCGCTCGAAGTGGAGGCCGAACGCAAATGACGAAGATCATCCATCGAAATCTCCGCGGCTCGCTGCCCGTTGCCGTGTCGGGCAAAGGCATGACCTTCACCGACCGCGATGGCAAGGTGTACATCGACGCGAGCGGCGGGGCCGCGGTTTCTTGCCTCGGCCACGGCCATCCCGACGTGATCGCGGCGATGCACGCGCAGATCGACCGCCTCGCCTATGCCCACACCGGCTTCTTCACCACCGAGGTCGCCGAGGAGCTCGCCGACCTGCTCATTGCCGATGCCCCCGCTGGCATCGGGCACGTTTACCTCGTCTCCGGGGGTTCGGAAGCCGTCGAGGCCGCGCTCAAGCTGGCGCGCCAGTATTTCGTCGAGATCGGCCAGCCCGAGCGCAGTGTGTTCATCGGGCGGCGCCAGAGTTATCACGGCAACACGTTGGGCGCGCTCGCCGTGGGCGGCAACGAATGGCGGCGCCGGCAGTTCGCGCCGCTCCTCATCGACGTGGGGCGGGTATCGCCGTGCTACGAGTACCGCGACCGGCGGGACAACGAGACGCGGGAGCAGTACGGCGAGCGCCTGGCAAGCGAACTGGAGGCCAAGATCCAGGAGATCGGGGCCAACCGTGTCATCGCATTCGTCGCCGAGCCCGTCGTGGGAGCGACGATGGGCGCCGTTCCCCCGACCCCCGGCTACTTCAAGCGCATTCGCGAAGTCTGCGACCGGCATGGCGTGCTCTTCATCGCCGACGAGGTGATGTGCGGGATGGGGCGCACGGGCACGCTGCATGCTATCGAGCAGGAAGGCGTCTCGCCCGACCTCATGACGATCGCCAAAGGGCTGGGAGGCGGCTATCAGCCGGTGGGCGCCGTCCTCGCAGCGGGGAAAATCGTCGATGCGCTCAAGCGCGGCAGCGGCATGTTCCAGCACGGCCACACGTATATCGGCCACGCGGTGGGCGCGGCCGCGGCACTTGCGGTGCAGCGCGTGATCCGCCGCGATGGCCTGCTCGGCAAGGTGAAGGCCGACGGCGCGTACCTGGAGCAGTCGCTGCGCAAGGCCTTCGGGTCGCATCCCCACGTCGGCGACATCCGCGGCCGCGGATTCTTCTGGGGCGTGGAGCTGGTGGAGGACCGGGCCACCAAGCGCACCTTCGAGCCGTCCCTCAAGCTGCACGCCCGGATCAAGGCCGAGGCGATGCAGCGCGGCCTCATGGTCTACCCCATGGGCGGCACCATAGACGGCGAGCGCGGCGACCACGTGCTGATCGCGCCCCCATTCATCGCCACCCGCGGGGAGCTCGACCAGGTCGTCGAGCGGCTCGCGGCGGCCATCGATTCAGGAACCGCGGCGCTCAAGCGCGCCGCGTAACATGGCGGTACCCACAACAGGAGAAGACAGATGAAGCGATTCGGACTCACGCTGTGCGCCGCGGTTGCGGCTGCGTTGCTCGCGCCCGCAGCGGTAGCTCAGCAGAAATACATCACCATCGGCACCGGTGGCGTCACCGGGGTCTATTACGCAGCGGGCGGCGCGATCTGCCGCCTGGTGAACAAGGACCGCGCCAAGCACGGCATCCGCTGCTCGGTGGAGTCCACCGGGGGCTCGGTCTTCAACATCAACACCATCAAGGCCGGCGAGCTCGACCTCGGCGTCGCCCAGTCCGACGTGCAGTACAACTCCGTGAAGGGGATGAGTAACTTCAAGGATGCGGGAGCCTACGGGGACCTGCGCGCTGTGATGAGCCTGCACCCCGAGCCGTTCACCGTGCTCGCCCGCAAGGAAGCCAACGCCACCGACTTCACCCAGATGAAGGGCAAGAAGTTCAACGTCGGCAATCCCGGTTCCGGCACACGCGCCTCGCTCGAGGAGCTGATCGCCGCCATGGGATGGAAGCTCTCCGATTTCGCACTCGCCTCCGAGCTGAAGGCCGACGAGCATGGTCCGGCGCTGTGCGACGGCAAGATCGACGGGTTCTTCTACGGCGTGGGCCACCCCTCGGCCAACATCCAGGATCCCACGACCTCCTGCGGCGCGAAGCTGGTGAGCATCACCGGCGCCGCAGTCGACAAGCTGATTGCCGACAAGCCCTACTACGCCCCGGCCGTCATTCCCGGCGGCCTGTACCCCGGCAACGCGGCGCCGACGAAGACTTACGGCGTGCTCGCGACGCTGGTGTCATCGTCCAAGGTGCCGGCCGACAGCGTCTATGCCGTGGTGAAGGCCGTGTTCGACAACTTCGAGGAGCTGAAGAAGCTCCATCCGGCGCTCGCGAACCTCAAGCCCGAGGAGATGGTGAAAAACGGCCTGTCCGCGCCGCTCCACGAGGGCGCTGCGCGCTACTACAGGGAAAAAGGATGGATCAAGTGACGTCGCGCTAGACTCGGATAGCGACGTCATCCCCGAGCCGTCGGGGATCCAATTTCGGCACGGGGCGGGCAGCCAAGCCCGCCCCGTTTCGTATCGGGAGGAGAGCCATGAGCAGCGCACAAGAACCGATCAAGCCGTCCGAGGACCTGCAGCAGATCGTCGCCGAAGCCGACACGGGCGGGCGCAAGGTCGCGGGACCCGTTGGCGCGCTGATCTTCTGGGTAGCAGTCGGCTGGTCCCTCTTCCAGCTCTGGTACGCCTCCCCCCTGCCCTTCACTTTCGGCGTCGGAATCCTCAACGACACCGAGGCTCGCTCCCTGCACCTGGGGATCGCGCTCTTCCTCGGGTTTCTGTGCTACCCGGCGTTCAAGACCTCGTCGCGCAAGTCGGTCGAGTGGTACGACTGGATCCTCGCCGTGGCCGGCGCCTTCGCCGGCGCGTACTTCCTGCTCTTCTACGCCGAGCTCGCCACCCGCCCCGGCCAGCCGAACCTGCAGGACATCGTCGTGGCCACCGTCGGCCTCATCCTGCTGCTGGAAGCGACGCGGCGTGCGGTGGGTTTGCCGATGACGGTGCTCGCGATCCTCTTCCTCGTCTACATCATCTTCGGCAAGTTCATGCCGGACGTCCTTGCGCACAAGGGCGCGTCGTGGGAACGCATGCTTTCGCACCAGTGGCTCACCACCGAAGGCGTCTTCGGCGTGGCGCTGGGCGTCTCGTCGAGCTTCATCTTCATCTATGTGCTGTTCGGAGCGCTGCTTGACCGCGCGGGCGCCGGCAACTACATGATGCAGGTGTCGATGGCGCTGCTGGGCCACCTGCGCGGCGGCCCCGCGAAGGTCGCGGTCGTATCCTCGGGGCTGAACGGGCTCATCTCCGGCTCCTCGGTCTCCAACGTGGTCTCGGGCGGCATCTTCACCATTCCGCTCATGAAGAAAGCGGGCTACGGCGGCGTAAAGGCCGCGGCGATCGAGACGATGAGCTCGGTCAACGGCCAGATCATGCCGCCGGTGATGGGTGCGGCGGCCTTCCTGATGGTCGAGTACGTGGGCATTTCGTACAGCGAGGTCTGCAAGCACGCCTTCCTGCCGGCGCTGCTTTCCTATATCTCGCTCTTCTACATCGTGCACCTCGAGGCGCTGAAGCTGGGCCTGCCGGTGTTTGCGCCGGGGCGGGTGCGTAGCGGGCGCGAGACGCTGATCGCCTGGGGCCTGGGCCTTTCCGGGACGATCGTCGTGTTGTGCGCGATCTATTTCGTCGCCGCGGCCGTCCAGAACGTCGCCGGCGCGGCGGCGCCGTGGCTCCTCGGCTTCCTGCTGGCCGCGCTCTACGTGTGGTGCATCCGCGTGGCGGCTCGGCAACCGGACTTGCCCCAGGATATCGACACGAAGAATCCGGTGCTGCCCGAAACGTGGCCCACGGTGAAAGCCGGGATGCATTTCCTGATTCCGATCGGCGTGCTCATCTGGTGCCTGATGATCGAGGAGCTCTCCCCCGCCCTGTCCGCCTACTGGGCGACGGTGGTCCTCATGGGCCTCATGGTGTCGCAGGGCCCGCTCATCACCTTCTTCCGCGGGCACAAGGCAGCCGTCGCGAAGGAGCTGAAGGCCGGCTCGTGGAACGTGATCGAGGGCATGAACGACGGCGCCCGCAACATGATCGGGATCGCGATCGCCACCGGCACCGCGGGCATCATCGTGGGCGGAATCACGCTCACCGGCCTTGGCCTGCGCATGACCGAGTTCGTGGAGTTCGTATCCCAGGGCAACGTGGTCGTGATGCTGCTGTTCACGGCGTTCGTGTGCCTGGTGCTGGGGCTCGGCGTACCAACGACCGCGAATTACATCCTGGTGGCGACCCTGATGGCGCCGGTGATCGTGGAGCTGGGCGCGCAGTCAGGCCTGATCATCCCGCTCATCGCCGTGCACCTCTTTGTCTTCTACTACGGAATCATGGGCGACATCACCCCACCGGTGGGGCTCGCCAGCTTCGCGGGTGCAGCGATCGCGGGCGAAGACCCCATCAAGGTCGGGATCCAGGGCTCGGTCTACGCCCTTCGCACCGTGATCCTGCCCTTTGTGTGGATCTTCAACCCGCAGCTCCTGCTGATCGATGTTCACGGGTGGTGGGAGCTCACGATGGTGGTGGTCGCGAGCACCGTCGCGTGCCTGATGTTCGCCGCGGTCACCATGAACTGGTTCCTGGTGAAGAGCCGCTGGTGGGAAACCGTGCTGCTGCTGCTTGCCGTGTTCATGCTCTTCCGGCCCAACGCGTTCATGGACCGCATGTATCCGCCGTGGGAGGACCGGCCGGCCAAGCAGCTCTACGACGTGGCCAAGGGCCTGCCGCCGGACTTCCCGTTGGTGCTCTTGATCGAGGGCACCACCCTCGAAGGGGAGGACAACCGCAAGACCGTCTCGGTGCAGCTCGCCAAGCCCGGCGAGGGCCGCGCGCGCCTGTCCGAGGCTGGCGTGACGTTCAGCATGCTGGGCGACGAGGTGCGCATCGGAACGGTCAAGTTCGCCAGCCGGGCCAAGCGCGGAGGCTTCGAGCAGGGCTGGAAGGTCGTGGGCGTCAAGGTGCGCAGCAACGCGCCTTCGGAGCACTGGGTCTTCATTCCGGCGTTCGCGCTGATTGCCCTCGTCTACTTCAACCAGCGCCGGCGCATGCGCCCTCCGGCGGATCAGCCGGTCATGGCCGCGGCCTGATCGACTCGGCATCCTTACCGGAGGTTCGCGCCGAACAACGCGAGTGTGCGTGACCACGCGAGCTTCGCAGCGGCCAGGCGAAATCGGGAGCGAGGCTTTGCAGCATAGCGGCAGCGGAAATCCCGCCGACGGCGAATTTCGCGGCGCGGTCGAGGAATTCCCGGCGGGTGCCGTGGACATACCCGTCGAAAAGCCTGAGCACTTCCGGGGGGAAATCGGCGGCCTTCTTGCGTTCCATGTGTTCTCCTTCGGACGTTGTCGGAATTGTCTGACATTGTTGGATTCAGATACGGACTACAGACTTTGGTTGCACGACGGTGATTATTGAATCGCCCTTATTCCGTCACGACGCATGGCCCCTAGAATTCGAGCGAATGAGCCGGACGCGACCCTGAGCCGCCAGTCGCAGCTTGGCGCCGCCACCTCGGAGGCCGAGGTGGTCGCGCTCGCGCGCGAGTTTCTCGCTTCGGTCTCGCCCTACGATCTCGCCCGGATCCCGGAATCATTCCGGCCCGAAAAGCTGGTGGATGGGAATGACATCACCGAGTACGCGGTCAGGCTGGTGCGCTACGACTGCGACGACGCTGACGGGAACGCTCGCTGCATCCGGCGCCTGGCCAATTTCTTCTCGAGCGCCTCCATCCAGTTGTCGAAGCTCATGGCACGCAACAATGAAAGCGTCGCCGAGTCACCGGATTCAGCCTGACCGCGCCGCTTGCCTTCGCGCAAGGAACCGCCGCAGGACGAAGACGGCATACCGCGGTTCCTGACCCAGCTTATCGAGACATTCCGGCGCGAGCGAACGCCGGAAGCGCTGGCGCGCCAGAAGGCGGAGGGCCACGGGCGACCGTCCCTTGCATTAGTACCACCGGACATCGCGAGCGCGGCGTCACGGCACGGCGTCGAGCTGCGGGCGCAGGGGTTCACGATCGACCAGGTGGTCCATGGGTACGGCGATCTCCGCCAATCCCTCACCGAGCTCGCCCTTGAAAAGGATGCTCCGATCACCGTCGACGAGTTCCACACCTTCAACCGATGTCTCGACGATGCCATTGCAGACGCGGTGACAGCCTTCTCGGACGCTCCAGCCCGAGCGCGCAAGCGAACGTCCCGGGCCCGGGGCCAGAATCGCCCGCCCAGGAGATGCTCAGCCTGATCGAAAGGGCGATACATACATTTGCGGCGATCAAGGGCGGCGACGTCGGCGTGAAAGGGACCACCGCCACGCTGCACGAAGGCACCCTGCTCGCCTTGCGAAACCTCGTGGGGCGCACCCAAGGACAGGACCGGACGCGTGCGATAATTTCGCCCGCAGCGCCCCGGTAGCTCAGTGGATAGAGCAGCCCCCTCCTAAGGGGCAGGTCGCACGTTCGATTCGTGTTCGGGGCGCCACTCTCTTCGGAGATTCCATGCGCCTCGTCCTTCTCAGCGTGGCACTGCTCGCGTGCGGTGCCCATGCGCAGGCAGTGGTCTCCCCTTGCGCCAAAGGCGAGAAGGCGTGCGCTCGCGAGGTGTTCAAGCGACATCCCGCGAAGCAACCCGAGTTCTGGAAGGCCGCCCTCGCCAAGCCGGTGGAGCAGCGCATCGGGCCGGCACCCCCGGAGCTGATCGAGATCCTTGCGATCGACAATGTGGTCCACGGCTACCCCAACAAGCCGCATTCGCCCCGCCTCACCCCCGAGTTTCTCGCCGATGTGCGGCGCGCATTCGCGGGGCTTCCCGAGAGCGTAAAGCGCGCAGTGGCGCCGAAGCTCGCCGGCATCTACTTTGTCGATGACCTCGGCGGCACCGGGTTCACCGACGAGATCCACGACCCCTCAGGCACGCCCAAGCTCGGCTTTATCGTGCTCGACCCTTCAGTGCTGATGCCGCACACGGCCAACGGGTGGGCGTCGTGGAAGGAATCCACGCCGTTCAAGGCGGCTACGGGCTGGAAGATCTCGGTGCGAATCGAGGACGCCCCGGACGACACGCGCGCCAATGCCATCCAGTACATCCAGGCGACCGCTACGCCACCATTTTCGACGGCGCCTTCAAGGAGCGCGATCACGTGGTGTTCTATTTCGGCGCGAAACTAGAGGCCGACAAGATGCCGTCCATTTACGAGGCCGTGCAGCGCACCAGCTTTTCCACGCTCTACGCGGCGACCCACCCCGCCGATGACTTCGCGGAGGCATTCGCAAATTATGTGCACGTGATCTTGATGAAGAAGCCCTTCGACATCCGGATCGAACGCGATGGCGTCCCGGTCAAGAATTTCGGGGCGTGCTGGGACGAGCCGCGATGCCGATCGAAGAAAGCGTTCCTCGACCGGCTCCTCGCCCCTCAGTGATGCGAGCGGCGCGCGATCTTCGACAGTGCGATCCCCATCGCCACACTCCCCAGGCGCCGCACAAGCGCCGGGTGATGCGCATAGAACCGGCTCACGCGCTCCAGCACGCCGGGGTTCTGCCGGCGAGCCTGGCGGGCGACTTCCTGGACTTCAAGCGGATCGACCTGGGCCGCGCGATCGGGTGAGACGCGAGCGCCCGCGGCATAGCGGCGCCATACATCGGCCAGACCTCCGCTAGCACCGACGGCCGTCGGGCCTAGTCCCGCCAGGAGGTTATCAAGCAGCCCCGCCCGCACGCTCGGCTCCGAGTGCTCGAACAACTGCGCGACCATTTGCTCGAACGGCGGGGTGTCGTCTGAGCGAAATGCCTCGGCAATGCCGTCTTGCAGCGCGTCAGGTGCCGCCTGGTGGGCGATTTGGCTGAAATCGCTCTCGATTTCGGGGGGGGGGCCGCTTCTCTTGGTGTCGGCGTACCGACCCAGGATGTCCATCATTCCCATGGTGCTGCTCCTCGCGTTTTTGTGTCGCATTCCAACAAAGTTGGATGGAGAAGCCGACTTCTGGTTTCTAACTGCCGCCGATTGGCGCACGGGCGAACCCGTGCGCCACCCGCCTGTAGGTCAATGCCGCTTCACACCTTCGGAAATATTTTCCAGGGTCTCCCCCATTCGGCTGTCCCGATTCTCTTTCACCGCGAGATCTCCGAGGGACACGATGCCGACCAGGCGATCGTCCGCGTCCAGCACCGGCAGGCGGCGCACTTGGTGCTCGCCCATGAGCGCGGCGGCCTCCGAGGTGGTCATATCGGGGGATGCGGTAATCACGTCATCGGAAATTACGTCGCTGACCTTGGCCGTGAAATCGCCGTCGGCGACGGCCCGCACCACGATGTCGCGGTCGGTCACCATGCCGATGACCCGTCCGCCTTCAACGACCGGCACCGCACCCGCATCCTCCTCACGCATGATGTTCGCCACGGTCTGGATGGAGTCGCTTGCCTTCACCGTCTTGGGATTGGGCGTCATTACGTCGCTGATCTTCATGTTCGCTCCTTGGGTCCGGGCGGGTTTAGACCGGGGACTTCAGGGCAGGTTCGCGATCCGCCGCGCCGCGCCGGTGAGCTCGAGGATGTGCATTCCGAGCGCGCCTCGATCGACGATGTACACGTAGCCGCGGTCGTCGACCTCGACGTTATTGGTCAAGGCCCCCTGCGCGGGGATGAAATGCGCGACCTCCACCGGGCGGTAGGGATCGCGTATGTCGACGGCACGCACGCCGGCGTTGAAGAACGCGACGAATACGATGCGCCGATGATAGATCGGCGTGAAGCTCTCGTTCGACGAATGCGCCCCGAAACGGCCGAGCGCGCAAAAATTTCCGCTCGCCTCGACCACGGTCCACCCCGAAACCGTCATCGGGCGCTTTTCTTCGGTGATGTCGGCGAGCCACACCATCTGCCGCGGCTCAGCGCAATGGCTCGCGAGCGCCTCGTTCACGATGAGCACGAAGTCGCGGCGGTTGCCGCCTGCCTGGGACGCGAGCTCGGCCACCTCGAGGCCCAGGATTGGAAAGGTGGTGTGGGCGCCCATCGCCGACGGCAGCTCGAGCCGGCCGACCTGGGGATAAAGCAGGTTGGCATCGGTGGGCTCGCGCGGGCCATTCAGGAGCTTCTCGCGGTCGACAATCTGCATCACGCCGCCCGAATTCGTCCCATATCCGAAGTAGATGCGGTTGCCCTTCGGCCCGGTGGAGATGGGGCCATGCAATCCCGTCGGCACGGGTCCGCGGGCGCCCGCCTGCTGCCCCGGGAGACCGAAGTCGCGGATGAATCGGGGGCGCGCGGGATTCGAGAGGTCGAAGACCTGCGTCATTCGCGACGTGCGCCAACCAGCCGCGCCCGAGACGAGGTAAGCGATCCCCGAATCGCACTCCCACCAGTTCTTGTGGGTGCCGGAGAGTCCGCGCGCGATCGTGCTCACATGCTTCGGACGTTCGGGGTCCCCCACATTCCCACACCTCATGGGCGGAGGCGCCGAGAGTTCTCAACAGGTAGACGCGCGTGCGGTCGGCCTTCGGCAAAGTGGAGCCGGCGCACACCCGCGCCATTTGCGCGCCTCCGCCCGAAGGGTCCCCGGGAATATGGGCAAGGAGCTGAGGCGCGCCCGGGCGAGTCACGTCGATGATCGACGTGCCGTTCTCCTCGACGACGCCGGTGAGGGGGTTCAATGCGCGCCCCCCGTGATGTCCCACGTAGGCGATCCAGCGCGCACCGTGCCGTTGGATGACCGGCTGGTAGCTCGAACGGCCCTCCAGCCCGTGAGCGCCGATCAACTCCATGTCGAGGCGTTCGTGCGCACTCGCGTTCAGCGCCGCAAGCAACGCCAGTAAAAGGGCCCATCGCATTCGCGCAATATACTGGGGATCGACCGAATGATTGTCCCGCATGGAGAAACGCATGGCCGACGGCTCGACGACGGCGTGGAAGGGCGGTACCGATCACTGGACACGCAAGGGCGAGGTGAAGCTTTTCCTGTGGAACAAGAAGCCGGCCGCGGGCATGGGCAAGCGCGGGACGATCTTCTTCGTGCACGGATCGTCGATGGCCTCCCAGCCCACCTTCGACCTCCACGTCCCGGGACGCGCGGACTCTTCCGTGATGGACTGGTTCGCCAGCCGCGGCTTCGACACCTGGACCATGGACAACGAAGGCTATGGGCGCTCCGACAAGCACCGCGCGCAGAACAACAACATCTCCAACGGGGCCGATGACCTCGCCGTGGGCACTGCATATGCGATGCAGGCCGCCGGCGTGCGCAAGATGCATATGTACGGCATTTCCTCGGGGGCGCTGAAGGCCGGCCTCTTCGCCGAGCGCCATCCGGAGCGGGTCGACCGGCTCGCGCTCGACGCCTTCGTGTGGACCGGCGAAGGCAGTCCCACCCTCGCCGAGCGCAAGAAGAAGCTCGGGCAATTCCAGGCGATGCACCGCCGCCCCATCGACCGCGCCTTCGTGCACAGCATCTTCGAGCGCGACCATCCGGGAACCGCCGACAAGGCGACAGTGGAGGCGTTCGCCGACGCGATCCTCGCGCTCGACGATTCGATGCCCACCGGAACCTATGTGGACATGTGCTCGAAGCTGCCGCTGCTCGATCCCACGAAGATCGTCAATCCCACGCTCGTGATGCGCGGAGAGTACGACGGCATCGCCGCGTTCGACGACCTGATCGAGTTCTTCAAGAAGCTCCCCAACGCCGACAAGCAGTTCGCGGTGATGGCGGGCATCTCGCACGCAAGCTTCCAGCAGAAGAACTACCAGTTGGTCTACCACATCCTGCATTCATTCTTCACCCAACCGGATCCAATCTACCGCGCATGAAGACCCTACTTGCCGCCGCCGTCGCCGCCACCACGCTCGCCGTGTCCGCGCAGGCGCAGACCTTTCCCGACCGCCCGATCAAGATCATCGTCCCCTTCGGCCCGGGGGGCTTCACCGACGTGGCCGCGCGCATCCTGCAGAAGGAGCTCGCGCCCGCGATCGGCCAGTCGGTGATCATCGAGAACAAGCCCGGTGCGGGTTCCACCATCGGGACGGCCGAGGTGTCGAAGGCGAAACCCGACGGCCACACATTGGTGATGATCTCGACCGCCCACGTGATCAGCCCGCACCTCTACAAGCAGATGCCCTACGACGCGCTGCGGGATTTTTCACCGATCATGAAGATCGCGGAGGGCCCGTACGTGCTGGTGGTGCATCCGAGCCTCGCGGTGAAAAACGTCTCCGAGCTCATCGCTCTCGCCCGGTCGCAGCCCGGCAAGATCGACTACGCGTCGTCGGGCAACGGCAGCGCGCAGCACCTGGTGGGGGCGCTCTTCACCACCATGGCGGGCGCGAACCTGACCCATGTCCCCTACAAGGGCAGCAGCCAGGCGATGAACGACTTGATCGGCGGGCAGGTGAAGGTGAGCTTCGTGGGCGTGCCGAACGCGCTGCCCAGCCTCGCGAGCGGCAAGCTCAAGGCGCTCGGCGTTTCAACGGGGAAGCGCTATTCCGAGATGCCCGACGTGCCAACCATCGCGGAGGCCGGGGTGCCCGGTTACGACGCCACCATCTGGCTCGGCCTGCTCGCGCCTCCCGGGACGCCCCGGGAGATCGTGCAGAAGCTGAACGCCGATATCACCAGGATTCTTTCGACGCCGGAAGCCCGCAAGCTCATGGCCCAGGCCGGCGTCGACGTGGCGACCAGCACGCCCGAGGAGTTCGCACGGCTCCTCGCTACCGAGATGGATCGCTGGGGGAAGGTCGTGCGGGAGACCGGCGCGACGGTGAACTGACGATTGGGTACCGGCGTAAGCTGGTACGACCATCGTCACCCCGGCCCCATCGTCACCCCGGCCCCATCGTCACCCCGGCCCCATCGTCACCCCGGCGCAGGCCGGGGTCCAATCATCAGGTGGCGCTGGGAGGCTGGCGGCGCAGCACGATCTCGCCGGAACCGGAGGCGACGGCACGCTCGGCGAAGCGGATATTCTGCTTCAGCGCGTCCATGTAGAGGTTCGGCCCGTTGAAGTGCGCCTGGGCGTACTGGTAGGCGCCGCCCAGCTCGCCGTCGAGGCGCTTCGCGGCATTGCTGTAGAAGGACGGAGTCTTGCGCAGCAGGTCCTCCGCCGAGGCGAATACCACCACCTCGCCGGTATCGGTGCTCTTGCGCGTGATGCCCCCGGCGACGAACTCCGGATAGAGGCGGTCGCGGCATTTCTCGAGGTAGCAGCGGTCCGACATCTGCGCGATGATGTCGGCCGATCCCAGCAGCGAGCCGAGCAGCCGGTGCATCGGGTCGTCGAGCTTGATCGTTTCGACGCGCCGCTCGTAGCCGGTGAAGTGCAGGATCTGCCCGGCCACGTCGGCGAAGTCCTCCATCCCGATCTGCGGCAGATACTCCTTCAGGAAGCGCCCGCCGCGCGTGACGTGGGTGGAGGTGTATTCGGCGCCGCTACGGTGCCGGGTATCGCTGACTTTGCGGATGTAGCCGCAGTCATGATAGAGCGCGCAGATCACGCCAAGCTGGAAATTGCGCTCGTCGATGTGCGGGCCGTCGTCGCGTGTGCGTTCGTAGCCGTCGAGCAGGCGCGCCATCGCCAACGTGACCTCGAGGACGTGCTGCACGTCGTGGTACTCGGTGTCGCAGCGCGCGTACCCCGGAAACTCGCCGCGATACATGCGCACCACGTCATCCAGCGCGCGGTTGAGGATCGGCGCCTGGTTGCGCGAATAGAGGGTCTTGAAGATGCGCGTGACCTCGAGCTTCACGCACACCGGATCGGTCGTATTGATCCGGTTGGTGACGTCGAATTCACTCCTGCGGAAGTTCATCTGCGCGCTCCAGCCACTACCTTGTTTTTGTTGGGCTTTTATGTCTTTGCCCAGCCCCTAGGTTGGTCGCCATTGGACCCTATTCCCATACGGATCGCAAGGGGTAGCGTGCCGACTGGAAGGGGAGTAGTGTTTTCGGCAAAGCCCTGAGGACGGACCGGATGGTGACAGCCACTATGGAGAGCGCCGAGGAGATCAAGCGGCGCATCGGCGAGCTCAATCTCGAGCATCGAGACCTCGACCGAGCCATCGAAGCCCTGGAGCAAAATCCCCTGCACGACGAGCTGCAGCTGAAGCGCCTGAAAAAGCGCAAGCTCATGCTCAAGGACCAGATCTTCATGCTGCAGCGCCAGCTGGTCCCGGACATCCCCGCCTAGCGACAACCGAAACCGGGGACGGACCCTCAATTCCCAACGCATCGAAGTGGGAAATGAGGGTCCGTCCCCGGTTTCGGTTTCCGACCCCTTTATAATGGGCGTTTCCCCTCGGAATCCCAGATTTCGCCATGCGAAAAGCGATTCTCGGCGCGTCTGCCTTGATGCTCGTGGTCGGTGTGGGCGCCGTGTCCTTCTGGGCCGGCTCGCGCAACGCGGGAGGCAAGGCAACGGCGCCGGTCGCGGGCGCTCCTGCGAAGGGTGCGGCCCCGGCGGGAATCGTCGTCGAGGCGATGAAAGTCGCGGTGGTGAGCGCGCCCCAGGCGCTTGCCGCTGTGGGAAGCCTTCGCTCCGACGAGACCGTCATCCTGAGGCCGGAGGTCGCGGGGCGAGTCACGCAGATTCTCTTCAAGGAGGGCGAGCCCGTGGCCAAGGGCTCGGTGCTGGTCAAACTGGAAGACTCGGTCCAGCAAGCCGACCTCGACCGCGCCCAGGCGAATCTCACGCTGTCACGCACCAAGCACGAGCGCTCGATCGACCTGCGCAACAAGGGCTTCCTCTCGGGACAGGCGCTCGACGAAGCCGTCAACAATCTCAAGGTCGCCCAGGCCGATGCCGAGCTCATGCGGGCGCGCGCCTCGAAGACCACGATCCGGGCCCCCTTCGCTGGCACCATCGGACTGCGCCAGGTGAGCGTGGGCGATTACGTGAAGGAAGGCCAGGACATGGTGAACCTGGAATCCCTCGATCCGCTGAAGGTGGACTTCCGAGTACCGGAGCTGGCGCTGTCCCAGGTAAAGGACGGGCAGGCGCTCCAGGTTGTCCTCGATGCGGTGCCCGGAAAGGCCTACGACGGCCGGGTGTACGCGATCAACCCGCTCATCGATGCCAACGGGCGTTCGGTCGTGATCCGCGCCCGGGTCTCCAACAAGGACGGAAAACTGCGGCCGGGGATGTTCGCGCGGGTGCGCCTGTTCACCAGCGAATCGAAGGATGCGATCGTCGTGCCAGAGGAGTCCGTATTCCCCGTGGGCGACGTCAAGTATGTCTACAAGGTGGTCGAGGGCCGGGCGGCGCGGCAGAAAGTCGAGATCGGCCAGCGCCGTGAAGGCAAGGTCGAGATCGTCTCCGGCCTCGTCGCCGCCGACGTTGTCGTCACCGCGGGCCAGCTCAAGATCCGCGAGGGCACTTTGGTGCGCGTCGTCGATGCTCCCACCCCTCCGGGTCCGCAGCCGGCACTGAACATGGCTGCGCCCAAGTCCAAGGGCTGAGGTTTCATTCGTGACACTCCCCGAAGTCTGCATCAGGCGCCCCGTCTTCGCCACGGTGCTCTCACTCGCCATCGTGCTGATCGGCGCGATCTCGTTCTCGCGCCTGTCGGTGCGCGAGTACCCCAAGATCGACGAGCCGGTGGTCAATGTGGAGACGGTGTACCGCGGCGCTTCGGCGGACGTGGTCGAAAGCCAGGTCTCCAAGGTCTTGGAGGACTCGATCTCGGGGATCGAAGGCGTGGACGTGATCTCCTCCACCTCGCGCTCCGAGGCGAGCAACGTGACCGTGCGCTTCAAGATCACGCGCGATCCCGACGCCGCCGCCGCCGACGTGCGCGACAAGGTCGCGCGCGTGCGCGGCAAGCTGCCCCAGGACATCGACGAGCCCATCATCGCCAAGACCGAGGCGGACGCCTTCCCGATCATGTGGCTGGGCCTCACCAGCGATCGTCACTCGCGCCTCGACGTATCGGACTATGCGACACGCAATATCCGCCCGCGCCTGCAGACCCTGCCGGGCGCGGCCGACGTGCGCGTCTTCGGGGAGCGCCGGCCGTCGATGCGGGTGTGGATCGACCGCGCCAAGCTCGCGGCATACAAGCTCACGCCCCAGGACGTCGAGGACGCGATCCGGCGCCAGAACGTGGAGATCCCCGCGGGACGGATCGAATCGCGCACCCGCGAGTTTGCGGTGCTTTCGCAAACCGACCTCGCCACGCCCGAGCAGTTCGGCGCGGCGGTGATCCGCGAAGGGGGCGGCATCCAGGTCCGGATCCGCGACGTGGCACGCGTGGAGATCGCACCCGCCTCCGAGCGCATCATCACCCGCTTCAACGGGCGGCCTTCGGTGTCGCTTGGAGTGATCCGGCAGTCCACGGCCAACGCGCTCGAGCTCTCGCAGGCCACGCGCAAGGCGGTCGACGAAATCACCAGGACGCTTCCCGCGGGGATGAAGCTGGAGCTGTCCTATGACTCGTCGGTATTCATCGACGAGTCGGTCACCGCGGTGACCACCACGATCATCGAGGCCGTGCTGCTGGTGGCCCTGGTGATCTTCGTCTTCCTGCGCAATGTGCGTGCGACGATGATCCCGCTGGTGACGATCCCGATATCACTCGTGGGCGCGGGCATGTTCCTGTATGCGGCGGGGTTCTCGATCAACACCCTTACGCTGCTGGCGATGGTTCTCGCCATCGGCCTCGTGGTGGACGACGCGATCGTCGTTCTGGAAAACATCTACCGCAACATGGAGAACGGAATGAGCCGGCTCGATGCCGCGCTCAAGGGTACGCGCGAGATCGCCTTCGCGGTGATCGCCATGACCATCACGCTGGCCGCGGTCTACGCGCCGCTCGCGTTCGCGAGCGGCCGGACCGGAAAGCTGTTCGGGGAGTTCGCTCTCGCCCTTTCCGGGGCGGTACTGGTGTCGGGATTCATCGCCCTCACGCTCTCGCCGATGATGTGCTCCATGGTCCTGAAGCACGAGCCGAAGCACGGCAGGCTTTTCAATTTCTTCGAGCGGCTGTTCACGAGCCTCACCCTGGGCTACCGCCGCGGCCTTACGCGGGCGCTCGACCACCGCGTGATCGTGCTCGCAGTCCTCATGGCGATCGGGGGATCAAGCGTGCTGCTTTTCCAGTTCCTGCGCCAGGAGCTCGCACCCGTGGAGGATCGCAGCGTCATCTTCATTCCGGTTTCCGCCCCCGACGGCTCGACGGTGCCGTTCACCGCGGGCTACATGGAGCGCATCGAAGCCCTGTACAAGGAGATCCCGGAGACGCAGCGCTTCTTCACCATGGCCGGGAATCCGACCCCCGACAGCGGGTTTTCGGTGCTCGCGCTCAAACCCTGGAGCCAGCGCAAGACGTCCCAGCAGCAGGTCGCCCGCGAGCTCGCGCCGAAGCTGCAGGCGATCCCCGGCGTCCTCGCCTTTCCCCTGAACCCGCCCTCGCTAGGCGGGGCGCGCGGCGCGCCGATCCAGTTCGTCCTGATGACGCAGGCCTCGTACCCCGAGCTCCAGGTCATGGTCGACCGGCTGATGGAAGAGGCGCGCCGCAATCCCGGCCTGGTCAACGTCGACACCGACTTGCGGCTGAACCAGCCCGAGCTGCGGGTGAGCGTGAACCGCGAGAAGCTCGCCGACATCGGCGTGCCCGTGGAGACCGTCGGCCGCACCCTCGAAACGCTGCTGGGCGGGCGCGTCGTCACCCGGTACAAGCAGGAGGGCGAGCAGTACGACGTCATCGTGCAGGTCGCCGACGCGAACCGCACGAACCCGGGCGACATCACCGATATCTATGTGCGCGGCCGGGCGGGCGAGATGATCCAGCTCGCAAACGTGCTCTCCGTGAGCGAGGGCGTGGCGCCGAAGAACCTGAACCACTTCCAGAAGATGCGCTCGGCAACCATCACCGCGAGCCTGGCACCCGGCTATACCCTCGGGCAGGGCGTGGACTTCATGGACGCCGCCGCCAGGCGCCTGCTCCCGAATGTCGTCACCGACCTGAACGGCCAGTCGAGGGAGTATCGCGACTCTGCCGGAAGCTTCATGCTGGTGCTGGTGCTCGCGGCGGTGTTCATCTACCTGGTGCTCGCCGCCCAGTTCGAGAGTTTCCGCGACCCCTTCATCATCATGCTGTCCGTGCCTTTGTCGCTGACGGGTGCGTTCGCGGCACTCCATCTGTCGGGGGGGACCTGGAACACCTACAGCCAGATCGGGGTGGTGACGCTCCTCGGCCTCATCACGAAGCACGGGATCCTGATCGTGGAGTTCGCCAACCAGCTCCAAGAAAAGGGCCGCTCGATCCACGATGCGGTCATCGAGTCGGCGGTGCTCAGGCTGCGCCCGATCCTCATGACCACTGGCGCAATGGTCCTTGGCGCGCTGCCGCTGGCGCTTGCAACCGGCGCGGGCGCGGAGTCGCGCCACCAGATCGGCTGGGTAATCGTGGGCGGGATGCTGGTGGGCACGCTCTTCACGCTGTTCGTGGTGCCGACCGCCTACACGCTCCTTGCCGCGCGTCATCGCACCTTCGATGATCGTCTCGCGGAAGACCGGGCGGTAAACCCGACTGCTGCAGGGCACGCCGCGGCCGACTGACGAAATTCTGCCCGCTCGCACCCCACAAATGACTCGGGCACAGACCCCGGTCTTTCGACCCGGGCCTGTGCCCAATATTGGGTAGCCGCCCTAACCTTGGCGGGATTGGAACTTGCGGTAGAAACCGAGGACCTTCGGCACGTAGTGCACGGTTTCCGCGTAGGGCGGGATGCGGTGCCCATGGCGGATCACCGCGTTCTCGCCGGCGTTATACGCAGCGACCGCGAGCTCCATGTTGCCGTTGAAGAGCTGCATCAGCACGCGCAGGTAGCGCACGCCGCCCTGGATGTTCTCCGACGGGTCCATGATGTTCTGCACGCCGAACCGGCGGGCGGTCTCGGGCATGAGCTGCATCAGTCCGCGGGCGCCCGCGCGGGACACCGCGCCGGGGTTGTAGCCCGATTCCGCCGAGATGACCGCGTGGACCAGCGCCGCGTCCACGCCGTGCGCGCGGCTCGCGTTTTCGATGATGGGCGCGAACATACGGATGCTTTCCTCGCGCGGCATGAAGACCTGCGGCAGGCCCGCGGCGGCCGTCATCGGCGGGGTGCCGGCTTCCTTGCGCACCATGCGGAAACGCTTGTCGCCAGTGGGAATATTGGTGAAGTGGACGACGCCCTTGTCATCCTTGAACATGAAGATGTCGGCCATCACGGGTTGTGCCACGGCGGCGAACACCAGGGCAACCCCAAAACTCCACAATGCGCGTCGGACCATTACGACACCCGCCTTCTCGATTGACTACAACCGTGTCGTATTTTAGCTCAAAAGGTTGCAGCTCAGGCATTACAATGGCAATCCGCACATCGTTTGAAATCAATGGGTTGTACTTTATACCTCAGGAGAATTCGGGGATTTAGAGTGGTCCAGGCGGACCAGTAGTACTCTTTGGAACGGCTAACGGGGTAACCAGTCGTACCTCTTCACAACCCGTTTTCGAGGAGTGTTTGCCATGAACCGAGATCAAGTGAAGGGTCGCGTGAAGGAAGCCGGCGGCAAGATCCAGCAGAAGGCCGGCGAGGTCACGGGCAGCCTCAAGCAACAGGCGAAGGGCCTCGCGAAGCAAGTCGAGGGCAAGGTGCAGAAGACCGTTGGCGACGTTCGCGACGACGCCCAGAAGGGACGCTGACTAGCGGGGCTCCCTCGACATCCGTCGAAAATCCCAAACCCCGGCCTCTCCGGCGATCAGCCGGCCGGCCGGGTCGTAGGCCTGCTCTCCGTTCTTCATTCCGACCGAGCTCACCAGCATCTCGCTGAACTCGTGGGCCGCCGCCGCATTCTCCGCGCGGCATGCCTTCCCCTCGGTCCGCGCCCAGAACAGCATCGTCATGTGACCCACGGCGAGGCGACACCCCGCGTATTCGCGCAACTGTCCGGGCGCGGTCCCTTCGAACGGCTTGGGCTTGCGCCACTCCCCTGCGAAATCCTGCGGCTCGCCCGGTAGCGCGAAAACGTCGGCGAAGAATTTCCCCTCCGACTCGGTGAAGCGGTAGATACGCTGCCGGAAGGGCCGCGCATCGCTGTCGATCCTCGCGTGCTCGATATACAGCCAGTACTCCCCGGCCTCCTGGCGTTCCACCCACATGGGCGCCACGCGCATGCGCGTGCCGACACCTGGGCCCGTTTGCTGGGCGATCGAATCGAATGTGCCCGACATGTAGGCCATGATCACGGCCAGCTCGCGCTGGCGCGCGGTGACAGGGCGAGGCTTGGCACGGGGGGCCTCCACCGAAACCGGGGAGACCGGAAGGTCGGGTTGCGAAGCTGCCGCGCACGCGGCAAGGGCGATGGCGATGGAGATCGCGAGCACTCTCGTCATGCGTGGAGTTTAGCGGTGTAGCAGCTCCCGCGCGAAGATCTTCATCGCCCATTGCCCAGGAGTAGGGAGACTCCTACTCGAATTCGCGGTGCGCGACCGCAGACAGTGAGTGTCCCTGCGACCACCATTGGTTATGGATACCCGGAAGCGCGTTGGCCAGCTGCTCCTTGCGGCTCTCGCCGATGGAACGTCGGCATATGCGCTCGCGCAGGTGGACGCCCCCGCCCGAGCCGCGCAGGCTTTCGAGGTCGTGCGCTCGGTGCTACAGCACCCGCGCTGCGCGAACTGCCACATTCCCGAGAACGCCCCCCGCCAGTACAACACCGGCATTCCCCACTCGATGAACGTGCAGCGCGGCAAGACCGGGCACGGCGCGCCTGCGATGGAGTGCGCCACCTGCCACGGCCAGGAGAACCTGCCGGCGAGCTACGGCTTGAAGGTGCCGCCCGGGGCGCCCAACTGGCACCTGCCCCCGCCCGAGACGAAGATGGTGTTCATCGATGTGACGCCGGCCCAGCTTTGCGCCACCCTGAAAGACCGACGCGCCACGGGCGGCAAGGACTTGCCCGCAATGCTCGCGCACAACCGGGATGACAAATTGGTGGGCTGGGGATGGGATCCGGGCCTGGGCCGCCAACCCGTGCCTGTTCCGCGCGAGCAGTTCGTGGCTGCCTTCAAGACCTGGATGGATCTCGGAGCGCCCTGCCCTCGTTAGCCGGGGCCACCCGATCGCGGATCACTGCCCCCACCGCGCCGCCGCCGCAGGACATTGCCCAGATAACTGAAGGCGCTCCTGGATTCCTCGGGGGCATAACGCCCATGGGCATCGACCGTCGAGCGCAGCACCTTGATGCCGGTATTCGTCAAGGGACTGCCCAATCCATCCTTGATGGCGTCAAGGGTGAAAAAGTCGGAAGACACGACGGTTTCACATTTCTCGAATCCCACCGGCTGTACCGGTAAACGAGGACGTATTCGGAAGTGGCGTAGTGATCCATCGGGGGCCCGCAATTGTTATGTGCTGCAGCGTACATAACGGTTCCTGGATCCTGTATGTAGGAAAAATCCTACGTGCGCCAGGTTTTTTTCCGTCAGTTATTCGGAGCGGACGGGGCGTGATTGGTTCGCCAACGCACCGACGCCGCCGAGCAAGGCGCGCATCAATGTCGCTCCATCACGAAGGAGTGAAACATGGCAGACAATCTGGGCAAACGCGGTCCCGCCGACGCGAAGCGCGTGAACGTGAACGAGGCTTGGGAGATCCAGTATTGGGGCAAGAAGTTCGACAGCACCGAGGATGAGCTCCGCGCCGCCGTGAAGGCGGTGGGATCGATGGCCATCGATGTGGAGAAGCACCTGAAGAAAAAATAGCTGATAGGACTGACACCCGGAGAGAGCCACCGCAAGGTGGCTTTCGCGCTTCCGGGGGGCCCTGAGCTTCCTCAAGTAGGACTGCACCTATAGACACTCCTGCTTTCTCCCGACAGACTTTCGCGGCCATTCGACGAAGGATGTAGGTGACGATAATCAGAAATGTAGGGCGATGGCCCTCTTGCAACCGGCGCGACCCATGACCACCGTTACCTGGAGAAGTCGGCTCGAAGCCGCTGCCAATGAGCGGGACGTCGTGGGCGTGGTCAAGGACTACCTCGCGCATCTGGACCGTTTCGAGATCGCACAACTCCCCGAGGAGTGCCGCCCCGGCAAATTCTTTACCGCCGACGACGTCATGGCCTACGCGTTCACCCTCGCTCGACACCGTTGCGAGGATGATCCCGACCTCCAGGACTTCGTCCTCAACCTCGCGGCCTTCTTTTCCCAGGCGTCGTACCGACTGACCCAGGTCGTGGCGCACACCAATGACGACCACTCCGACACACCACAATCGGTCTGACGCCGCGGCAACGCAGGCGCTGCCATCGGGGGCTGCGACGACCTGATGGCGCGTGCGGTAATGGCAAGCCGCGCGGAAATGACCTTCACCGGCGACGCCCGTCACTACCCCTTGCTGCGCGAGATGTCGCTCACCCTCCTGGCATCGGCCTCACGACTTTCGTCTCATCGTCGAAGCCGAGCTTCCCGATCGCCTCGAGCAACGAGCGTGCGAGACGCGCGGCAGGCAGCAACTGCGTAGCGGAGCGACAAGCGAATGGCGCGTACGCACGTCCTTGTCTGTCAGACGAGCCCTACAAAGCCTGCCCCACGCGCGCCCGGGATTTCGGAGGATTCCTACGCCGCGGTGCCCTGCATGGCGGATGTACGGGAGCGAACATACGGCGTACGCTACGTGAATGGACCGCGTGGCTGTGTATGGATTTAAGTACTTCGATCGCGAACCGAGAGAGTGGACGCGAGCTCCGGATTTGGCGACGGAGCAGGCTATTCGCGAAATTGCCGCCGTCGTTCTGCCGGAAACCGGACAAGTGGTCCCGGTGGCGCAGGTAGGTCCAACCGGCCTTCTCCGACGCGAGCCGCATTAGGAGCAGCCGCTCGACGCCTTTGAGCGCGCTATTGTTCCGAGGGGTCGCTCGCGCCTTTCCCCAGATCGCTAGTCGCGGGAGCCAGTTCAGACCCGCTGCCCTGCTGCGAGGCGGGTTCGCGAACGGGCACGGAAATAGGGTCGTTCAAGTCGTACTGCGGCCAGAGCCCCGCCGCAATTTCGGCAATGATCACGTCGCACTTGTGAACACACGGCTGAAGCGTGCCGATGCGCCAATTCGCCGAGACCTCGTCCGGGCGTTCGATGAGATACGGCAATGGCACCCTGCACCTATCGCAGCCGACTGTGCGACGCCGCTTGTACTCCGCCTGAAGGCGCGTGTAGAGCGCACCTGGAGACAGGTTGGGTCTCCTCATCGGTATTTGTGGGGATTCTTCCAAGGGACACTCACGCGCGCCGTCGGGTCAAGGAGGACAGCACGACTTCGCGCTTCCGCGGGTCCAATTTTCTCAACCGATAAACCAAAACGAATTCTGATGTCGCGTAATGATCCATGAGGAGCCCGCCAAAGTTCACGCATCATAAGATTGGCGTAGCTACGTACATGTCTATCAGAACCATCCTACAACGATGCGTCGATAAAGGATGCCTGACCATCTGGAGGCGAGGTGGGATCGGCCGATCCCTTACCCTCATTGTTACCCTTTGAACTTCCACCTACAGGCTGAGGTCCCCTCGGCGTGAACCTCGCCGCCATTGGGCGACGCCGCGGGCAATTCCTGCGGCGACGAGGCCGATGACGATGCTGGCCAGGCCCGCAATGAGGATATCGCTGCGCTTGCGCTCGCGCACCGGCGCCAGCGCCTCGGTCTCGGCGGTTCCCACGGCGACCATGAGCGGATAACGCTGCAACGTCCGATAACTGTAGTAGCGATCGACGGCTTCCGAGCCTGTGCTGCCGCGCGCGAAGCCGGAAGGGCTCCGCGTTTGCGCCGAGACCGGCGGGCTTTCGCGCATGTCATCGCCGTAGGAGCTCGCGCCGGAGGTTTGGCGGACGCGCGCTACGCCGTCGAGTCCGACGAGGGCCACGATCCCGCCAGCACCCAGCTCGGCCTGGCGGTACATTTCGGTGAAATACCCTGCGTCGAGCGCCGCCACCGCCACGCTCGCGGGCTCGCCATTCGCCGCTGCGATTCGCAGCGTGAGCGGAATCATCCACTTGCCGCTCGGCTCGCACCGCGACGGAGTCCCGATGCCGAGCCCGATTCCCCTTTCGCCGGGCGCGGACTTGGTGCGGGCTGCCGTCTGCGCGCAGCCGCGGTCGCCGGTGCTGAGTGCGACGAGGCCGTCATCGTCGAGAATCGCGACCGCCAGCAGGGGAAGGGAGCTTGCTGCCGTCCGATCTTCGAGTTGCTCGAGCGCGCCTGATCGGTTCCCTGGGGGAAACGGGTGCTGTGCGATCGTGAGCAGCAGCCCGTGAGCGGCAGTCAGCACGCCGGCCGCGTTTTCCGCGTACGCAAACGCCAGGGCCGAGTTGGCCCGGACGACGTGTTCGATCGCGGCCTTGCGTCCTTCCTTGACCCGATCGATGGCCGCATTCCAGGAATTCACGATGATCGGCATGGAAAGGCCTGCGATCACCGCCGCAATGCAAGCCGCTTGCGCGAGCGCCGACGCACGGCCTTGAGGTGCCACGGTTGCAGGGGTCATCTAAATCTCCGTCACGTTGGACACATGCGAAGGCTAGAGGACCAGGCGCCCTTCCTGTATCAGGGAAAACTGCAATCCGCATTGCGAATTTCCTGAGCCGGTCCGAAAGAATGAAAAAAGCCACCCGATTTGGGTGGCTTTTTGCATTTCTGGCGTCCCCACGGGGGTTTGCACGCGTTATTTCCACCATCGCTGTGCCGGTGGACGCCTGGCTAGCGGCCGCTTAAAAGGACTGCCGGTCCCGAGAAACCCCCAAACGCCCTAGCCCGAGTTCGGACCGCCCTCAACGGTGCCCGTTAGGTCGCTAGCGGACGTCTGCTATCGGCCAGTAGCGGACGTAGCCGCAATCCAGCTCTGAAGAGCACGTCCAGTAGGGCGCTGTAGGGGAGGTCATTCACCCTACGGGTCACGTCCTTCGGATCGATCGCGATCGGTCATAGGCATAGGCGGGCCGCGTTGTCAGGCGCGCGTCGTCCACGGCGCCGCCGGCGGTGAAGTGGTACAGGCTCTGCCACGCGTTCCCCTGCAGCCCGAGCAGCGCGTGCATCTCGTCGTCGAAAAAGCAGCCGATTCCGGTGGCGCGGATCGCTGCGGCTTCGGCCTCGAGATAGAGCGCCTGCCCGAGTATTCCGCACTCCCAATAGAGGGTTCGATACCGCCACGGCTCGCGCAACGCGATCTCGTAATGGCTGAGCATCCCCAGCGCATAGCAGGAATCGGCGGCGATGTTCTGGTGACAGCAGATGAGCCGGGCCTGGGCGCGAAGGTCATGGGGCATGAGCAAGTAAAGCGGGAGCTGGGGCGGGCCGACCTTGCGCCACAGCCAATCGGGTCGAAGCGACGCCTTCAGCGGAGCGAGTGCTGCCGGGTCGCGCACGAGCATGTACAGGCCGGGATCGAGCGAGTCCACGCGATGAACCAGGATCGCCGGATGCACCTCGGCGGCCCAAGGCCAGGCGCCCCAGGGCGGCGCGCCGGAACGCGGCAGCGTAGCGTCGAGCATCGAGAAGAATGCTTCGGCGCTGATGCTGGTGGAGCCGTCGAATGCGACTGCGCTGCGCCGTTGCCGGAAAATTTGCGCCACGCGGAGATCGCGCGCAGGCTCTCCGGCGGTCTCGTGCGCGATGGGCATCCGATCGACGCTCTCATGGTCAAGGTACGGCTTCCCGGTCAGCCGATGCGCCTGCTCGATATCCTGCCAATCGACGCGCTCCGAGCTCAGTTGATTGGGCTTGCCATACCAGCGCGATGGAGTGGGCGGTAGTTCCGCGGGCAACGACTCTCCCGCGGAGATCCATATCAGGCAATCCGGTGCCTCGGCTTCGGCCGAGCCCGCGTCGCGATCGAGACCAAGCAGCGCTGCGATCTGCCGGTCGCTCGGCACGGTAAGTACGCGCGAGCGCCAGCCCAGCGCCGCTGCGGCGTAGCTCACCGCGGCGATGGCATGGCCGCAGTCGTGCTGGCAGTAGCGAAACGCTCGCATGCCGTACTTCCACGCTTCGCGCCAGGTGATGCTCGCGAGTCCAATCAGAAATCCGTGCAACTCGATTGGCGTGTCCCAACTGCCGCGGCGCTCGAGCGCGTGATCGCAACTCACGTAGTGATAGACGCCAGCCGCGAGGTCCGGCACGCCGGCCGTTACGAGATAGCCTTCGGTCGGATGGAGATTTCCGCTCGAGGGATTGCAGCGCAGCGCCCACGTCGTCTCGCCGTAGGCCTTCCAGGCCGAAATGCCGAGCGACAGCTCGAACAGGATCGCGATCGAATCGAGGTTGAACGAACGCGGAGCGGGCAGCCGGCCGCGGCGCAATGCGCCATAGCGCGTCTCGAGGTCGTCCGCGAGAAGCGCTAACTCGATGCGCTCGGTGCCTTGATAGCGTCGGAATGGATTTGGCTGGTTGGCCCAGTCGAGCTGCCCCGGACCCGGCGCGTAGCGGTCGAGACGATGCTTGCTGCGCTCGTGGTAGTCGGAGAGCGTGTAATCGGCCATGGACGAGCGGGAGTCTGCGATTGGCTAGTGCCAAGTCTGGTGCCAAAATGGGGGAATTGCGAGTATCGAGGGGGATGACCTGTGAAAACCGCAGCGCAGATCGTTAGCTCGAAGCCCGACCGGACCATCCACACGATCACACCGGCGGCCTCGGTTTACGACGCGTTGAAACTCATGGCGGATAAGAACGTCGGGGCGCTCCTGGTCATCGAGGGGGAGAAAATCGCCGGGATCATCACCGAGCGCGACTACGCGCGGAAAATGATCCTCATGGGCCGGGCATCCAAAGACACGCCGGTGCGCGACATCATGGCTTCCGAGGTCCTGTACGTGCGCCCCGACCAGACCAGCGAGGAATGCATGGCGCTCATGACGGAGAACCGGATTCGCCATCTGCCCCTCATCGAAGGTGGCAAGCTGGTCGGCCTCATCTCCATCGGGGACCTGGTGAAAGACATCATCTCCGAGCAGCGATTCACCATCGATCAGCTCGAGCACTACATCAGAGGCGAACGGTAAGAAACTAGGTCAATGGGCCTCGTTTTCGTCGCGTGTGCTCTCCAACCGAACGTCCGCTCTGGGTCGAAAGCAGACATTCAAATCTGAGCCACCGCCGAATGCGGTAGTGCTCCCCACGGGGGTTTGACCGCGTTATTTCCACCCTCGCCGTCCCGGCGGACGCCTGGCTGGCGGCCGCCTGATTTCCGGCCAATTCGCCGAAAAAGATATCCGTGGCACGCGTGGATGTCGACGACAGGTAGATACTGGCGCGCCTCCCGTCCATGTGATTCTCGTGTCCCTCGTGCGCAACAAAGCACACCGTGGAGCCGGGGGGTCGGAATCGAATACCAGAAGGGAACGACAGAGCGGAACGCACTTATACCCCCACGCGTACCTCCGGCACTGGGGGCTTGCACAGGGTAGAACGCCCCTCGCCCTCCCGGTGGAGGTGTGGAGGGACGCCGCTTAAGCCCGTGGGGCTGGATCAGAAGTTCGTGCGTTCGTGCAGAGCGATCACGGCGTTCCATGTGCGCGCTTTGTAGTCCTTTGAACTAAAGCGAGACACTACAATCGCAGGGCTACTTGCTTTCCATCACCCAGACGCCCGTCCAGTCATCAGGAGGCAGGTTCGCGGCCAGGTAGTCGCAGCGTTCCACGTATAGCGCGGCTGCCTTGTCCGAAGGATTGATTGCCAGCACCTTGCCGAATTGCTCGCGCGCCGGACTCCAGCCGCGCTGCCGGTACATGGCCAGGCCGTCGCGGAAATAGCCGAGGGCATCGGGCAATCGCGGGTAGGTGTCCTCGGTGTGGTAGTCGACGATCTCGTAGATCGCCACCGGCTGGGTCTTTCCCTTCACCACCACCAGGTCGAGCTCGCGCATGCGGTATGTGCCACGCAGCTTCGCGCGGGTGAATTCACTCACCAGGATGTGGGCGCCGTACTGCTTGCACGCCGACTCGAGCCGTGACGCCAGGTTCACGCCGTCGCCAATCATGGTGTAGTCCATGCGCTTCTTCGAGCCGATGTTTCCCGACACCACGGTGTCGGTATTGAGACCTATGCCGATGTCGACCGGGGGTTTGCCCTCACCGATGCGCGCGGTATTCCAGGATTTCAGCGCCTTCATCATCGCGATCGAGGCGCGCACCGCCCGATCCACGTCGTCCTCGTGCGCCACAGGGATGCCGAAGCCCGCCATGAGGGCATCCCCGATGAACTTGTCCAGCATGCCGCCCTCTCGCTGGATGCACTCGACCATCAGTTCGAAATACTCGTTCAGGAAGGCGACCGTGCCCTGGGGACCGAGGCGCTCGCTGATGCTGGTGAAGCTGCGGATGTCCGCGAAGAGAACCGTGGCCACGGCACCCTGGCCGCCAAGAGCCCCCGACCCGCTCGCCAGGAGCTGGGCGGCGATCCCGGGATCCATATAGCGCGACATCGTCGACTTGAGGCGCTTCTCGTTCGAAATGTCCTCGATGAGAAGCATCGAGCCCAGGCGCTTCTGTTCTGCCGTGAGCAGCGGCAGCACGGTCAGGTTGGTGGAGACGCTTTCGCCGTCGATCTTCATCTCCGCGTCCATCGTCACGTCGATTTCGCCCGTTTCGCCCACGCGCTTGAGCCTTTCCAGCACCCACTGATTCTCGCCCGCGAACAGCTCCTCGACGGGCCGCTGCAGGATCGTTTCCGCGTTTGTCCGCAGAATCCGCAGCCCGGCTGCGTTGCAGGTGGCGATCTTGCCCGAGTCGTCCAGCGTCACCACGCCGCTCGACATCGATTCGAGCATCGCCTCGCTGTAGTTCTTCATGTTCTGCACGTCGGCGAAGAGCTTCGCGTTTTCCAGCGAGATCGCGATCTGTGCCGTGAAGGCGCGCAGGCGCGATTCGTCCTCGGCTCCGAACGGCCCGCCGCGCTTGTTCAGCACCTGGGTGACGCCGATCGTCCTGCCGTGCTTGTTCACGATCGGCACGCACAGGATGGATCGCGTGAAGTACCCGGTCTTGCGGTCGAAGCTCGGGCTAAAGCGCAGGTCCGCGTAGGCGTGGGGAATGTTGATCGACTTGCCCGACGTGAACACGGCGCCCGCGATCCCGACGTGATTGGGCAGGCGAATCTGCATCAATTCGAGCCCCTGTCCGACTTCGGACCACAGCTCCTGCGTCTTCTCGTCGTTCAGGAACAGGGTCGAGCGCTCGGCATTCAGCATGCGCGTGGCTTCGCCCATGACACGGTGCAGCAGCGACCCCAGCTTGATGTCCGCCGTCACCTCGGACACCACGTCGACGAACTCCATCTCCTGCGCCCGCACCGCCTTCATGCGCTCTATGTACTGGGCGCTTTGCAGGGCGAGCGTCCCCTGGGTGGTCATTGCTTCCAGCACCATCAGATCGCGCTTGCCGAAGCTGCCTCGGCGCCTGTTCAGCGCCTGCGCCACGCCGATGACTTCGCCCTTCACGGTCTTTATCGGCACGCACAGGATATTGCGCGTGACGAACCCGGTCTGCTCGTCGATGGAGCGGTTGAATCGGGGATCGGCATAGGGGTCGGCGATGTTGACGGCCTTGCCCGTGGCGAACACATGGCCCGCTATCCCGGTGGTGTTCGGCAATCGGATTTCACGCTTGACATTGCCCTGGGCCACCCGCGAGAAGAGCTCGTTGGTGCCGGGGTCATTGAGAAAGAGCGACCCGCGCTCGGCATCGACCTCGGCGGTCGTCATTTCCACCAACGCATTCAGGACGTCGTCCAGCGACTCGTATGCCGCCATCTTGCGCGACACGCCGAGGAGCAGCTCGACCAGCGTCAGCCGGTGGGGCGCGCGCGCCTTGCGGCGCGCGGCCGCCTGCTTTCCGCGCCCTGATGCGGCGCCGCCTGCCGGAACCGACGGCGTGGGTTTGCCCTGTCCCTCTCCCATCTCAGCCTCTTGTGCCGATCGTCGCATTCTGCAGTTGGTCTCGAAGCGCCCGGACCGTCGCCTGCAGTTGCGCCGTGTCCTCCCGATAACGAGAATGGACTGCCGCAGCGGCGTCCTCCTTAGCGACCGCGGCCCGCTCGATTTGCTCGCGCAATGCCGTGACAGTCGATTTCAGCTGCGCCAGTTCATCCTCGGCGCTTCGCAGCGCTTCGCGAACGCTTTTCTCCTTCTCTTCGCGCGCCGCCTCGAGCGCGTCGCGCAGGGTCGCGATGGTTTCCTTGAGCTGGCGGATTTCGTCCTGGCCGACCGCCTGTTCACGGCGTACCGCATCCTCGCGCACCGCCCGTTCGCGCTCGAGTTCGTCGCGCAGGACGCGGACCGTGCTCCTAAGCTCACGGATCTCGGCCTGCGCGGTGGTGATGGCGTCCGGCTGATGGGTCATGCCAAAAGGGAAGTTACGCAACTCGTGAAGAAGAATACGGTAGTTGAACGTCGCAGACCAGTACGAGGGCGGGCGTCCAGACGGGGGTTTGCACGCGTTATTTCCACCCTCGCCTTCCCGGTAGACGCCTGGCTGATGGCTGCCTGATGCCCTTCGCGGAAGTCACTTGGCTGAACGCCGCCCAGAGGCGTCGACGTGAGCTCCCCCTGTGGGGGTTTAGTATCCGATTAGCCATCCCATGGCAGCCCCGCCAGCAGAAGCTGATCCCCGGGCGTATAGAATTCCGGCCCGAACGGGAGGGTTCGCGCGGTTACCACCTACGCTGGGCACTGGCTACTTCCGCCCTGATGGGCGGAAATATCGAATTGGCGTCCCCACGGGGATTCGAACCCCGGTTATCGCCGTGAAAGGGCGGTGTCCTAGGCCTCTAGACGATGGGGACAAAAGAATCGCCAGACTAGAGGGCTGGCGATTCTCGGTGGAACGGTGTTGGTGGAGGTAAACGGGATCGAACCGATGACCTCTTGCATGCCATGCAAGCGCTCTCCCAGCTGAGCTATACCCCCGACCGAGTCCGAAATTATATCAGCCCGCGACCGCCCGATCCAGCCGGGCGAGGACCACGTCGCGCTTGAGGGCTGCCGCGATGGCGTCGATCGCCGGGGTCTGGGCCTGGCCGGTCACCGCCACCCGGAAGGGCATCATCACCAGCGGCGGCTTGACCCCGCGGGACTTGATCGCCTCCTTGAGCGTGGCGCCGATCGCAGGCGCCGACCACTCCGGCAGCGCGCGCAGTTTCGGCGCGAGGTCGCGCAACACCTCCCGGCCCGGCTCACCGAGGTGCTCCAGGGCGACCGCTGCCTCCGGATGCGCCGGCTCGGCCATCGCCATGAGGAAGCCCTCGTGATCGGCCAACAAATGAAATTTCGCGCGGCCCGCCGCCGTCATCGCCACCGGGTCCATCACCGAGGCCACGAACTTGTAGAGCTCCGGCTTCTCGCGCTCCAGGCGACCGGCGAGATCGGCATCCGGAAGGCGGCGCAGGTACTCGCCGTTCATCCATTTCAGCTTCTCCGGGTCCCAGCGCGCCGGTGACTTGCTCACGTGACGCAGATCGAACCATTCGACCAGCTGCTCGCGCGAGAACACTTCCTCGTCGCCGTGGGACCAGCCGAGGCGCGCCAGGTAATTCACCATCGCGTCGGGAAGGAAGCCGTCATCGCGGTACTGCAGCACGCTCACCGCGCCGTGGCGCTTCGACAGGCGCTGCCCATCGGCGCCGAGGATCATCGGCACATGGCCGAATTGCGGGAGCTCCGCACCCAGTGCGCGGTAAAGGTTGATCTGGCGCGGCGTGTTGTTCACGTGGTCGTCGCCGCGGATCACATGGGTCATCGCCATGTCGATGTCATCGACGACCACGCCGAAGTTGTACGTGGGCACGCCGTCGGTTCGCAGCAGCACGAGATCGTCGAGCTCGTCGTTCGCGACCGTGATCGGTCCCTTGACGAGGTCGTCCCACGAGACCTCGCCTGCGAGCGGATTCTTGAAGCGCAGCACCGGAGTGCGGCCGGCAGGCGGCGCATCCTTCGACTCGCGCCAGCGCCGGTCGTAGCGGGGCTTCTCGCCGCGCGCGGTCTGGCCTTCGCGCATCGCATCGAGCTCCTCCTTGCTTTCGTACGCCCAGTACGCGAGCCCCTTCGAGAGCAGTTGCTCGGAGGCTTCCCGGTAGCGCGCGAGGCGCTTCATCTGGAAGAACGGGCCCTCATCCCAGTCGAGGGCGAGCCACTTCATCGCATCGAAGATCGCCTGCTCGCTCTCCTGCGTGGAGCGCTCGAGGTCGGTGTCCTCGACGCGCAGGATGAACTTCCCGCCGTGGCGGCGCGCATACGCCCAGTTGAAGAGCGCGGTGCGGGCGCCTCCGAGATGGAGGTAGCCGGTGGGACTCGGGGCGAAGCGGGTGCGGATCATGGGAGGGCGCGGATCAAACCCGCAATTCTACGGGGTCGCGTCTGGTAAAATGCGTTCCTCTATCGGGTCGTTAGCTCAGCGGTAGAGCACTGCCTTCACACGGCAGGGGCCACTGGTTCGATCCCAGTACGACCCACCACAAAATACAAGCGGTTAGGTGCTCAGGCCCTAACCGCTTTTTCTTTGGGCGGCCACGGGGCGGCCAGCCAAACGCGGTGCAACAGCGACGATGCTCGCAAGTCTCATGATGTCTCCTATGGTGGATGAAACCCAACGTTCGAGTTAACCGGCCCGCGGAGGCAGGCACCGTAAGCCCGGGCTGCGATGATGCACCATGTGCCGGGGCTCGGGCTTACGGTGCCTGGCGTAGCGGGTCCGGTTGAACGAGGGGTTAGGCGTCGCCCGGGTGCGGATACCGGCGTCTGACTTCGGCGACCGACCCGGCAATGAGTGCCTCCAGGACCTTGACATCGAGGTCCGCCAGGCGCTTGAAGTACAGGCAGGCCTTACCCATCTTGTGTCTCCCGAGCTTGGCCAAGAGGTCGACTTGCTCGGGGTTGTCCGCGATGACGTAGACGACTAGTTCCTTGGCGCGGACTGCGAAGCCCGTGAGACATGCGTCGCCTGAGTGGCCACTCTCGTACCTGTAGGTGTACGAGCCATAGCCTACGATGCTTGGCCCCCACATCTTTGGCTGCTGCTTCGTAACCCTCTTGCACATGGCCATGATGGCCTTGCAGTCCGCCAGCTGCTCGGGACTGGCTCTGGACGCGAGGTACGCATCGACGCTCGCGCCCGTGGGCTTGGTCTTGGTCTCTGCCAACGGAGATTCCTTATTAGCGGGGAGCGCAGGCCTGGTGGTGAGTGCGACGCCTAACGATGGAGTTGAGCGGCCGGCCACGTTGCCGCTTGCCGCATGCAAAGCCAGCCAACAACCTGTTGGCAACCAGGGTGCGGCTCACGATAGTCCACGGGGATCTTGACCCGATTCGGTAGACACATGACGGGCAGTTTCATGCGTTAGTTCGTTCGTAGTCAATGGGCGAGCGATAGTTCAGGGCGGAGTCGATTCGCGGACGGTTGTAGCGAGCGATGTAGCGCCGCAGTGACCTGCCCCCTTTAGCGATCCCAGTACGACCACCAGAATGCGAAAGGGGTTACGTTTCCCCGTAACCCCTTTTTTCGTTGCAGGACCTACTACGAGCAGACGGTTGCTGGCGTCGAGAAGACCTCGCGCGTGATCGGCTTCGACTGGCTGATGCCGTTCAAGGTGTAGCTGAAGACGCCGTTGTTCGCGTCACCGAAGGAGAAGCTCACGCTCCCCACCGGCGTTGTGGACACACGCGAGGGATCCCAGCTTGCGCTGTTGAAGGCGGGTCCCGTCGTCCGGTAGAGCGTCCCCGAGTAGTTGCCGTTCGAAGTCTTCGAGACCTTGGAGGCGACCAGCCACATCCCCTTGCCGCTCTGGTCGTACGTGAACCACGTCATGAAGAGCACATCGCCCTGGTGGGTGAGGTTGAGGCCCCAGCCGGATTCGGTTCCGCCCGGCCGCCACCACAGGTCCTGGTAGTTCGGCGCGGCTCCGGGGCTCCCGCCGGCAGAGCATGTCGGCAGCTGCGCCCCGTAGACCTGCCGGGTGATCGGCTTGCTCACGGTCACGCCATCCACGGTCGCCGTGAAGGTGGCGTTGTTGGAATCGGTGAAGGCAAAGTTGGCCGACCCCACGGCGGTCAATGCGACCCGGGCGGGATCGAAGACCGCTTCGCTGAAGGCGGGGCCGGTGGTGCGATAGAGCGTGCCGGCGAAGGTGTTGTCGCCCGTCTTCGCGCCATGCGACATCACCAGCCACTGTCCGTTGCCGGCCGCGTCATACGTGAACCAGGTCGCGAAAACGATGTTTCCCTGGTGCGTGAGGTTCACGCCCCAACCCGATTCGGAAGCCGACCCCCACCACAGGCCCTGCACGTTGAGGGCCGGGCCGGCGATCGTAAAACCGGCCTTCACCGTCTGCGTGATCGGGCCCGCGGTGCCCGCGCCGTACGCCCCGCTGCCGGAGTACACCGCCTTGATCGCATGGTCGCCGGCGCCGAGGCCGCTCGTCGTGCACGACGCCCGGCCGTTGGTCACCACCACCGCGCCGCAGCCCGAGATCGCAGCACCGCCGGCGAGGAACAGCGCCGTTCCGCCGTTTCCGGGAATGCTCGCCGTGAAGGTGACGCTCTGGCCCGTCGAGGTGGTGTACGACGACGAGTCCATCCCGAAGCTCGTCGGCAGCGACACGGTCGAGGTGCCGCCGGTGACGCCCACGGTGATCGGGCCCGCCTGCCCTACCGCATATTTCGAATCGCCCGAGTACACGCCCGTGATCGCGTGCGATCCGCCGGAAAGGCTCGCCGTGGTGCACGACGCGCCGCCATTCGAGAGACCCACCGAGCCGCAGTTTGCGATCGCGACGCCATTGGAGCGGAAGCTGATGATGCCGGTCGGAGTGCCGGAGTTTCCCGAGACCGTGACAATGAACGTCACGCTGCTGCCCGCGCTGAGGGCGTAGGTCGATGCGTTGAGGCCAAGGCTCGGTGATGTGGAGCCGGAACCCGCGGGCGGGGGCGCCGGGGGCGGCGTGACGATCGGGGGCGGGGGCGCCGGGGGCGGGGGCGCCGGGGGCGGCGTGACGATCGGGCCAGTCACACCTCCCGTGCTGCTCGAGCTCGTGGCCGCGGCAATGCCGAACCTCATCGAGGTCGTGCCCGACTGGTGCGCGCCCACGTCCGGCGCGGCGGCGCCATCGTTGAAGTTGGCGATGCGCACGCCCTGGCCGTGTCCCGGGGTGCCCGCCGCGATCTGGTAATTGCCGTTCGCTTCGCTCGTCCAGCCATGGCCGGCGGCATACACCGGCGTGCCACTCAAGCCGTTGGTCATCGCCGCGTCGCCCGGCGTGCCGTTGTAAAGATCGTTCGAGAACTGGTTGCCGGCGCCCGCCTGGTAGACCGCGCCCCTGCCCGGCTTCCACAGGTGATAGATGTTGTTCCTGGAAAACGTGTTGTTGATGAGCTGGCTCGAGCCCGTGCCGCCCATGCCGAAGCCCCCGCCAAGCGTGTTGACGAGGCCGGGCTGCACGGCCTGAAGCATCGTGTTGTGGAACACGTAGCGACGCCCGTCGCCCAGGCTCGAATCCGAACCCGACTTGAAGAACGGCTGGCGATCGTCGGAGTCGAGCGGCGTGCGCTGGTACATCTGCGCGCGGTTCCAGACGTTGCGGAAGATGTACGCCGGGCCCACCGAGGTCACGGTGGTGGCC
>JALYSB010000274.1 GCA_030855025.1 Pseudomonadota bacterium
ACATAAGGGGTTCCGTAGGGTTCGTTGGTGAGGATGTAGACGAAGAATTGCTTTTCCATTCCGGTGATAACGCATCAGATTGGGCCCCGGACTACGCCGGGGTGACGAACCGAGATTGGGCCCCGGCCTACGCCGGGGTGACGAGAAGATGACGATCAAGGTCGCGCTGCACCACAAGACGCGCTACGCGTTCGACCGGCTGGTGGGGCTGTCGCCCCACGAGGTGCGGCTGCGCCCGGCGGCGCACTGCCGCACGCCGATCGACAGTTACTCGCTCAACGTGCGCCCGGCGAAGCATTTCCTCAATTGGCAGCAGGACCCCTACGGCAACTGGGTCGCGCGGCTGGTGTTCCCCGAGAAGACGCGCGAGCTCGAGATCACCGTCGACCTCGTGGCCGACATGACAGTCATCAACCCGTTCGACTTCTTCGTCGACCCATCGGCGGAAACTTTCCCGTTCACCTATAGCGACGACAACTTCCGCGAGCTCGCGCCGTACCTGGAGCAGGTCCCCGAGACCCCGCTCCTGATGGCCTGGGTGCGAAAGGCGCGCACGCGCTTCCTCGGCACGCGCATCTCGACCATCGACCTGCTGATCGCGGTGAACCGCATGGTGCGCGAGGACGTGAATTACCTGGTGCGCATGGAGCAAGGCATCCAGAGCCCGGAGGACACGCTCGCGTTCGCACAGGGCTCGTGCCGCGACTCCGCGTGGCTGATGGTGCAGATCCTGCGCTACCTCGGGATCGCCGCGCGCTTCGCCTCCGGCTATCTCATCCAACTCGCCGCCGACCAGAAATCCCTCGACGGCCCGTCGGGCCCGACCGAGGATTTCACCGACTTGCACGCGTGGGCCGAAGCGTACGTTCCCGGCGCAGGCTGGATCGGTCTCGACCCGACCTCGGGCCTGCTCGCGGGCGAAGGCCACATCCCGCTCGCGAGCGCGGCACTCCCGGTGAGCGCGGCGCCCGTCACGGGGATGACCGACGTCTGCAAGAGCACGCTCGAGTTCACGATGACGGTCACGCGCATCCACGAGGACCCGCGCGTGACCAAGCCCTTTACCGAGCCGCAGTGGAGCGCGATCGACACGCTCGGCCGCCAGGTGGATCGGGAGCTCGCGGAAAACGATGTGCGCCTCACGGTGGGCGGCGAGCCCACGTTCATCTCGATCGACGACATGGACGGCATCGAGTGGAATTACACCGCGATGTCGGAGAAGAAGCTCGAGCTGGCGGGGGAGCTGCTCGCCCGCTTGCGCAAGCGCTTTGCTCCCGGCGGGCTGCTCCACTACGGCCAGGGCAAGTGGTATCCGGGCGAGCCGCTGCCGCGCTGGGCCCTGTCGTGCTTCTGGCGCAAGGACGGCGTGGCGCTGTGGGACGACGAGGCCGAGGAGCAGCTCGAGCGCGCCGGCATCAAGGCGACCGAAGTCGAGGCCGGGCGTTTCGCCTCCGAGCTCGCGCAGGCGCTGGGCGTCTCGCCCGATTATGCGATGCCCGCCTACGAAGACCCGTGGCGCATCATCCGCGACGAGGCGAACCTCCCGCTCAACGTGGATCCTCTGTCACAAGACATCTCCACCGACGGCGTGCGCCGGCGCCTCGCCGACCAGCTCGCCAAGGGGCTGGGCAAGCCGATGGGTTTCGTGCTGCCGTTGAAAGCGGTGACCCGCCCCAAGGCGAGCGGCCCGACCCGGTGGCAGAGCTCGCCGTGGCCGCTGCGCCGCGAGAAGGTCTTCCTCGCCGAAGGCGATTCGCCCATGGGCTACCGGCTGCCGCTCGGCTCGCTGCCGGAGATCCTGCCGCAGGACGAGGACCCGCACATCCCGATGGATCCGTTCGAACGCCGCGATGCGCTCGGCAAGCGCCGGCCTTCGAAGGCGGCGACCCTCGCCAAGCACGGCAAGCCGCGCAGCCTCGCACCGGGCGCCTCGCGCGAGGTGGTGAAGCGGGCGTTGTGCGTGGAGGTTCGCAAGGAGCGCCTGCACGTCTTCCTGCCGCCGCTTGAGCTCCTCGAGGATTTCCTCACGCTGGTCGCCACGGTCGAGGCGACGGCGAACGCGCTCGGCTGGCCGGTGCGCCTCGAGGGCTACGGGCCGCCCGATGACCCGCGCCTGGGCCGCTTCGCGGTGACCCCCGACCCCGGCGTGATCGAGGTGAACATCCATCCCGCGAACGACTGGGAGGAATTGAAGCGCCACGTGACCACGCTCTACGAGGAAGCGCGACAGACGCGCCTGGGCACCGAGAAATTCATGCTCGACGGACGCCATACCGGCACCGGCGGCGGAAACCACATCACCCTGGGCGGACCCACGGCGGCCGAGAGCCCGATGCTGCGCCGTCCCGACGTGGTGCGCAGCCTCGTCACCTACTGGCAGAACCACCCCTCGCTCTCGTACCTCTTCTCGGGCATGTTCATCGGGCCCACGAGCCAGGCCCCGCGGGTCGACGAAGCGCGCAGCGACACGCTCTACGAGCTCGAGATCGCGTTCGAGCAACTCGAGGCGCAGTTCAAGAAGGATGCGTCGAACGAGCGGCCGTGGCTGGTCGACCGGATCCTGCGCAATTTCCTGGTGGACCTCACGGGCAACACGCACCGCGCCGAATTCTCGATCGACAAGCTGTACGCACCGGGCACCGCCACCGGGCGGCTCGGCATCCTCGAGTTCCGCGCCTTCGAGATGCCGCCGCACGCACGCATGAGCCTGCTGCAGATCCTCCTGCTGCGAGCGATGGTCGCGCGCTTCTGGGCGCGGCCCTACCGCGAGAA
>JALYSB010000136.1 GCA_030855025.1 Pseudomonadota bacterium
GTCCTCGACGGTGACGATCTTCACTTCGGGCTTGTTGAGGCGATCGAGCGCGGTATAGAGGGTGGTCGTCTTGCCGCTACCCGTGGGCCCGGTGACCAGCAGGATGCCGTGCACCTGGTCGAGCGCCTCGATGAAACGCTCGAGCGATGCGCCTTCGAAGCCGAGCGACTCGAAGTTGAGCGGCACGCCGCCCTTGTCGAGGATCCGCATCACCACGCTCTCGCCGTGCATCGTGGGGATGGTGGACACGCGCAGGTCGATTTCCTTGCCCTGGATGCGCAGCTTGATGCGCCCGTCCTGGGGCAGGCGGCGCTCGGCGATGTCGAGCGACGCCATGATCTTCACGCGCGAGATCACCGCGGCCGACAGGCGCCGCGGCGGCGATTCCGTCTCGTGCAGCACGCCGTCGATGCGGTAGCGCACGATCAGGCGATTCTCGAACGGCTCGATATGGATGTCGGACGCGCGCGACTCGAGCGCCTTGGTGAGCAACAGGTTCACGAGGCGAATGACCGGCGCCTCGGAGGCAAGGTCCTTCAGATGCGCGATGTCGCCGAAGTCCTGCTCCTCGTCGCGCGTGGAGATGTTGTCCACGATCTGGCCCATGGACGAGCGCCCGCCCCCGTACAGTCGCTCGAGCGCCGCCTCGATCTCGTTGGGTGCCGCGATGTAGGGGCGCACGCGCTTGCCGGAGGCCATCTGCACAGCGGACAGCACGTACGAATCGGTGGGGTCGGCGATGGCGAGGGCCAGCTCGTCGTCGTCCTCGCGCAGCGGCACGACTTGCGCATCGCGCAGGAACTTGGGCGACAGGCGCTCTTCCATGAGCGGGAGCTCGGGGTAGTCGGCGGCATGGGCGAGCGGGAGGTCCAGCTGCTCGGAGAGGGCGTCGGCCAGGTCGCGTCCCGAGACCATGCCGAGGCGCAGGAGGATCACGCCGATCTTCTCGCGCGACTCGCCTTCCTGCAGCTTCAGGGCGCGCTCGAGGTTCGTGGGGTCGAGCTTGCCCCGCTCGATGAGGAGTTCTCCGAGGCGCTTATGCAATGGGGGGATTCCGGACGTAAGCATTTGAAAATTATACAGCTTGGCCTTTAGGCCCAGCCGTTCGTTGTTGGTTCCGGTCACCCACAACGAAGGGGTACTTGAGTTTGGTCACGACCAGCCCGGCTTCGCCCACGCGCATTGAATCCAAGTGTAGCCGCCGCCCGAGATAGCCGATCGAGTAGCCCGCCGCCTTGGCAGACCCCTCGATCAACCACGAAATTCGAGCGTCCGACGCTCTATTTTCATGGTAGGCTTCGGCATGGTCCCCCGCGACGCCCTTTCCACCCGCATACGCGCAGCCCTCGGCCGTGCGCGCGTGGTCGCGCTCGTGGGGCCGCGCCAAAGCGGCAAGACGACGCTCGCGCGCGCGGTCGTGCGCCCGGGGCAGGCCAACTATTTCGATCTCGAGGATCCGGCAAGCCTCGCGCGGCTCGCGCAGCCCATGACGGCCCTCGGCCCGCTGAAAGGCGTTGTCGTCGTTGACGAAGTCCAGCGTCGCCCGAACCTGTTCCCCGTGCTGCGGGTCCTGTCCGATCGCCGTCCGTTGCCGGCCCGCTTCCTCGTCCTGGGCAGCGCCTCCACGGAGCTGCTTCGCCAGACTTCCGAATCGCTCGCGGGCCGCATCGAGGTGATCGAGATTCCCGGCCTGTCGCTCGAAGAGGTCGGAACGAATCGCGCCGATCGCCATTGGCGTCGCGGCGGCTATCCGTTGAGCTTCACGGCGCGATCCGAGTCGGCGAGCGCCATCTGGCGTGGGCAGTTCATGTCGACCTTTCTCGAGCGCGACCTGCCGCAGCTCGGCGTCAACGTCCCTGCGGAAGCCATTCGGCGCTTCTGGTCCATGCTCGCCCATTTCCACGGCCAGACATGGAATGCGGCCGACCCGGCCCGCTCGCTCGGAGTGGCCGAGACGACGGTGCGCCGATACCTGGACCTGCTCACGGGCGCCTTCATGGTCCGGCAGCTGAGGCCGTGGCACGAGAACCTCGGCAAACGGCAGGTGAAGGCGCCGAAGATCTATTTCCGGGATAGCGGGCTGCTGCACACCATGCTCGGAATCCGCGACCGCGACGAGCTGCTGGTGCATCCGCGAAGCGGCGCATCGTGGGAAGGCTATGCGATCGAGGAAGCATTGAAGGCGATGCAGGCCGACGAGGCCTACTTCTGGGCGACCCACCAGGGGGCCGAGCTCGATCTCCTGCTATTCAAGGACGGCCGCAGGCTGGGCGTCGAGGCGAAGCGTTCCGACGCCCCGCGGATGTCGCGCTCGATGCAAATCGCGCTCGATGACCTGAAGCTCGATCGCCTCGCGGTGATCTATCCCGGCACGCTGCGTTATCCGTTGGCCGAGCGCGTCGAGGCCGTTCCCTCAGCCGCGCTCGCCGAGGGCCCCAAAGGGCTCTTCCCCGGCCTGTTCTCGAGGAAGAAGTAGGGCCCCGTAGGAACAAAAAAAAGCGGGCGATCGCTCGCCCGCTTCCCACCACCTCACTACCTGGAGAACTCAGTTGTAAGCAGTCTCCCCGTGGGCCGTGATGTCGAGGCCCTCGCGCTCTTCCTCTTCCGGCACGCGCAGCCCGACGAGGATGTCGGCGATCTTGAAGGCGATCGCGGCAACGACCCCCGACCAGACGAGGGTGATGCCCACGGCCTTGGCTTGCGTGATCACCTGCGAGACGATCGAGTAGTCCGCCGCCTTGGTGACCGCGCCGGTGACCCAGTCGCTTACGTAGCCGGGGCCACCGAGGTCGGGCGAGCAGAAGACGCCCGTGAGCAGCGCGCCCACGATGCCGCCGACCGCATGCACGCCGAAGACGTCGAGCGAATCGTCGGCCTTGAGCAACTTCTTCAGGCCCGAGACACCCCACAGGCAGACCACGCCCGCGATCGCGCCGATGAAGAAGGCGCCGGGGATGCCGACGTTGCCCGCAGCCGGAGTGATCGCCACCAGGCCCGCGACGGCGCCCGAGGCCGCGCCCAGCATCGAGGGCTTGCCCTTGAAGATCCACTCGAAGAAAGTCCACGAGAGCACGGCGCACGCGGTCGCGAGGAACGTGTTCATGAACGCCAGCACGGCGGAGTTGTTCGCCTCCAGGGCCGAGCCGGCGTTGAAGCCGAACCAGCCGAACCACAGCAGCGAGGCGCCGATCATCGTCATCGGCAGGTTGTGCGGCGTCATCGCCTCACGCCCCCAGCCGATGCGCTTGCCGACGAGGTACGCGCCCACCAGGCCGGCGACACCGGCATTGATGTGCACCACCGTGCCGCCCGCGAAATCGAGCGCGCCCATCTGCCAGATGAAGCCCGCCTTGGCGTTGGTCGCGTCGACCACGCCGGCTGCGGTATAGGCGTCCGGACCCATCCAGAACCACACCATGTGCGCGACCGGCAGGTAGGCGAAGGTGAACCAGAGCACCACGAACACCAGCACTGCCGCGAATTTCACCCGCTCGGCGAAGGCGCCGAGAATCAGGCAGCAGGTGATCGCGGCGAAGGTCGCCTGGAACGCCACGAAAAGCAGCTCCTGGATCGGCGTGTTCTTCGAGAACGTCGCCGCCATCGCGAACTCGCCCTTGGTCGAATCGAACGTCCCCTTGAGGAACAGCCGGTCGAAACCTCCGAAGAACGCGTTGCCCTCCGTGAATGCGAGGCTGTAGCCGTAGATGCACCACAGCACCACGATCAGGGAGAACACCACGAACACCTGCATCAGCATCGACAGCATGTTCTTCGAGCGCACCATGCCGCCGTAGAAGAGCGCGAGTGCCGGCACGCTCATCAGGAGGACCAGCGCGGTCGAGGTGAGCATCCACGCCACGTCGCCCTTGTTGGGCGTGGGCGGTGGGGCTGCGGCTGCGGCGGGTGCGGGTGCAGCCGCAGCGGGGGCTGGTGCAGCGGGCGCGGGTGATTGGGCCCCGGCCGATTGCTGCGTTGCAGCCGCCGGGGTGACGGGGGGTGCGTCCTTCTTTTCCTGTGCGAGTGCCGCGCCGCCGTAGGCGAGCGACACGGTGAGCGCCATCAGACTCAATAGCCGTTTCATTGTCCGGTTCCCCTTAGAGTGCGTCCGCGCCGGTCTCGCCGGTGCGGATGCGAACGACCTGCTCGAGCTCGAAGACGAAGATCTTTCCGTCGCCGATCTTCCCGGTGTTGGCGCTCTTCTCGATCGCCTCGATGACGCGGTCAAGCATCTCGGTCTTGATCGCCGCCTCCACCTTCACCTTCGGGAGGAAATCGACCACGTACTCCGCGCCGCGGTAGAGCTCGGTGTGGCCTTTCTGCCGCCCGAAACCCTTCACCTCGGTGACCGTGATGCCCTGCACGCCGATGGCCGAGAGCGCTTCGCGCACCTCGTCCAGCTTGAACGGCTTGATGATCGCAGTGACCAGTTTCATTTTTCCTCCAGTGGTGGTGCCCGCGGCGTTCAGAACGAGTACGCGATGAAGGCGACGAGGCGGTTCTTGCCCCAGTCCTTGCCCTTATAGGTATAGAGGGCGGGATCGGAGTCCGTGCCCTTCACATACCCGCCCGCGGTCAGCCCGCCGCCGAAGTCGTAGACTGCGCCGGCTTTCCAGACGGTGTACGAGAGCGCTTCGTTGTTCTTGAACTCCTGGTACCCCACGTGGCCGGTGAGCGTGAGCGCCGGCAGCGACGGCAGGGGATAGGCGATGTTTCCCTCGATGAAGTAGGACCCATCGCTGTTGGCCACGCCGAAGGTGTCGTTGAGCGAATGCGAGTACTTCACGTTGAGGAACCTCCACGTGAGGCCGCCGTAGATCTCGTCGGTATTCGGCTTCGGGTTGAACTGCGAGCTCTGCGGATACTCGTAGCGCAGGTACCCCACGTCGAGCGTCAGGTCCTTGACGATTTCCTTGCGGTAGCCGGCGTAGATGTCCACCTCGATCTTGGCCTTGGTGGAAAAGCCCCCCACCTCGGCGGCGTCCTTCAGCCATTTGATGTTGGTGACAAAGGTGCCGATGTAGAAGCCGCTGGCGTGGCCGTAGTCGAGGTTCAGCTGCAGCGCCGGCTTTTCGGAAGTCTGCGAGATGCCGCGGTATTCGTACTCGCTGTAGAGAGCGACCTTCCCAGTGAACGAATGCGGGCTGTCCTGGGCCGCCGCGACGCTGGGCAGGAACGCAGCAGCGGCGAGGCTGGCCGCAGCAAGGGCTTGGGGCAGGTTTTTCATCTTGGTATCCTTAGGGGAGTTGGAAAAGACAGCACTGCGGGCTTGAATAGCAGCAAACATGCCATTCCCAACTCGTTGTTTCGCAAGGCCTGACTCCCTCGACCTCGAATCGGCGCACATTGGCTGTGCACGGTTCCGGGGCGCGGCACCAAGCGGGTGCATACCCACCCGTCAACCAGACACCCACTTCGGGGATTGAGATGAACGAGGGATTCCTGAGCGAACTGAGCGCACGCCTGGCGGAGTTCGCTGCCGCAAACCCCGCCCGGGATCTGGAGAAGAACTTTCGCGGCCTGCTCGCCAGCGCCTTCACGAAGCTCGAGCTGGTGAGCCGCGAGGAATACGACGTGCAGGTGCAGGTGCTCGCGCGCGCGCGGGAAAAGCTCTCCACGCTCGAAGCGCGCGTGGCCGAGCTCGAAGCGCGGCTCGCCTCGTCCAAGACCGACTAGAACGCGGGATCGCCCGCCCCTCGGGGCCACGCCTCCCGCCAGGGAGGATCGTGCGTGAGTGTCGCCGTCGTATTCAGCCGTGGATTGTCCGGACTCGAAGCACCGCTGGTGCGAGTCGAGGCCCACATGGGCAATGGGTTGCCCACCTTCCATATCGTCGGCCTGCCCGAAACCGAGGTGAAGGAGGCGCGCGACCGCGTGCGCGCCGCGATCGAGACCATCGGATTCGAGTTTCCGCAACGCCGTATCACCGTGAACTTGGCTCCGGCCGACCTGCCGAAGGCGAGCGGTCGATTCGACCTTCCGGTGGCGATTGGCGTGCTGGCCGCGTCCGGCCAGGTACCGCAGGCCAAGCTCACGGCGCTCGAATTCGCGGGCGAGCTCGCGCTCTCGGGCGAATTGCGCCCGATCCGCGGTGCGCTCGCGATGACCTTTGGCGCGCACCGCGACGGACGTGCTTTCGTGCTCCCGGAGGCCGTGGCGCCCGAGGCTGCGCTCGCGCGCGGCGCCACGATCCTGCCAGCGCGCACGCTGATGGAGGTCTGCGATCACCTCACCGGGCGGGCGGTGCTGCTGCCGTTCTCCGGCGTCTCGCACTCACCCGCGCCCACTTATCCCGATCTCGGGGAGGTTCGCGGCCAGCTCCATGCGCGGCGCGCGCTCGAGGTTGCCGCCGCGGGCGCGCATTCGATCCTGTTTCGCGGACCGCCGGGGACAGGCAAGACAATGCTCGCCGTGCGAATTCCGGGAATCCTGCCCGCCATGTCGGAGGAGGAAGCGCTCGAATCCGCGGCCATCCAGAGCCTCGCCACCGGCGGCTTCGAGCCGCAGCGCTTCGGCACGCGCCCGTTTCGCAGCCCGCACCACACCGCCTCCGCAATTGCCCTGGTGGGTGGCGGCTCCCCTCCGCGTCCCGGGGAGATCTCGCTCGCGCACCAGGGCATCCTGTTTCTCGACGAGTTGCCGGAGTTCAGCCGCCACGTGCTCGAGGTGCTGCGCGAGCCCCTGGAGTCCCGCCGCATCACCATCTCGCGCGCGGCGCGCCAAGCGGAGTTTCCCGCGGGCTTCCAGCTGGTCGCTGCGATGAATCCGTGTTCGTGTGGCTACCTGGGCCACTACAGCGGGCGTTGTCGATGCACGCCCGACCAGGTCCTGTGCTACCGAAGGCGCATTTCCGGACCGCTCATGGATCGCATTGACCTGCATATCGAGGTGCCGGCGCTCGCCGAAGCCGATATCGTTGCGCCGGCGCGCGGAGAATCGTCACGCGCGGTTCGCGAGCGCGTCGTGCGGGCGCGCGAAACGCAATCGCGTCGCCAGGGTGCGCCGAACGCGCAGCTTAGCGGACACGAGGCCGAGCAGCGCGCGCAGCCGGACACGCAAGGTCGACGGATTCTTCAAGGGGCAATTGCGCGGTTCGGCCTGTCGGCGCGGGCCCACCACCGAATACTCAGAATCGCGCGCACAATCGCCGATTTGGATCAGTCTCCCGACGTTCGCTCCGAGCACGTGGCGGAGGCCCTTCAGTTTCGTGCGCCCGGGTCGCTTGCCTGATACGTACAGGCGGCGTTGGCGCCGCACCGAAATAAGCCCGCTTGATGCGGCAAGCGGAAACGGCTCACGCCTCCTATTCGTGACGCGATCACGCTCGAGATGCCGCGCGCGCACCGTCGTCATGCGCGGCGCGAAGCGCTGAAGGCACGGACGTTGGATGCCGCCGGCTGCGAAGGTCGGTGCGCCGACAGATAGGTCGGTTGCGAAAGTTTGAGCCCCCTTTTTTTGCGCGAGCCGTGGTTGGCGAAGGAAGCCCCGCGGACACAGGCCGTAAAATGGCGCGATGGCCATCCCGGGCGGTTCCGCTCCCCACGCGTCGCGCCGCTTCCGCTGGAGTTTCGCCGCGCTTCTCGCGGCGCTCGCCACCCTCGGCCCTTTCTCCATCGACGCGTACCTGCCCGCCTTCGCCGGCATCCAGGCCTCGCTGAACGCAACACCGCTGGAGATCCAGCAGACCCTGTCGGGCTACCTCTTCGCCTTCGGCGTCATGTTCCTCTTCCATGGCGCGCTCTCCGACAGCTTCGGCCGCCGGCCCGTGATCCTCGTGGCGCTGGTCGTCTACACCGTGGCGTCAGTCGGTGCGGCCATCGCGGACTCGGTGCAATCGCTCATCATTTGGCGCGTCGTGCAAGGCCTTTCGGTCGGCGCGGGGATGGTGGTGGGCCGCGCGATGATTCGCGACCTCTTCGGGCCCGAAGACGCGCAGCGCCTCATGTCGCTGGTCACCCTGTTCTTCGGCCTCGCGCCGGCGATCGCGCCAATCATCGGCGGGTTCCTCTTCGTGGGGCTTGGATGGCGCGCCGTGTTCTGGTTCCTCGCCGCGGTGGGACTGCTGCTGGTGGTGGTGAGCGTGCGCCTGCTGCCGGAAACCCTGCCCGAAGGCGGACGCCAGTCGTTCCATCCGGTCGCGCTGCTGCAGGGCTATCGCGAGGTCGGCATCAACATCCGATTCCTGATGCTGTCGCTCGCCGCGGGCTTCAACTTCAACGCGTTCTTCCTCTATATCGTCTCGGCGCCGGTGTTCCTCGAGGAGCACCTCGGGCTCGGCCCGCAGCAATACGCGTGGCTCTTCATCCCCTGCATCGCCGGCATCATCCTGGGCGCGCAGTTGTCGGGGCGCGCGGCCGGGCGCCACTCGGCGCAGACCACCGTGCAACGCGCCTATGGCTTCATGGCGATCGCCGCTGCGGTCAACACGGTGTACGCGTTCACCCTGCCGCCCTCGATCCCCTGGGCGGTGATCCCGCTGATGGTCTACGGCATCGGCTTCGCAATGGCGATGCCGTCGATCTCGCTCATCACGCTCGACCTCTTTCCCACGCGCCGGGGCATGGCGGCCTCGCTGCAGGGTTTCGTCTCGGGAATGGTCAACGTGCTGACCGCAGGGGTCGTCTCCCCACTACTCTGGCATTCGCCGCGCGGGCTCGCCATCGGCATGGTCGCGATGATGCTGATCGGCTTCGCCAGCTGGCGCTTGTATCTGCGTTCGGCGCGCCACAAGACTGGCACCCTTCCGCCGCTGGCGGAAGTCTGATTTGGCCTCCCCGCCTTGGCCACGCTACCCTCGTTGAAAGCTTCCTCGTGTCGTGCCAGGACGACCGTGGTTCCGCATTGCATGTCGTTGCGCTTTGACGTGCGTCAACTGCGGCCGGGGGAGATCAATTGAATCGCGGTCGCGCCGCACCGACGATGAGTCGCGCCGCCGCCCTCTTCCGCGAAGGAAAGCTCGACGAGGCGCGGGCCTTGGCCCTGGAGCTCGTCCGGGCTGAAAGTCGCCACTTCTACGCATTGCACCTGCTCTCGGTGATCGCTCAACGATCCGGGGAGTGGGAAGAAGCAATCGGGCTCGCGAGCCGAGCGCTCGAGGTTGAACCGCGCAATGTCGAGGTTCTGTGCAATCGGGGAGCGGCCCTGCGCAAACTGCATCGCTTCGCGGAAGCCTTGGAGGACTATGACCGTGCGCTCGCGATTTCGCCAGAATCCCCCTTGGCTCTCAACAATCGCGGGGTAGCTCTGGCGGCCCTCAACCGCCACCGGGAAGCGTTGCAAAACTTCGAC
>JALYSB010000137.1 GCA_030855025.1 Pseudomonadota bacterium
GCCGCGCACCGTGTGGCGCACGTTGAGCAGGCCGCCGTAGCCGGTATCGCCATCGGCGATCAATGGCATGCTCGCCATCGACGCCATTTGCTTCACGCGCCCCAACATGTCGGTGTACGTCGCCAGGCCAGCGTCGGGCAAGCCGAGGTAGGAGGCGACAGTGCCGAAGCCCGTCATGTAGAGCGCCTCAAACCCGAACGAGTTCGCCAGCCGCAGCGAGACCAGGTTGTGGACTCCGGGGGCGACTAGGAGGGCTCGGGCTTGCAGCCGCTCGCGAAGGCGGGCATCAGGCATGTCCACAGCGTACCCGGAGGTCGCGATCGGGGCAAAAAATCGCTATAATTCCACCTCTTTAGCGCCCGTAGCTCAGATGGATAGAGTACCTGGCTACGAACCAGGGGGTCGTGGGTTCGAATCCTGCCGGGCGCGCCAGAATTACAAAGGCTTGGAGAAATCCAGGCCTTTTCCGTTTCGGCGGCGGTCGTCATCCGCCCCTGAGGGTGTTCATCCCCGCGGCGTACCATTCAAGCTGACGCGGTCCCACAGGAAAAGGGCTCCCCAATCGATGGAAGCGGACGGAACCGGCAGAGCCGTGCTGCGGCGTATTGCCCACAAGGCGATGGTCGATCGCGGACTACTTCCCGATTTCTCGGCGGAGGCGCTCGCGCAAGCCAGTCGGATCGCAGGCCCGGCAGTCGCGGCCGACGGATCGGTCAGGAACCTGCGCGAGCTGCCCTGGTGCTCGATTGACAACGACGACTCGCGCGATCTCGACCAGCTTTCGGTCTCGGAGCCGCTGCCGGGCGGCGCAGTGAAGATCCTTGTGGCCATCGCCGATGTGGATGCACGGGTGGAGAAGGACACGGCGATCGATGTCCACGCGCGCACCAACACCACTTCCGTCTATACGGCAGCACGGATCTTTCCGATGCTTCCGGAGAAGCTGTCGACCCACCTCACCTCCCTGAACGAGGGTGAGGAGCGCCTGGCGATCGTGATCGAAATGTCGGTGCGGACGGACGGTTCGGTTGCGAGCGCCGATGTCTACCGCGCCGTGGTGTTCAACCATGCGAAGCTCGCCTATAACGCGATCGCGGCCTGGCTGGAGGGGAGCGCACCCGCGCCGGCAAAGCTCGCGGCGGTACCCGGCCTCGACGAGCAGTTGCGCGTCCAGGATGGCGTGGCGCAAGCGCTGCGTCGCGTGCGTCGGGAGCACGGCGCGCTCCGGCTCGAGACGACGCAGGTCAATGCCGTTTTCGATGGCAGCGCGATCTCCGACCTCGTCCCCGACCGGAAGAATCGGGCGAAGGAGCTGATAGAGGATTTCATGATCGCGGCCAACGGCGTGACCGCGCGCTACCTCGAAGGCAGGGGGCTGCCGTCGTTGCGCCGGGTGCTACGCGCGCCCAGGAACTGGGACCGCATCGTCGAGCTCGCTGCGAAGGTCGACGAAACGCTGCCACCCGCCCCTGACGCCGCGGCGCTCGACGCATTCCTTGCGAGGCGCCGCACGGCGGACCCGGACCGCTTCGCCGATCTTTCGCTCTCCATCGTGAAGCTCCTCGGCTCGGGTGAATATGAGCTCGAGGTCCCCGGCGAGCCGCTCACGGGACATTTCGGATTGGCCGTCAAGGACTATGCGCACTCGACGGCGCCCAACCGCCGCTACCCGGACCTGATCGCCCAGCGCTTGCTGAAAGCCGCGCTCGCCGCCGGGCCTTCGCCGTACCCGAACGACGAGCTCCGTGCGATTGCACGGCATTGCACGGAGCAGGAGGACAACGCCGCGAAAGTCGAGCGGCAGGTCGCCAAGTCGGCCGCTGCACTTCTCCTCGCCTCGAGAATCGGCCGGCAATTCGACGCTATCGTGACCGGCGCCTCCGCGAAGGGAACGTGGGCCCGTATCGCGGCGCCCGCCGTCGAGGGGCGGATCGTGCGGGGATTCGACGGGCTGCGCGTCGGCGAGCGCGTGCGCGTCCAGCTTGCGCACGTTGATGTCGCACGCGGCTTCATCGACTTCACCGCGGTGAGGCAGGAGGCATGAATGCCCGCCGAATGAAAATGCCCGCGCGGGGGCGGGCATTTTCAGTGGGTGCGGGAAAGCGTTATCCGGCTCGCGGCTCACCGTCGCGATTGACGGAGATGGTCGCTCCCGGCGGCCGCGTCATCTGCATGTAGCGATCGACGCCGCGGAAGCGATAGGTCACGTCCCAGTATTGCGGCGGGCCGCTTACCTGGGGTCGGGAGCAGCGCTGCACGTCGCGAGAGTAGGTCGTGCCCCCGTGGTTGGAGCCGATTGCAGCGCCCGCGACCGCGCCGGCGGCGGTTGCGGCATCGTTGCCGCGGCCGCTTCCGACCTGGTGGCCGAGGATGCCGCCGATGATTGCGCCGGCGATGGCACCGCCCGCGTTGGCATTACCGCCCGGAACTTGCTCCCGCTCCACCCAGCAACGCTGCTCCGGTTGGCCGTAAACGGCCCGGACGGCCACGACCTCCGCCTCGAATAACCGCTCCTCGCCGCGTCGGCGGTAATCGTAAGCAACGGGGGGCGGCGGCGCGAAACGCCGTTCTTCGAAGCGGGTCTGACGTGCCACGGGACGCACGGAGGACACCGCGTCGTTCATGCCCATCGCCGCGAGCGACGGGTACTGGCCGGGCCGCAGCACCATGCAGCGTCCTTCAAATCCGCGTCCATCGCAGATCTCGAAGCGGCCGCCCCGGACGATGGCCGAGGAGGCGCGATCGCCGAAGTCGAGGCGCTCCAGGTTGCGAACGGGCTCCCGCGTGGAAACCGACCTGCCCTCGAAACCCTCACGACCGAAGAGGGTGATCTCCGTGCCTGTCGGTGGGGGCGCCGCGACGTTACGGCGCAGCGAGACGACTGCATCGTTCAATCCCATGGCCGCGAGAGTCGGGTAGCGACCCGGGCCGAGCACCACGCAACGGCCCTCGAAACCGCGACCGTCGCAAAGCTCGTAGGAACCGCCCCGCACGACCGCTGACGACGCGCGATTCGCGAATCTCTCCCGCTCCAGATTGCGCGCCTGGTCCTGGATCGTGACGGATTTTCCTTGAAATTCCTCTCGCCCGTACAAGGTGATTTCACCCAGTGCCGGCAGCGCCGTGGCCGCCAACGCCAGCATTAGTAGGGATGCTTTCATGCTTGCCTCCTTGGATTTCATGCCGTTACCCCATGAAACGCACCACCAGTGCCGTGAGTTGACGTATGCGTATCGGGCGTTGAATCCAAACGGGTTCCCAGGCCGCCGACGGTAGAATCCGTGCCATGCAACCGGACCCGGTCTCGCAGGCGCTCCTTCCCCTGGGGCTCATGTTCATCATGTTTTCCCTGGGCATGGGGCTCACGCTGCTCGACTTCAAGCGCGTCTTCGCCTATCCCCGCGCGTTCCTCGCCGGCGTGTTCTGCCATTTCATCGTGCTGCCGCTGGTGGCGCTCGCGGTCGTGAAGGTAACCGGCGTTACCGGCGCGCTGGCCGTGGGCTTCATGATCATCGCCGCCTGCCCCACCGGCACGACGTCGAACCTGCTGACCTACTTCGCACGCGGCGACGTGGCGCTGGCGCTTTCCTTCACCGCCTTCGCCGGCCTGGTGTCGATCGTGACCGTGCCGCTGATCGTGAGCGCCGCCATCGCCCACTTCACCGCCGATGCGCGCGCGGTGCCGTTTCCCGTCGGCCAGACCATGGCCCAGATCTTCGTCGTGATGGGGCTCCCGGTAGTGATAGGGATGCTGGTGCGCGCGAAGGCGAGTGCGTTCGCGCAGCGCTGGCAGCCGATGTTGGGCACGGCGTCGGCGGTGGTCTTCGTGGCGATCATCGCGGTGAGCATCGCGAGGAACTGGCCGCTCTTCCAGCAGCACACCGCGTCGCTCGCGCCCCTGGTGCTCGCGATCAACCTGGCGATGCTGGCGCTGGGCTACGCGGTGGCGAGGCTCGCTCGCGCCGATCGCCGCCAGTCGGTGACGGTCGCCATCGAATCAAGCGTGCAGAATGCGACGCTCGCGATCGTCATCGCGTCCACGATCCTGCGCGACGACACGATGATGCTCCCGGGTGCGATCTACGGCGCGATGATGTACCTGGGCGGGATCGCTTTCGTGTTCATCGCCCGGCGGATGCTCGCCGCCTAGAGCATCTCGTTCCAGAGGTAGTAGAAGTGGTCCTCGAGCTTGTGCAGGGCGCCGCGCTTCTCCCACTCCTTCGCATTCAATTCCTTGCACTCCTTCGCATCCTCCTCGAAGATCTTTTCGAGCTGCTTCGCGAACGCCTTGCCATGGATCCCGAGGGTGATCTCGTCGTTGATCTCGAAGGACCGGTCGTCGAAATTGGTGCTGCCCACCGCGCTCCACACGCCGTCCACGGTCATCACTTTCTGGTGCAGCAGCGTCGGCTGGAATTCGAAGATGCGAACGCCCACCTCGAGGAGGCGGCCGAAATTGCGATGCGCCGCGTGCTGGACCATCGGCATGTCGGAGGCGTCGGCCGAGGGCACCATCACGCGCACGTCGACGCCGCGCTTCACGGCCGCCCCCATGGCCTCGATCGCCTCGGGTTCCGGCAGGAAGTAGGGATTCTGGATCCATAGCCGCTTGGTCGCGGTGCAGATCACCATGTGGTGCAGGATCTTTACCGCGGGGGCGGACATGGCGGGATTCACGCGCGCCACGTGCACCTTCAGATCGCCCTTCGCCTCGATCTTGGGGAAGTAGTCGTCACCCGCGAACAGCTCGCCGGTCGTCCCCACCCAGTTCTCGCTGAAGGTCGACTGCACCTGGTGGACCGCCGGGCCCTGCAGGCGCACCGAGAGATCACGGTAGTGCTCCTTGTCGTTGCCTTCGCCCATCCACTCGTCGACGATGCAGTGCCCGCCGACAAACGCGGTCTTGCCGTCGATCAACAGGATCTTGCGGTGGTCGCGGTGGTTGACGACGCCGATATAGCGCAACGTGATGGGATGGAAGCGCGCGAACTTCACCCCCGCCGCCTGCAGCTTCTTGCAGGCGCTGTCGCCCATGCCGCCGCAACCCTTGGCGTCCACCAGCACGCGGACGGTGACGCCGGCGCGCGCGCGCTCGCAGAATGCGTCGACCAGCTGCTTCCCGAGCTTGCCTTGCTTCCACAGGAACGACTCGAAATGGATCGATTTCTTGGCCTTGGAAATCTCCTCCATCACGACGTCGAAGAATTCCCCGTTCCGGAGGATCTCGACCGAGTTGCCCTCCACCTCCATGCCATGGGAGAGCGCCGCGAGGGAGGGCACCAGGGCATCGATCCCGGCGTCGCATTTGACGTGGATGTGCGGGTCGCGGTGGTGCTTGGTCGACCAGAGCACGAAGGCGAGGAAGACGCAGATGAATAGCAGCACCGCGCAGGTGATGGCGAGGGCGGGGGCGGAAGGGAGCCAGTCCATGGGCCTAGTCCAACTTCCCGTCTTCGCTCTTGGCCTGGGCCATCGCTTCGGGCTCGAGCTCCTCGGCGGCGCGGTTGAGCCAGACGAAGGCGCCCCAGCCCGCCAGCAGGAAGCCCACCGCGGCCAGCAGGCTCGATGCGTACAGGAGGTGCTCGGGAGCTTCGCGCAGGGCCTTGAAGGTCGCTATCAGGCCCTCCACTGCGAGCGCCACCACGATCACCACCATGAAGCGCGACAGGAAGCGCCGCACTCGCGTGGGCCCGCTCACGTGGGCTTCCCGGATCACTTCCTCCTCGGCGATGGTCTGCGCGATCTGCAGCGCGACCACCGCCACCGCGGTGATGCCGATCATCTGGATCACTTCGAGGGCGGCGTTGTCGCCCAGGCCCCCGGAAAACACCTGCCAGGCGCTGCGGATCGTGATCGCGATCAGGACCAGGGAGGCCAGCACGAAGAGTAGCGCCAGCACCGCATGGATCGCCGCGAACCCGCGCAGGAGGATCCGGGCGAGATGGGCCGTGCCGCGTTCCGGCGTCTCGCGGCCGTGCGCCGGCCCCGCTGCAGTGGCCTTCCGGTTGCTGTTCGGCGACGCCATCCAGTGACTCCTTGCTATTCCGGTTGCGCTTCGGCGAGTGGTGAGTCGCTCAGGCAAGCGCGCTGCAGCTTGAGCACCCAGATCATACCGTTCGTGCGGAATCGTACAGACCGAACCGCGGCCGGGTCGTAAGATCGATCGGACCACCGCCATGAAAAGATCCCTTGCCAAACTTCATCCTTGAGAACCTCGAAGAAATCATCGAGGAGTGGGAATCGTTCGCTCGAGCGGTGTCGCCGGCTTCAGCCTCGATGAGTCCGTCGGCCCTGCGCGATCACGTGAGGCAAATGCTCGAAACGATCGCAAAGGACATCGAGACATGGCAATCCAACGGACAGCAGGAGCTGAAGTCGAAGGGCCTCGGCGCCGGGCTCGGCGCGGGAGAAACGGCTGCTGAATCCCATGGGGCACTGCGGCACACCTCGGGATTCGACCTCGGCGAGCTGGTGGCGGAATTCAGGGCGCTTCGAGCGACCGTCCTGCGGCTGTGGGTCCAGAAGAAGAAATACGGGGATGCCGCCACCGTGTACGAAATCACCCGCTTCAACGAGGCGATCGACCAGGCCCTTGCGGAGTCGGTCGCGACTTATTCGGAGGAGCTTGGAAAGTCGCGCGAAACCTTCCTCGCTATCCTGGGTCACGGCTTGCGCGGCCCCTTGAGCGCGCTGGAGTCCTCCCTGCTCATCCTCTCCCAGCCCGCCAGCGACGTCGGCCGAGCCGAAGCGATGGCCGCTGGAGCGCAAAGCTTGTCTTCCATGGACGCAATGGTCCAGGACCTGCTCGAGTACACCCGCCGGCGCCTCGGGAAGGGCATCCCGATCACGGTCGCACCGGCGAATCTCGAAGGCGTCTGCAAGGCGGTCGTAGCCGAGGTTTCCCGGGTTTACCCGCAGACGGCATTTCGTTTCGAATCGGGCGGCCAGCTCGACGGAAGTTTCGACGGCGCTCGAATGTACCAGGCGATTTCGAACCTGCTGAACAACGCCGCGCAACACGGGAACCGGGGCTTTCCGGTACTCATCGTCGCTGGAGGCGACAATTCCCGCCTCACGTTGCAGGTCAAAAGCAGGGGCCTTCCGATCGCGCCCGACCTGTTGCAGGTGGTCTTCGATCCCCTGGTGCAGATCCCGGTGGAGGAATCCGATTCACGCCGTTTCACCACCCTGGGCCTGGGGATGTTCATCGCCCGCGAGATCGTGCTCGCTCACGGTGGCACGATCGATGCGAGGTCGTCGGCCGAGGACGGCACGACATTCACCGTGGAATTGCCTCGAGCCGCTGATGGGCCTGGTTCGGAGGCCTCGGGCGGGGCAGGGCCGAGCAGGCCCACGCACGCCTTGATTCACTGAGCGAAATCCGCATGTCGCTCGGCGTAGGAGTCCTCTGGCATCCAAGCGAGCCGGCTTGGCGGAAAGTAGTCGGGCTACAGGCCACCCTGGCCTGGCGACCCCCCTCCCTTGAGAAAAGGAACAGCCATGGGATTCTTCAGCTCCATCCTCGATAAGCTCCGCGGCCATGCCAAGCCGGCCCCTGGCCAGGCCCCGAAGCAGCAAAGCCAATACGCTCCGACGCCGGGTTCGACCCCCCAACCCATTCAGAACGTCGACGTGGAAGCGGTGCTCTCCCAGCTCGCGGCGAAAAAGGGCGGCGGGGGCAACTACAAGACGTCGATCGTCGACATGCTCAAGCTGCTCGACCTCGACTCCAGCCTCGAAGCACGCAAGGGGCTCGCCGAGGAGTTGAACGTGCACGCCGGAGCCCACGGCAGCGCCGAGCAGAACATCGCGCTGCAGAAGGCCGTCATGCGCAAGCTCGCGGAGAACGGCGGGAAAGTGCCCGACAGCCTGCGCGATTGACTGGCGCGGCGGCACTTGGAATGTAATAAGGGGCGCTTCGGCGCCCCTTATTTTTTGGCCGGCCCCCGACGGCTCAGTCCCGGCCCGCCATCCGCTTGCGCGGCGTCCATTCGGCGGCTGCCCTGGCGGCTGCGGCGCGTGTATAGAAAAAGCCGTCGCGAACGAATCCCGACATCAGCGTCGCCTTGGCGGAGGTGACATTTCCCGCGGGCGAGCGCGCGATCACGACTTCGTCGGGGAGCCCATCGACCAGGTGGAACGGCGCGGGCCGTCCGTCGGCGAAGCAAGACGGATAGATCTTCGATGTGGCGAAATCGTAGAAGGCGGGGCTGAAGCCGAGGCTTGCGTTCTCCTGGCTGCGTCCACCGGTGCCGAGATGCGCGACGTTTTCGTTCCGAAGCACGAAGCGGTTCATGAGGCGTTTCATCTGGGCTTCTCCGGCAGGGACAGTGGGCTTTCCGATGACTCCAGTGTCTGCGCCCGGTGAGCGCGAAGGAAGGGGAAATCGCCCATTCGGAATGCCGAGTTTTCCGCTTCCGCGAATCGGCGAAAGCTCTGCTCGCATGTAGGACTTGGCGGGCCGCGCTGCACCTTGTTTCGCGTGCCAACATCGAAATTTCTTTTCGGGATTTTCCCTCGCCCGGCCAACGCGCATGCGGTGAGATGGCGTGGCGTTTCAACAACCATCCAAGGAGGACGAAGTGAAATCAAGATTCGTGTGGTTGATCGGGTGTGCGGTGGTGTGGTCGCTTTCAGTGACCGCGGCGCTCGCCGAGGGGACCAAGCGCGTGGCGCAAGCCGACCGCGCGGCGAGCTGTGCGCATGAGGCCAAGGGACTGAAGGGTGACGAGCATCACAAGTTCGTGGGCGAGTGCCTGAAGCGCCCGGAGGGCAACGGCCACGACGGTGCTCATCGCCAACAGAACAAGATGAAGTACTGCAACGTGGAGGCGGGGAGGAAGGATCTGCACGGCGATGAGCGCCGCGCTTTCATGAGCTCGTGCCTCAGGGGGTGAGGCCCGGCCGGGCGCGGCCTGGCCGCGCCCGATCCCTTTCAGGCGCGCGACGTGCGCTGGTACCAGTAGGCGCGCATGTCGTGGCTCCACCCCGAGGAGATCGGCACCTTGGGGGCCTGCGCGCGAAGCTTCGCGAGTACCCAGCGGGCGCGGGCGCGGCGCGACCAGGTGGGAAAGAACTGCCGCGAAAGCGCACGGGCGTGGGCGAAGCTGTAAATCTTCATGTTCCTCGGGTCTCCAGTGAGTGTCGCCATGCGGAGACGATCATCGCGCGAGCCCGAGCCACAATCTGTCCTCGCCCGGCTGAATCGCCTATCGGAATCCTCCTGCACCGGCAGTCCGCCAGAAGC
>JALYSB010000138.1 GCA_030855025.1 Pseudomonadota bacterium
CGGTGAGACGTTCTGGATCTTCCGCGAGCACCGCGACCTCTCGGCCTGGTTCCTTCATGGGGTCTTTGCGTAAGCGACTGTGGAGCGCCAAGGAAATTCAATGACCCCGGGTTACGCGGAGTTGCACTGCGTCACCAACTACACTTTCCTGCGCGGCGCCTCCGACCCCGAGGAGCTCGTCCGGCGAGCGGTCGAGCTGGGCTATGGCGCTCTCGCGATCACCGACGAATGCTCGGTTGCCGGCGTCGTACGTGCGCATGGGGCGGCGAAGGACTCCCCGCTCAAGCTCATCATCGGTTCCGAGATCACGCTCGCCGACGGCTTGAAGATGGTGCTGCTTGTCGAAAACCTCCGCGGCTACGAGACGCTGTGCGAGTTGATCACGCAAGCGAGGAGGGCGGCTCCCAAGGGGGAATACCGGCTGGCACGAGAGGACATTCCCCGGACACCCGAAGGATTGATCGCCCTCTGGATTCCCCCTCCCGTAAAAATGGTGTCAGAGACCATTTTCAGGAAAATGGTCTCTGACACCATTTTTCTCGCTTCGCGATTCCCCGGGAGCGCATGGATCGCGGTGGAGCTTCACCGCGGGGAAGACGACGAGGCGCGCATCGCAGCGCTCGAGGCGATCGGCCGCGAAGCCGGCATGGGGTGCGTGGCGGCGGGCGACGTGCACATGCACGCGCGTTCCCGCAGGAAACTCCAGGACGTGATGTCGGCGATCCGGATGAAATGCCCGCTCGCCGAGGCTGGCCGCCGCCTGCTGCCCAATGGCGAGCGCCACCTGCGCGCGATTGGCCGCCTCGCGGCGATCCACCCGCCCCACCTGCTCGCCGCCACGCTCGATGTGGCGAGCCGCTGCCGCTTTTCGCTCGACGACATCCAGTACGAGTATCCGGAAGAGCTGGTCCCCGCGGGCGAGACTCCCGCCACGCACCTGCGAGCGCTCTCGATGCAGGGCCTCGCCCAGCGCTATCCCTCGGGCGCGCCTGGCAGCGTCGTGCAGACGGTCGAGCACGAGCTGAAGCTCATCGGCGAGCTGCAATACGAACCCTTCTTCCTCACGGTGCACGACATCGTGAGGTTCGCGCGCAGCCAGGAGATCCTCTGCCAGGGCCGCGGCTCGGCCGCCAACTCCGCGGTCTGCTATTGCCTCGGCATCACCGAGGTCGATCCCGGGCGGATGTCGGTGCTCTTCGAGCGCTTCATTTCCAAGGAAAGGAACGAGCCGCCCGACATCGACGTGGACTTCGAGCACCAGCGGCGCGAAGAAGTGATCCAGTACATCTATGGGAAGTACGGCCGCGAGCGCGCCGCGTTGACCGCCGTGGTCATCACCTACCAGCCGCGCAGCGCGCTGCGCGACGTGGGCAAGGCGCTGGGACTGTCGCTCGACCAGGTGGACCTGCTCTCAAAGTCGATGTCGTGGTGGGACGACCGCGAGGCGATGAGAGAGCGCCTGGTGGAGGCGGGCTTCGATCTCGCCAACCGCGTGATCCACGACGTGATCGAACTCACCCAGGAGCTGATTGGATTTCCCCGTCATCTTTCGCAGCACCCGGGCGGCTTCGTGATCGACAACCGCCGCCTCTCGCGGCTGGTCCCCGTCGAGAACGCCTCGATGCCCGGGCGTACCGTGATCCAGTGGGACAAGGACGACCTCGACGCGATGGGCCTGCTCAAGGTCGATGTGCTGGGGCTGGGCATGCTCTCGTGCATCCGGCGCGCGATCGATCTGGTGAATGGCCACCGCGCCGTCACCCCGGGCGCTCGCGAAGACGAGCGGTGGCCCGGGGCCCAATTGACGATGTCTTCCATCCCTGCCGAGGATCCCGCCGTCTACGAGATGATCCAGCGCGCCGACACCATCGGCGTCTTCCAGATCGAGTCGCGCGCGCAGATGTCGATGCTGCCCAGGCTCAAGCCCAAGTGCTTCTACGACCTCGTGATCGAGGTGGCGATCGTGCGCCCCGGGCCGATCATGGGAGGCATGGTGCATCCGTACCTGCGCCGCCGCGAGGGCAAGGAGCCGGTCACCTACGCGAGCGAGGCCGTGAAAAAAGTGCTGGAACGCACCATGGGCGTTTCGATCTTCCAGGAACAGGTGATGCAACTCGCGGTCGTCGCCGCCGGATTCTCCGGGGGCGAGGCCGACAAGCTGCGGCGCGCGATGGCCGCGTGGAAGCGGCGCGGCGGCATCCAGCCGTTTCGCGAGAAGCTGGTGAACGGCATGCTCGAGCGCGGTTACAAGCGCGAGTTCGCCGAGCAGATCTACCAGCAGATCCAGGGCTTCGGCGAGTACGGCTTCCCCGAATCCCACGCCGCGAGCTTCGCGCTGCTGGTCTACGTCTCGAGCTGGCTCAAATGCCACGAGCCTGCGGCTTTCGCATGCGCCCTGCTCAACAGCCAGCCACTCGGTTTCTACTCGACTTCGGCGATCGTCCAGGACGCCAAGCGCCACGGGGTGGAGGTGCGCCCGGTCGACGTTCAGGTCAGCCAGGTGGACAGCCATCTGGAGCCGATTAACGGGGCTCCACCGGCCTTGCGGCTGGGGTTGGGGCTGATCAAGGGACTTAAAGTAAGTTCTTTACAACGTCTAGTAGAAGCCAGAAATATAAGTAAATTTATTTCTACCGAGGACCTTTCCCGGCGTGCGGGGCTCGATCGTCATGACTTGAGCGGCCTCGCCGCGGCAGACGCGTTGGCGGGCCTTGTCGGCCACCGGCGCGAGGCCCTCTGGGAGACGCTCGCCGTGGACGAGGCCACGCGCCTGGGGATGGCCGCGGTGCCGGTCGCACCTCCCAGGCTTGCAACGCCCACCGAAGGCCAGGAGATCGTGGGCGACTACGCGGCGATGGGCCTCACCTTGAGGCACCATCCGCTCGCCCTGCTGCGCGAGCGCCTCAGGAACAAGAACATCCGCAGCGCACAGGAGGTCGCCGACTCGCGCAACGGCCAGCTCATCCGTGCCGCGGGCATCGTCACCTGCCGCCAGCGGCCCGCGACCGCGAGCGGGGTGATCTTCGTCACGCTCGAAGACGAGACCGGCTACGTGAACCTCATCGTCTGGAGCGACCTTGCCGACCGGCAACGCCGCGAGCTATTGGGTTCGCGGCTCCTCGCGGTTCACGGAGAAGTGCAGCGCGAGGGCCTGGTGGTACATGTCCTCGCCAGGAGACTCGAGGACATGTCGGCGCTTCTGGGACGGCTCTCTACTTCGAGTCACGACTTCCACTAGCGCATCAGGGCAAGGGGAGGGCGGCATACCACTGCGCGAACTCGCGCCACGCCGGCGATTTGTAGAGAAAGAATGTCGGCACCTGCACGGCCACGAAGATCGCGAGCATCGCGGGATAGACGCGAATCGGCCGGCCGTGCCTCTGGTCGTTCCAGATCAACGCCAGCAGGATGGTGTCGACCAGGGCAAAGGTGATGACCTGGCCCTCCGGGTAATCCATGCCCAAGCCGATGAACAGCAGCCGCGCCACGATCGGATCGACCAGCGTGAGCGCCGCGCACACCATGTAGCGCATATGTAGCGCGGGCACGCGGCGTCTCGCCATCGCCAACCCGTATGCGAGCGCGAGAAGTGCGATGAGGGCCAGTTGGAGGTAGAGGAAATACAACGTGTCGATGTCGATCTTCTGCCGCAGGCGATAGGCGGCCATCAGCAGGGTGGACGCGACCATCAGCGGCACCAGCGCGAACGAGATCTTGCCCAGCTGCCGGTGGATGTCGTGCCGCCTCGCGCGGATGAGTCCTGCCTGTGCGATCAGCAGGAGCACCCAGGCGAACATCGCTACGCCGTGCAGGTGCACATGCCAGTCGGTCTCGTACTTCGGCGGGAAGAAGTAGGTGGGCCAGAACGCGGCAATCGAGAGCAGGAGAAGGCCGGAGAAGTAGAAGACGGCGGCGCGGTACACATCGCTCCTGGAAGGAATTCCGTCCGTGGATTATGCCCGCGTGATCAAGCGCCATCGTTTCCGCGTGGCCGCCGCAACGGCGGAATTCGCATCGGAAGGGGCCCTCGTTCTTGGGGGCTTTTTTTCTGCCCGGTGAATTGGGATGTGTATCATCCCCTGAGTCCGTTGCCGAGCGACAAATTGAAAAATTTACCGATGGCAGGGATTTTCCCGTTCCTCGCGCTGGCGATGCTTGGCATTGAGCCGGCCCATGGAAATCCGCAGCGCGTTGCGGATATCGCCGACCTCGACCTCGAGCAACTCACCCGTATCACGGTCACGACGGCATCCCGGAGGCCGCAGCGCCTCGTCGACGCGCCCGCCTCGATCTTCGTCATCAACGCCGAAGACATCCAGCGTTCGGGGGCGACCTCGATCCCCGAGGCGCTGCGCCTCGCGCCCAATCTTCACGTGGCTCGCAGCAACTCGAGCCAGTATTCGGTGAGCGCACGCGGCGGCACCACCGAAACAACCAACAAGATGCTCGTGCTGATCGACGGGCGCACGGTTTATACGCCGCTTTTCTCGGGCGTGTTCTGGGATGCGCAGGACATGTTGCTCGAGAATATCGAGCGGATCGAAGTGATCAGCGGCCCGGCCGCGACGCTCTGGGGCGCGAACGGGGTGAACGGCGTGATCAATATCATCACGCTGCCGGCGGGAAGAACCCAGGGGCTGCTCGTCTCGGGCGGGGTGGGTACGCAGGAGCGCGGGTTGGGCGCGCGCTACGGCGGGGCGCTTGGAAATACTGGCGCCTATTTTCGCGCGCACGTGAGGTACTTCGATCGCGACCGCCACACCGCCGCCCTGGGCGGTGAGCTGCATGACGGGGCAGAGCGCTCCCATGCGGGATTTCGCTTGGACTGGAAGGAGTTCGTACTTGTCGGCAACACCTATCGCGGCGATGTGGAAACGCCGGCCGCGATGCGGAATATCTCGGGCACTAATCTGCTGGCACGGTGGGGCGCCACTCGCGGGGAAAGCTCCGACCTGCGGGTGCAGCTCTACTTCGATCATGCCAAGCGCGAGCACGTTGGCAGCTTCAGCGAAGAACTCGATACCTTCGATCTCGAGTATCAACAAGCCGCCCGGGCGGGTTCCGCGCATCGCCTCGTATGGGGCGGCGGGTATCGCCACGCCCGCGACCGCGTGACGAATAGCGCCTCGTTCGCTTTCCTTCCGGCCGACAAGAAGCTCGACTGGGCCAACGTCTTCGTCCAGGACGAGATTGCCCTCCGCGCCGACCTGCACGTCATCGCGGGATTGAAGTTCGAGCGCAATCCCTACTCCGGAACCGAGGCCCTTCCCAACCTGCGGCTTGCCTGGTCGCCGTCCTCGGACCATCTGATTTGGGGCGCCTTATCGCGCTCGGTGCGCGCGCCTTCGCGTATCGACCGAGAGCTCAATATTCCGGGATCGCCTCCCTTCGTGGCCCTCATTGGTAACGACACGTTCCAGTCGGAGATCGCCAATGTCGTCGAGGGGGGATATCGGGCGCAATTTTCCGCGGCCGGGAATTTCTCGATCACCGCGTTTCATCACGACTTTCCGAACTTGCGGAGCATCTCGCCTCCGGGCCGCACCCTGGCGAACGGCATCGAGGGCCGCACCACGGGCGTCGAAGCGTGGGGCAGCTATCGCCTGAGCCCAACCTGGCGGGTTTCCGGCGGCGCAACGTTCATGACACACCGGCGAGGGGTGAAGTCCGGCGAGATCGATCTCGGCGGCCTGCCGTCGCTCGGGAATGATCCGAAGCGCACCGCGCAGCTGCGTTCGTCGTGGGACCTGACGGCGCGCCACGAGATCGACATTGCAGCGCGCCATGTCAGCGAGTTGCCCAATCCAGCGATACCCGCATACACCGTGGTCGACGGCCGGGTGGCGTGGCGCATCTCGCCATCGCTCGAGCTTGCGCTGGAAGTCAAGAACCTGCTGGATCGCGAGTACTCGGAATTCGGATTGCCCGCGAACCGGGCCCAGTTCGAGCGCACGGTCTTCCTGAGGGCGCGATGGAGGCTTTGAGCCGCACGCTCGCCCGCCTGCAGTGGTTCGCGGCTGTGCTGGCTTTGGTACCGCTCGCCGTCTCCGCCCAAGTGGCGACCGAGGCCACGGTCAAGGCGGCGTTCCTCCACAAGTTCGCGGGCTATGTGGAATGGCCGGCGAACGCATTCCCATCGCCGGACACCCCGGTCGTGATCGGAATCGCCGGCTCCGAGGAAGTCGCCGCTGAGCTCGAGAAGCTGGTTCCCGGGCGCAACGTGAATGGCCGCTCGGTGATCGTTCGCCGGGTGCGCGACGCCGACGCCATGCGCGGCGTGCACATCCTGTTCGTAGGACGAGGGGAGGGCGGCGCTCGCGTCCTCACCCGCGCGGCGCACCAGCACGGAGCGCTGATGGTCACTGAAGTCGAGCGCGGTCTCGAGCTGGGCGCAGTCATCAACTTCGTTCCGGCCGAGGACCGCATCTCCTTCGAAGTCTCCCTCGATTCCGCGGAGAGGAGCGGTCTGAGGATCAGCTCGCGGATGCTCACCGTCGCCCGGCGGGTGGTTCCCAGGTCATGACGCTTGCCACGGTGGTGAATCGGTCACTGCGCATCAAGGTGATCGTGCTGACGCTTGCGACGACCATCGCCGCGCTGGCGCTGAGCGCGCTCGGGCTCGTGATCTACGATCTCAAGGCTTACGAGCGCCAGTGGAGCAACGACCTCGTCACCCAGGCGGAGGTCCTCGCCCGCGCGAGCGCGCCGGCACTCTCCTTCGGCGATCGCCAAGCCGCGGAGAAGGACCTTTCGGTGATGCGAGTGCGTCCCCAGGTCCTTGCGGCGGCTCTCTATGGGCGCGACGGTGCGTTGTTCGCCACCTACGTGAAGCCCGGCACCGAGGCCCCCGCGTTTGCGTCTACCCCGGCGGCCGACGGCTATCGCATCGAGGAGGGCCAGCTCAGCCTCTTCCGGAAAGTAGTGGAGAACGGAGAGGCCATCGGCACCGTGCACCTGCGCTCGGTCTATCAGCCGTGGGAGCGGTTGCGCGACTACCTCACCATTCTCTTCGTGGTGATGATCGCGAGCCTCGCGGTGGCGGCTCTCGTGTCCGGATGGCTGCAGTCCGCGGTGACGGGCCCCATCCTCGAGGTGGCGCGGCTCGCGCGAGAAGTGCGCGAAAAGCGCGACTACTCGCTCAGGGCCCGCAAGACCACCGAGGACGAGATCGGCCAGCTGGTGGAATCGTTCAACAACATGCTCGCCGAGTCGGGGCGGCGGGCCGACGCCTTGCGCCTGGCCGACCAGCGCAAGGACGAGTTCCTCGCGACGCTCGCGCACGAGCTGCGCAATCCCCTGGCCCCGATCCGCAATGCGCTCGAGATCCTGCGCATCGCCGGCGACGATCCCGCGAAGTCGAAGGCTGCGCGCCTGATAATGGAGCGGCAGGTCGTGCAGATGGTGCGCCTGGTCGACGACCTCCTTGACGTCTCGCGGATCACCACCGGCAAGCTGGCGGTGCGCAAGAGTGTCCTCGACGTGCAATCGGTCCTCCGCGACGCGGTCGAGATCGTGAAGCCCTTCATCGACGCCCGCAACCACCGCTTCGAGATCGACCTGCCCGCCGAGCCGATCACCATCGAGGGCGATCGCACGCGGCTCGCACAGGTGTTCTCGAACCTGCTCAACAATGCCGCCAAGTACAGCGAACCGGGCAGTGAGATCAGGCTCAGTGCCGCGCGCGAGGGGCGTGACGCCGCGATCCGGGTGCGCGACCAGGGTATCGGGCTCGCTGCCGAGTCGCTCGTCAGTATTTTCGACATGTTCGCCCAGGTCGATCGAACCCTGGAGCGCTCCCAGGCCGGGCTGGGCGTGGGGCTCACGCTCGCGAAGCGCCTGGTCGAGCTCCACGGCGGAACCATCGAAGTCGCCAGTGCGGGGGTGGGCACGGGGAGCGAATTCGTCGTGCGCCTCCCGCTGTCCCATGGCCGCCAGGAGGCGGCACGCGCCGAGCGGGAGCCGGGCGCCGAAGGGCGCGGCCGCCGCATTCTCCTCGCCGACGACAACGTCGACTTCGTCACGAGCCTGGGCGAGCTACTCTCGGCGCGCGGTCACGACGTGCGGATCGCGTATGACGGAGTCGAGGCGCTGCGCACCGCGGAGGAGTTCGCGCCGGAGGTAGCGTTCGTGGACATCGGCATGCCCAAGGTCCACGGCTACGAAGTGGCGAGAAGGCTGCGAGCGCAGACCTCGACGTCGAGCGCGCTCCTGGTCGCGGTGACGGGCTGGGGGCAGGAGAACGACCGCAAGCGTGCGCGCGAAGCGGGGTTCGACCGACACCTGGTCAAGCCCGTCGATCCGGGCGATATCGACGCCATCCTCGAGAGTTGCTGATCCCGGCTTTGCCATCGCTCCCGCTACCGGCTATCGTTCTCCGGTGAATCCCTTGCATCGTTACATTCGCATCGCCGAAGTCCTAACAATCGTTGTGCTCGCGATTTTCGCCGCGTTCACCTATTACGAGCTGAATGCGCTGCGCAAGGCTCCGGTCGCGCTGCCGAGCTACCAGTTCGAAGACTCGGGCGGTTCAGACGACACCCGCTTCATCCTGACTCGCGGCACCTGGGTGGCTGAGCGCGGCCCGCCGGAGCCGCTGGTGACGACCACCATCGAATGCCGCAAGGCCCGCATGGAATGCGTGGAGTCGGCGGCGTCGGTGGCTTTCGTCGGGGGCAAGGGGTTGCTCGAATCCCAGCACACGCAATTTGCGGTGGAGCGATGGAGCGACACCGAGGTCGTCACTAAATCCACCGCGGGGCCTTGCTTCTCGCGCCACTTGACGTTCGACCTGAAGGAGAAGCGCGCCAAGTCCCAGGTGACCGCCAGCGAAGCGCGGGGCTTGTGCCGGGACCTGCCGGCCAGAACCCTCGAGCTGGTGACGGGCTATCGCGTACGTGAGGCGCTGCAGCGCGGGCAATGACGTCGAAGCAAGCGTGTCCTGAGCGCGCTCCGCCGTCTTACACCAATCCGCGCATAATTTGTATTATGTAAAGTCTTCGTGCGAGCCGTCAATGCTTCGGATCGCGCGTTTCCTCGAGAGCCGCCTTCAACCGCGAGCGGGCTGGAACACTCCGCCCTCCTTATCCTTCTTCACGT
>JALYSB010000139.1 GCA_030855025.1 Pseudomonadota bacterium
CTCGCGAAGACGCCGAAGACCCAGGAGCGGATCGAGGCGATGTTGAAGACCGGGAAGCCGCTGAGGAATTAAACGTCATCCCCGTGGCGACGGGGATCCAGCCGAAGCGCTCGAGCGTTCTGGCTGGATTCCCGCCTACGCGGGAATGACAGATATGCCGCGGGACTACATGACAAGAAAAAAGGAAAAACTCGGGACGGTGCTTTTCTGCATGATCTTCGTCCTCACCTTCGGCGCGGTGGGGGCGGGGGCGTGGTGGGTGATCGGCGCGACCATCCACGATGGCATGCGAGCGAAGGAATGGGTGCGCGTAAAGGCGGAGCTGGTGAGCTACGACCAGGGGAACGTGAGCTACAAGTACAAGTTCGGGGACAGGCAGTACAGCGGCGACCGGCTGGGCTCGAATGCGGTCGGCGGCACCGACGACATCGACGGCTGGCACCACGACATGAACGAATACCTGAATGACGCCCGCACCGGGTCGAAGCCCCTCATGGTGTGGGTCAATCCCGACAATCCCGCCGAGTCGATGGTCGATCGCGAGATCCGCTGGAAATTCCTGGTGTTCGCGCTGGTCTTCGGGCTCACCTTCGGCGGCGTGGGGTTGGGCGCCCTGATCGCGGGGATCGTCTCGCTCTTCCCGAAGCGGCAGGGCAAGGGCCGCCGCAAGCGCTCGGGCGCGGGCGCCACCGTGGCGGGGCTGTGGCTCTTCGCCTTCTTCTGGAACGCCATCGCCTTCCCGGTGAGCTTCCTCACCGTGCCGGAGATGATTGCCGATGGCGCGTGGATGGGGCTCCTCATCATGATCTTCCCGCTCATAGGCCTGATGATCCTCTGGGCGGCGATCCACGCCACGTGGGGCCTCCTCCGGCGCGGCGGTGCGGACCTGGTGCTCAGTGGCGACAAGCCGCAGCCTGGCCGGCCGCTTTCGGGGCACATCGCCTTCGCGAAGGGCGTGAAGGCCGGTCAGAACTTCCGCGTCCGGCTGGAAGCGCGCGATGCGAGTGACGACGGCAACAGCCTGAGGACGGTATGGAGCAAGGAAGTCAAGGCGTGCGTGGCGAATTCCGGTGGCGGCCCGCGCATCACTTTCCGTTTCGATCCGCCGGCGAATGTGCGCGCGGACTCGTGGCGGCTCGAGGCGATCGCGCCGGGTCGGGCGGCGGAGGTGAAGTATGGGTTCGACGTCGCGATGCAGCCCGCGCCGGAGGAGGATCTCGTGCCGGTGGCCGCAGCCTTCGACGATGAGCCGATGCCGGCGGCGCTCGGCCCGGGGCTCGAGCATGTCGAGAAAATGCTCAATGGCGCGGGGGTCAAGCTCACTCGCGACCAGATGGGGAAGTTCAAGGAACTGATGCCCGAGCAGCGCGCGCAGGTGGCGAAGCTGGTCAAATGGGCGCCGACCGCCAAGAAGGCCGTCATCTGGGTCTTCGGGATCTACATTGCGGTGCAGCTCGCGGGATTGATTGTGTCGTTGCTCGCGGACTAAAAGGAGAGAGATGAGCAAGCAAATCCAGGATGCCTATATCGTCACCGCGGATCCGCAGGAAGACCTCGGCAACGTGATCGTCGGCCTCGCCGCCGCCCTGGGGGTCTTCGCGATCGGAGTGGGGGCGTCGTGGGTGCTGGCCACCATGGTCTACGATGGCTACCGCGCGCAGAAGTGGGTCGGCGTAGAGGGTACGGCCAACTGGTTCGGGACGGGAAGAGTGGCGTACCAGTACAAATTCGGCGACGTCCAATACTTCGGTGACCGCCTGGATCCGAACCCGACGATCTTCACGAGCAGCATCGACTCGCCGCCCGCCGATCACGCCCCAATGCGCCCGCCGACCTACAGGGACGACACGCCAGTCGCGATCTGGGTGAATCCGGACAATCCGTCGGAATCGATGATGAACCGGAATGTTCCCTGGGGGTTCGCCATCGTGACCACGCTTTTCGCGTTGACATTCGGGGTTGGCGGCTTTGCCGCTACGTGGGCGCTATCGCGCAAGATCTTCGGGAGGCGGGAGGTGCCGGTGATGCGAGCCGTGCCCACGAGAGATCGCGCCGTGATTCTCCCCGGCGAGGAGAAGTTCGTGAGGCGTTATCCGGGGCACGAGCCCGAGTTGCGGAAATGGGTGGAAAGCATGCCGCCCGCCCTGCGCGCGCGCGAAATGCTTGCGCATAGGGAGTCCCCCTTGGGACGAGCATATCCATTGATCATTTTCGGGCTTGGGGCGGCGATCATTATCGGCGTGTGGTTGATGATCCTGTTCGATCGGGCAGGCCGATGACTGAGGAGGAATGAAATGACCAAGCAGATCCAGGATGCCTATATCGTCGCCGCGGTTCGCACGCCCGTGGGCAAGGCCCCGCGCGGGATGTTCAGGAACGTGCGACCGGACGACATGCTCGCGCACGTGCTGAAGGGCGTGATCGCGCAGGTGCCGGGCCTCGATCCCAAGGACATCGGCGACGTGATCGTCGGCTGCGCGATGCCCGAGGCCGAGCAGGGAATGAACGTGGCGCGCATTGGCGTGCTGCTCGCCGGCCTGCCGGATTCGGTGCCTGCGATGACGATCAACCGGTTCTGCGCGAGCGGGGTGCAAGCAGTGGCGCTCGCCGCCGACCGCATCCGCACTGGCGACGACGACGTGGTGATCGCGGCCGGCACGGAGTCGATGTCGATGGTGCCGATGATGGGCAACAAGGTGGCGCTCAACGACGCCGTCTTCCAGAACGACGAGAACGTGGCGATCGCCTACGGCATGGGGATCACGGCGGAGAACGTGGCGAAGCAGTGGAAGGTGAGCCGGGAAGACCAGGACGCATTCGCGGTCGCCAGCCATCAAAAGGCGGCCGCGGCGATCGCGGCGGGCGGATTCAAGGAGGAGATCCTGCCCTACGAGATCGAGACGGCGACTCCGGACCTGGCGTCGGGGAAGATCAACCAACGCAAGAAGGTGGCCGACACCGACGAGGGACCGCGGCCGGATTCCTCGGCCGAATCGCTCGCCAAGCTGAAGACGGTATTCGCCGCCCGGGGCAGCGTCACCGCGGGCAACAGCTCGCAGATGTCCGATGGCGCGGCGGCCGTGGTGCTCATGAGCGAGCGCGCGATGAAGAAATACGGCGTGAAGCCGCTCGCCCGGTTCGCCGGGTTCGCCGTGGCGGGCGTGCCGCCCGAGATCATGGGCATCGGCCCGATCAAGGCGATCCCGAAGGTCCTGGCGGCCACGGGGGTCAAACAGGACGACCTCGACTGGATCGAGCTGAACGAGGCGTTCGCCGCCCAGGCGCTCGCCGTCATCCGCGAGCTGGGCCTGGACCCCGCGAAGGTCAATCCCCAGGGCGGCGCCATCGCCCTGGGCCACCCCCTGGGCGCCACCGGGGCGGTGCGCACGGCCACCCTGGTTCACGGCCTGCAGCGCACCCGGGGCAAGTACGGCATGGTCACGATGTGCATCGGCACCGGGATGGGAGCGGCAGGGCTGTTCGAATCGATGGTTTGAGGCACAATACCGCCAGTCAAAGAACACATAAAACTCAGGAGGAGTACCGATGAAATTGAAGCCCATTGCCGCCGCAATCGCGCTGCTCGGCGCAGCCCCCGCTCACGCCCTGTTGTTCGAGCTGCCCAACGGCATCCGCGCCAACGTCGACACCACGCTCAGCTACGGCATCTCGGTGCGCGCCTCGGAGCGCGACCGGTCGCTCATCGGCATCGCCAACGGCGGCACCTCGCGCTCGGTGAACGAGGACGACGGGGATCTGAATTTCGAGAAGGGCAAGCCCTTCGCGAACGTCTTCAAGGCGACCGTGGACACCGAGGTCAAGTGGCGCAACTTCGGCTTCTTCGGCCGGGGGAGCGCCTTCTACGACATCGACCTCCACGACAGCGACAAGCTGGGCCCCACGGGCCGCGACCGCCTTGGCAAGAACGTGGTCGGCCTCGATGGATTCGTGTACGCCAACTTCGAGCCGATGGGCAAGAACCTGCGCGTTCGCGTTGGCCGCCAGGTGATCAGCTGGGGCGAGAGCACCTTCATCCCCAACGGCATCAACGTGATCAACGCGGTCGATGTCTCCAAGCTGCGCATCCCGGGCTCGGAGCTGAAGGAGGCGTTCATCCCGACGACGGGCATCTGGGCGAGCCAGGAGCTCACCAAGAGTGCCACGATCGAGGGGTTCTACCTCACCAACCACGACAAGATCCGCCTCGACCCGAAGGGCTCTTATTTCTCGAACAACGACTTCGCCTCCGACGATGCCGACCGGGTGATCCTGTCGTTCGGGCGCCGCCAGGACCAGCGTTTCCCGATTGGGAATCCGGTGCCCCCGACGATCCCGGGCCTGGGAGCGGCGGCGGCGGCGGCACTGGGGCCCTTCAATCCCGCCGCACAGGTGTTCGCGCCCCGCTCCGCGGATCGCAGCCCGAGCGACGACGGACAGTACGGCCTGGCACTGCGCTACCTCGCGTCCAACCTCAACAACACCGAGTTCGGCGTCTACTTCCTGAATTACCACAGCCGGATCCCGCTCTTCTCCGGGATCAAGGGGACGTCGTCGTCGGCGCTCACTGGCACGCCGTTCCTCACGCCGATCTGCGCCACTGCCGCGCTGCGCGCACTTTGCGCGACCGGCACCGCGAACTACTTCGCGGAGTATCCCGAGGACATTCGCCTCTACGGCCTGAGCTTCAGCACCCAGGGGCCGCTCGGCGTGGCACTCCAGGGCGAGTACGCCTATCGCCCGAACCTGCCGCTGCAGTTCGCCACGCCCGAGCTGCTGCTCGCCTCCCTCGGCCTGCCGAACCTCAACACCGGGTTCACGCAGATCCCGGGTGCGCCCACTGGCGCCACCTCGGCAGCGTTGATCCCCGACGGCACGTACATGCAGGGCTGGACGCGGGTGAAGGCGAGCCAGTTCCAAATGACCGGCACCAAGTCGTGGCCCAACCTGATCGGCGCCGAGCAGCTCGTGCTGGTGGGTGAGGCCGGGTTCAACTGGTTCCACAACCTCCCGACGGGCCTCAAGTTCAACGGCCCCGCGGTGTTCCTGCCGGCCACGGCCTTTGGCGCCGCGCTTTCGAGCAACAACGCGGTGCAGACGGAGGGTTTCCTCACCGAGTTCTCGTGGGGCTACCGGCTCCTCGCGCGCCTCGAGTACGCCAACGCGCTCTTCGGCGGCACGCTCGCGCCGCGTTACGCGTTCGCACACGACGTGAAGGGCACCGGACCCAACTTCAACCAGGGCGTCAAGTCGCAATCGGGCGGCATCACGTGGGATTACCAGCGCAAGTGGCTGGTCGACCTGCAGTACACGATGTACACCGGCGGGCGCACCTACTGCGGCACCGATGTGCCCAACCCGGGCGTCACGATTCCGGCGGGCCAGTCCGCAAGCTACTGCTCCGCGGCCAACCCGCTCAAGGACCGCGATTTCTATTCCCTGTCGGTCAGCTATTCGTTCTGATGGATCGTCATTCCCGGCGCCCGCGAGGGCAATGGTCGGGAATCCAATAAACGGTTTCAGGAGGAGAAAGACATGTTGGCCAACACCAGGAAATCGTGGGCAGCGCTCGCGGTCGCAACCGTGTTTGCCGTGCCGGCGGCGGCGGAGCTGTCGAGCGCCGATATCGCCAAGCTCGGCGCGGCGCTCTCGCCACTCGGCGGGGAGAAGGCCGCCAATGCCGCGGGGACGATTCCCGCGTGGGACGGCGGCATCACGCGCCCCGTCGCGGGCTACGTCCCGGGGCAGTTCTATCCCGATCCGTACGCCGCGGACCGGCCGACCTTGACCATCACCGGCGCGAATGCGGACCAGTACAAGGCGATGCTGACCGATGGGCAGATGGCGATGCTCAAGAAGTACCCCACCTACAAGATGATCGTGTATCCCACCCGCCGCAGCGCATCCGCCCCCGAGGGGCACTACAAGGAGACGCGCGAGTGCGCGGCCAAGGCGAAGCTCGCCCCCGGCGGCAACGGCGTCGTGGGCTGCATGGGCGGCATCCCGTTCCCGATCCCGAAGGACGGCAACGAGGCGATCTGGAATGCGCTCTTGCGCTATCGCGGCGATACCTTCGCGATGCACTGGTCGCAGGCCGCGGTCACGCGCGGCGGTGACTACGCCCTGGTCAAGTTCGAGTACGAATACGACTTCTCGTACGGCAACCTCTCGAAGCCCCTGGCCCAACGCGAGCCGAACAAGGTCCTGAACTACGTGCAGAGCACCACCGCGCCGGCGCGCCTCGCGGGGCAGATCCTGCTGGTGCACGAGACGGTGGACCAGACCGCGCAGCCGCGCTCGGCCTGGACGTACAACCCCGGCCAGCGCCGCGTGCGCCTGGCGCCCAACGTCGCCTACGACAATCCGGGCACCGCGGCCGACGGCCTGAGGACCAACGACGACTTCGGCATGTACAACGGCGCGACCGACCGCTACGACTGGAAGCTCGTCGGCAAGCGCGAAATGTACGTCCCGTACAACTCGTACAAGCTGTCGGATCCGAAGCTCAAGTACTCCGACATCCTGAAGCCGGGCCACATCAACCAGGATCTCGCCCGCTACGAGCTGCACCGCGTCTGGGTGGTCGAGGCGACGCTCAAGAAAGGCACGAGCCACATCTACTCGAAGCGCGTGTTCTATCTCGACGAGGACAGCTGGACCCCGGTTGCCTCCGACAAGTACGACGGCCGCGGCGAGCTCTGGCGTTACTCCGAGCAGCACAGCGAGAACTGGTACAACATCCCGACGATCTTCCCGACGGCCGAGGTCCACAACGACCTGCAGTCGGGCCGCTACATCGCGATGGGGCTGCGCAGCGAAGAAAAGGTGATCTACGAGCCGATCAAGCGCACCCCCGGCGACTACACGCCGTCGAACCTGCGCGGGACCGGCACGCGGTAATCCTCCAGTCGCACCGATGAGAAAGGCGATCGGCGCCGCGGCGCTGTGCTGCGGCGTGATCACCGCCGCCTGGGCGGCGCCCGATCCCGCGAACCTGCCCGAGTCGGGGCCGCTCGGTGCCACCACCCTGCAGCGCCTGCTGCTGGTCGATGCGGAGCGCTTCGGCAGCCGCATCGTGGCCGTGGGCGACCGCGGCTACATCGTCTATAGCGACGACCAGGGCAAGGGCTGGAAGCGCGCCAAGGCGCCGCCCGCGCCGTTGCTCACGGCGCTGGATTTCCTCGACGACAACGCGGGCCTCGCGGTCGGGCACGACTCGGTGATCCTCGCCACCCAGGACCGCGGCGAGACCTGGACGCAGGTGTTCGCGGCACCCGCGGAGCAGCGCCCGCTCCTCGACGTGATCTTCCTCACGCGCGAGACGGCGATCGCAGTGGGGGCCTACGGCGCGTATTACGAGAGCGCCGACGGCGGCAAGACCTGGAACCCGAAGAAGATCGTCGCCGACGACAAGCACCTGAACGCGATCCTCGACCTCGGCGCAAGCGAGCTGGTGATCCTGGGCGAGGGCGGCACCATCCTCGCGTCCCCGGACGCCGGCAAGACCTGGACGACGGTCACCTCCCCCTACAAGGGATCGTTCTTCGGCGGGCTCGTGGCGAACGACGGCGCGGTCGTAGCCTTCGGCATGCGCGGGCGCATCTACCGATCTGCCGACAAGGCAAAGACCTGGCAGCTGGTCGAGAATCCGTCGGTGGCGACCCTCATGGGCGGCGACAAGCTGCCCGATGGCGCCCTGGTAGTGGCGGGCTCGGCGGGCACCGCGCTCGTGAGCCGTGACAACGGACTGACTTTCGTGCCGCTCGCCACCGGCAGCACGCGGGCATTTTCGAAGGCGATCCTGGGAGGACCGAACATGGTTCTCCTGCTGGGTGAGTCGGGTGCCCGTGAAGTAGCCCTTCCGTCCGCTCCCAAAAAATGAATCTCCATCGGTTCATTCAACGGATATCCGCGCTGGTCTTCGACCACCGCAAGGCGTGGCTGATCCTCTTCGCCATCCTCACGGTCCTGTTCGCAGCCTCGGCCTCGCGCCTGGTGGTCGACGCGGGCTTCAGCAAGATGGTGCCGCTCAAGCACGAGTACATGAAGGTCTACCGCGAGTACGAGAAGGTGTTCGGCGGCGCCAACCGGGTGGCGCTCGCGCTGGTCCAGAAGGACGGCGACATCTACAACAAGGAGTTCATGGCCAAGCTGAAGGGCCTGACGGACGACGTGTTCCTGCTGAACGGCGCCGACCGCCCGTCGGTCAAGTCGCTCTTCACGCCCAACACCCGCTTCATCGAGGTGATCGAGGAGGGCTTCGCGGGCGGCAACGTGATTCCGGCGACGTTCCAGGGCACCGACGCGGACCTGGCGAAGGTGCGCGAGAACGTGAGCAAGTCTTCCGAAGTCGGCCGCACCGTGGCCACCGACTTTTCCGGGGCGCTGGTGAGCGCGGGCTTGCTCGAGATCGATCCCCAGACCGGCAAGCGCCTGAACTATTTCGAGGTCGCCCAGAAGCTCGAGGAGCTGCGCGCCAAGTACCAGGGCGAGCGGCACAGCGTGCACATCATCGGGTTCGCCAAGGCGGTGGGCGACATCCGCGACGGCGCGCGCGGCGTGGTCACCTTCTTCGGCGTGGCCTTCGCGATCACGCTGGTCCTGATGCTGTGGTTCGTGAAGGACGTGAAGCTCACGCTGGTGGCCCTCGTCGTGGCCATGATGCCGGTGCTGTGGCTCCTCGGCACGCTCCCGCTGCTGGGCTTCGGCATCGATCCCCTCTCGATCCTGGTGCCGTTCCTGATCTTCTCCATCGGCGTCTCCCACGCGGTGCAGATGACCAAGACGTGGGAGCGCGAGGTGGTCTCCGGGGTCGACAGCCTCATGGCCGCAAAGCGCTCCTTCGCCAAGCTCTTCATCCCCGGGACCCTGGCGCTCCTCACCAACGTGCTCGGCTTCGCGGTGATCATGCTGATCCCGATCGACATCGTGCGCGAGCTCGGCATCACCGCCTCCCTCGGGGTGGCGTGGATGATCATCACCAACAAGATGCTGCTGCCGATCCTGCTGTCGTACCTGTCGATGTCGCGCGGGGCGCTGCAGAAGCAGGCTTTCGAGGAAGGCCACGTGCACCGCTTCTGGCGCGCGGCC
>JALYSB010000140.1 GCA_030855025.1 Pseudomonadota bacterium
CGACATCGTCGAGAAGGGCCTCACGATCCTGAACAACCTGCGCCACCGCGGCGCCACGGGGGCCGACCCCCTGCACGGCGATGGCGCGGGGCTGCTGGTGCAGATTCCCGACGCGTTCTTCCGCGAAGAGATGGCTGCGAAGGGCATCAAGCTGCCGAAGGCCGGGGCCTACGGCGTGGGCATGCTGTTCCTGCCGCGCGATCCGGCGGCGCGCGCGGCGTGCGTCCGCGAAACCGAGCGCGCGATCGTGAACGAGGGCCAGCAGGTGCTCGGCTGGCGCGAGGTCCCGGTGGACGATTCCACGCTGGGTCCCACGGCGCGCAGCTCGATGCCCGTGATTCGCCAGGTGTTCGTCGGCGCCGGCCGGGGCAGCCTCGACCGCGACGCGTTCGAGCGCAAGCTCTACATCATCCGCAAGAGCTCGGGCCACGCGATCCGCGCGCTCGGCCTGTCGAACGCGAAGGGCTTCTACGTCCCCTCGTTCTCGCATCGCACCATCGTCTACAAGGGCATGCTGCTCGCGGAGCAGGTGGGCCCGTTCTTCAGGGACCTGGGCGACAAGCGGTTCACCTCCGCGCTGTGCCTCGCGCACCAGCGCTTCTCCACCAATACTTTCCCGACCTGGGATCTCGCGCACCCGTTCCGCTTCATCGCGCACAACGGCGAGATCAACACGCTCAACGGAAATTTGAATGGGATCAAGTCGCGCCAGGCGACGATCCACTCGAAGCTGCTGGGAGACGACCTCGACAAGATCTGGCCGCTGGTCTACGACGGGCAGTCCGACTCGGCCTCGTTCGACAACGCGTTGGAGCTCCTGGTGATGGGCGGCTACCCGATCGCGCACGCGATGATGCTGATGATCCCGGAGGCGTGGGCCGGCAACCCGCTGATGGACGCCAAGCGCCGCGCGTTCTATGAGTACCATGCCGCCCTGATGGAGCCGTGGGACGGGCCCGCGGCGGTCGCCTTCACCGACGGCAAGTTCATCGGCGCCACACTCGACCGCAACGGGCTGCGTCCCGCGCGCTATTTCATCACCGACGACGACCTCATCGTCATGTCCTCCGAGATGGGCGTGCTCGACATCCCGCAGGAAAAGATCATCAAGAAGTGGCGCCTGCAGCCGGGCAAGATGCTGCTGGTGGACATCGAGCACGGCCGCATCATCTCCGACGACGAGCTGAAGCGCGACCTCGCCGCCCAGCGCCCCTACCAGGACTGGCTCGACCGCACCCAGATCCGGCTGGAGGACATCCCCAAGCCCCACGAGGTGCCCACGCCCGACACCGACAAGCTCCTCGACCGGCAGCAGGCCTTCGGCTACACGCAGGAAGACCTGAAGATGCTGATGACCCCGATGGCGATCGCGGGCGAGGAGCCGATCGGCTCGATGGGCGACGACACGCCGCTGGCGGTGCTCTCGAACCGCGCGCGCCCCCTCTACGCGTATTTCCGCCAGCTCTTCGCGCAGGTGACCAACCCGCCGATCGACCCGATCCGCGAGCAGCTGGTGATGTCGCTGGTGTCGTTCATCGGCCCGCGCCCGAACCTGCTCTCGCCCGACTCGACCGAGCCGGTGATGCGCCTCGAGGTCTCGCAGCCGATCCTCACCTTCGAGGACATGGAAAAACTGCGGCGCGCGTCGACCTTCACGCAAGGGCACTTCAAGAGCGACGTTCTCAGCATGTGCTACCCGGCCGAGTGGGGCGTGGAGGGCATGGAGCCGGCGCTCGCGCAGCTCTGCGCCGACGCCGAGGACGCGGTGCGCAAGGACACCAACATCATCATCCTCACCGACCGCGAGCTGTCGGTGGATCGCATCGCCATTCCGGCGTTGCTCGCCACGGCCGCCGTGCACCACCACCTGGTGCGTGCGGGGTTGCGCACCCGCTCCGGCCTGGTGGTCGAGACCGGGAGCGCGCGAGAGGTACATCACTTCGCGTGCCTGGCGGGGTTCGGGGCGGAAGCGATCCATCCCAACCTTGCGTTCGCGACCCTGATGGACATCCGCGACGGCCTGCCGCAAAAGATCGAGGAAGGCGAGCTGGTCAAGCGCTACATCAAGGCGGTCGGCAAGGGCCTGCTCAAGGTGATGTCCAAGATGGGCATCTCGACCTACCAGTCGTACTGCGGCGCGCAGATCTTCGAGGCGGTGGGGCTCGCGAGCCCGTTCGTCGACAAGTATTTCGACGGCACCGCGACCGCCGTCGAGGGCGTGGGCCTGAAGGAGATCGCCGAGGAAACCGTGCGGCTCCACCGGCTCGCCTATTCGGATGCGCCGCTCTACCGCAACCAGCTCGATCCGGGCGGCGAGTATGCCTTCCGCACCCGGGGCGAAGCGCACATGTGGACGCCGGATGCGATCGCCAAGCTGCAGCACGCGACACGCGCCAACAACTTCACCACGTTCCGGGAGTACTCGAGCCTCATCAACGAGCAGAGCGAGCGCCTCCTCACGCTGCGCGGCCTGTTCCGCATTCGCGAGGCCGGGAAGGCCATCCCCCTGGATGAGGTCGAGCCCGCGAGCGAGATCGTGAAGCGCTTCGCCACCGGCGCCATGTCGCTGGGGTCGATCTCGCACGAGGCCCACTCGACGCTCGCCATCGCGATGAACCGCATCGGCGGCAAGTCCAACACCGGCGAGGGCGGCGAGGACCCGATCCGCTACCAGAAGCTCGCCAACGGCGACTCGATGCGCTCGGCGATCAAGCAGGTCGCGGCGGGGCGCTTCGGCGTCACCACCGAGTACCTGGTGAACGCCGATGACCTGCAGATCAAGATGGCGCAGGGTGCGAAGCCCGGCGAGGGCGGCCAACTGCCCGGCCACAAGGTGTCGCGCTACATCGCGAAAGTGCGCCATACGGTGCCCGGCGTGGGGCTCATCTCGCCGCCGCCGCACCACGACATCTACTCGATCGAGGACCTCGCGCAGCTGATCCACGACCTGAAGAACGTGAATCCCGCGGCGCGCGTTTCAGTGAAGCTGGTCTCCGAGATCGGCGTGGGTACGGTGGCGGCGGGCGTCGCCAAGGCCAAGGCCGACCACGTGACGATCTCGGGCCACGACGGCGGCACTGGCGCGAGCCCGCTCTCCTCGCTCAAGTACGCGGGGAGCCCCTGGGAGATCGGCCTCGCCGAGACCCAGCAGACGCTCGTGCTCAACAAGCTGCGCGGGCGGATCGCCGTGCAAGCGGATGGCCAGATGAAGACCGGTCGCGATGTCGTGATCGGCGCGCTGCTGGGCGCCGACGAGTTCGGCTTCGCCACCGCGCCGCTGGTGGTCGAAGGCTGCATCATGATGCGCAAGTGCCACCTGAACACGTGCCCGGTGGGGATCGCCACGCAGGATCCCGAGCTCATCAAGAAGTTCGACGGCAAGCCCGAGCACGTCATCAACTACTTCTTCTTCGTCGCCGAGGAAGTGCGCGAGTGGATGGCCAGGATCGGCGTGCGCAAGTTCGAGGAGCTGGTGGGCCGCACCGAGCTCCTCGATGTGATGCCGGGGATCGAGCACTGGAAGGCCAAGGGCCTCGACTTCGCGAAGATCTTCCACCGCCCGGTGGTCGATGCGGGCGTGGCGATCCGGCAGACCGAGCGCCAGGAACACGGGCTCGCGAAAGCCCTCGACCACGAGCTGATCAAGCAGGCGCAGGGTGCGCTCGCCTCGCGCAAGGCCGTGGCCTTCACGAGCCGAATCTACAACCGCAATCGCACCGTGGGCGCGATGCTCTCGGGCGAGGTCGCGCGCCGCTATGGCCACGCGGGCCTCGCCGACGACACCATCCACGTGAATTTCAAGGGCACCGCCGGGCAGAGCTTCGGCGCGTGGCTCGCCCACGGCGTGACCTTCGAGCTCGAGGGCGATGCCAACGACTATGTGGGCAAGGGCTTGTCGGGCGGGCGCATCATCGTCTATCCGCCCAAGGAATCCCCGCTCGTGCCCGAGGACAACATCATCGTGGGCAACACGCTGATGTATGGCGCGATCAGCGGCGAGGGTTACTTCCGCGGCGTGGCGGGCGAGCGCTTCTGCGTGCGCAACTCGGGAGCGACCGCGGTGGTCGAGGGCGTGGGCGATCACGGGTGCGAATACATGACCGGCGGCACGGTGGTGGTGCTCGGAAGCGCGGGGCGCAACTTCGCCGCCGGGATGTCGGGCGGCATCGCGTATGTGCTCGACGAGGAAGGCGACTTCACCCAGCGCTGCAACATGGCGATGGTGGAGCTGGAGCCGATCCCCGAGGAGGAGAGCGCGGCGGCCGAAGGCGGCGCGGGAGAGCTCGAGGGCCACGGCAAGGTGAAGATCGACCACGTCGCCGGGCACGACGACGAGATGCTGAAGGACCTCATCCAGAGGCACCTGCTCTACACGGGCAGCGAGCGTGCCCGCCGCGTGCTCGAGAACTGGGCGTCGTACCTGCCGAAGTTCGTGAAGGTGATGCCGGTGGAGTACCGGCGCGCGCTGGCCGAGATGGCGCAGGAGAAGTTGCGCGACGAGCAACCGACGCCGCGGGTGGAGATCCGGGCGAACGACTAACGAGATCGTCGTTCCCGCGAAGGCGGGAACCCAGACTGGGCGCGAGAGCACCTTGGCTGGGTTCCCGCCTTCGCGGGAACGACAAAGGGATCATGGGAAAAATCACCGGCTTCATGGAAATCGAGCGCCGCGACCGGCCGTATGCGCCGGTGTCCGAGCGCGTCAAGATCTACAAGGAGTTCATCCGCCCGCTCCCCGATTCCGAGATGAGCCAGCAGGGCGCGCGCTGCATGGACTGCGGCATCCCGTTCTGCCAGACCGGCTGCCCGGTCAACAACATCATTCCCGACTGGAACGACCTCGTGTATCGCGGCCACTGGCGCGACGCGCTCGAGGTGCTGCATTCCACCAACAACTTTCCGGAATTCACCGGGCGCGTGTGCCCGGCGCCGTGCGAGGCGTCGTGCACTCTCAACATCAACGACGACCCGGTCGCGATCAAGTCGATCGAGCAGGCGATCATCGACAAGGGCTGGGCCGAGGGGTGGGTCGGGCCGCAGCTGCCGGTGCGCAAGACCGGCAAGAAGGTTGCCGTCGTGGGCTCGGGACCTGCGGGGCTCGCGTGCGCGCAACAGCTCGCGCGCGCCGGCCACGACGTGACGCTCTTCGAGAAGAGCGATCGCATCGGCGGGCTGCTGCGTTACGGCATCCCCGATTTCAAGATGGAGAAGCACCTCATCGACCGCCGGATCGAGCAGATGGCCGCGGAGGGCGTGATTTTCCGCAGCGGCGTGCACGTGGGCGTGACGGTCCCGGGAGGCGAACTCCTCCAGCAGTTCGACGCGGTCGCCCTCACCGGCGGATCGGAACATCCCCGCGACCTTCCCGTGCCGGGGCGCGAGCTGGCGGGAATCCACTATGCGATGGAGTTCCTGCCGTCGCAGAACAAGGTGGTCGCGGGCGACAAGGTTCCCGGGCAGATCCTCGCCACCGGCAAGCACGTCGTGGTGATCGGTGGCGGCGACACCGGCAGCGACTGCATCGGCACCTCGATCCGCCAGGGCGCCGCGTCGGTCACCAATTTCGAGCTGATGCCGATGCCGCCGGAGCACGAGGACAAGCTGCTCACGTGGCCCTACTGGCCGCTCAAGCTGCGCACCTCGTCGTCGCACGAGGAGGGCGCGGAGCGCGACTTCGCGGTGGCCACCAAGGCGTTCCATGGCACGGCGGGCCGCGTCGAGAGCCTCACCGCATGCCATGTCGCGTGGGTGAAGGATGAGAAGGGCTCGATGGCGATGAAGGAAGTGCCCGGCACCGAGTTCACCATCCCCGCGCAGCTGGTTCTTCTGGCGATGGGTTACCTGCACCCGGTGCACGCGGGTGTCATCGACCAGTTGGGTGTGGCCAAGGACAACCGCGGCAACGTGCGCGCGCCCACGGATGGCCCCGGTGCCTACGCGACCTCCGTTGCGAAGGTGTTTTCCGCGGGCGACATGCGCCGCGGCCAGTCGCTCATCGTCTGGGCGATCCGCGAGGGCCGCCAGTGTGCCCGCGAAGTCGATGCCTTCCTGATGGGAAGCTCGGACCTGCCGCGCTGAGGCCCCCCGCTGTGGCCTGGCTCGGATTCCTTCTCCTCGCCGCCGTCGTGGGCTATGCGGCCATCACCGCGCTCGTATGGTTCGGGCAGGAGCGCCTGCTTTTCTTCCCCCAGGCGCACGCAGGCACGCCCGCCGCGCCGCCCGGATGGGTCATCGAGGACGTGTCGATCAAGGCGCGCGAGGCAACCGTGCTCTCCGGGGTGCTGGTGAAGCCTCCGGTCGCGCGGGCGTCCCTGGTGATCTACTACGGCGGCAATGCCGAGGAAGTGACGGCATATGCGTCGCAGGCCGCCGACAGCTACGGCGAGCGCGCAGTGCTATTCGTGAACTACCGCGGCTATGGGAAGAGCGGCGGCAAGCCCGCGGAGGCGGCGATGGTGGCCGACGCGGTCGAGATCTTCGACTGGGCGGCGCGGCGCGCGGACCTCGACGCCACCCGCGTGGCGCTTCACGGACGCAGCCTCGGGACCGGCGTCGCGGTGCAGGTCGCTGCCGCGCGGCCCGCGCGGTGCGTGATCCTCACCTCGCCCTTCGACTCCGCCCGCGACGTGGCGAAGCAGATCTATTCGTGGCTGCCGGTGGACCTGCTGATGCGCCACCCGTTCGACTCCGCCGCCCACGCCCCGCGACTGCGCATGCCGGCGCTATTCCTCATGGGGGATGCCGACCAGCTGATTCCCATGCGTCATTCGGAGCGGCTCGCGAACCTCTGGGGCGGACCGGTGGAACGCGTCAAATTCGAGGGTTTCGGGCACAACGACCTGAGCGTCAATCCGCGCTATGACGCGGCGGTGCGGGCGTTCCTGGACCGGTGTTTGTAGAATCGCGGATGCACAACGACACTTTCCTGCGCGCGCTCATGCGCGAGCCCACGCCCTACACGCCGATCTGGATCATGCGCCAGGCCGGGCGCTACCTCCCCGAATACAACGCGACCCGCAAACGTGCGGGCAGCTTCCTCACGCTCGCCAAGACACCCGAGCTCGCCTGCGAGGTCACCTTGCAGCCGCTCGCGCGTTTCTCGCTCGACGCGGCGATCCTCTTCTCCGACATCCTCACGGTCCCCGACGCGATGGGTCTCGGACTGTATTTCGTCGAGGGTGAAGGGCCGAAGTTCGAGCGCCCGCTGCGCACCGAGGCCCAGGTTGCGCAGCTGCGCGTACCCGATCCCGGGCAGCTTGCCTATGTGTACGACGCGGTGGCGCTGGTGCGTCGCGAGCTCCACGGGCGCGTGCCGCTGATCGGCTTCTCGGGCAGCCCGTTCACCCTCGCCTGCTACATGATCGAGGGCGGCGGCAGCGACGACTTCCGGACGGTCAAGTCGATGCTGTATTCGCGGCCCGACCTGCTGCATCGCATCCTCGACGTGAACGCGCAAGCCGTGACTGCCTACCTCAACGCCCAGATCGCCGCGGGCGCCCAGGCCGTGATGGTGTTCGATACCTGGGGCGGCGCATTGTCGGACGCAGCATTCCAGGAATTCTCGCTCGCGTACTCCCGCCAGGTGATGTCCGGCATCACACGCGTGCATGCCGAGCGCATCGTGCCGCGGATCCTCTTCACCAAGGGCGGCGGGCTCTGGCTCGAGGGCCTTGCGCAGTCCGGCGCGGATGCGCTCGGCATCGATTGGCAGACCCCGCTGGGAGCGGCGCGCCGCCTGGTGGGTGATCGCATGGCGCTCCAGGGCAACATGGATCCGATGGCGCTTTTCGGCACGCGCAGCGCGATCGAGGCCGAGGCCGGCCGCATTCTCGACGCCTACGGCGCGGGTTCGGGGCATGTTTTCAACCTGGGCCACGGCATCTCGCAGCACACGGATCCGGACAACGTGCACGCGCTGGTAGAGGCAGTGCACGCCCTATCGGTCGGGGCCCACGCCGGGTAGGGCGTGTCAAGAAAAATATTTGCCTCGATGTGATTGCTTATTCACACATTGCTCGTCCTCGAGTTTTTGTTACTACAGTTCGATGACAGTGTCAGGTGATCCGGAATATTTCGTTCTTTCAGGGGTTTAGGGGATGCTGCAGCGCGGAATAACGGGCGCAATTCGTGCCGCAAGCCGGGTCCCGTGCCTTGAAAGGCATTGTGTGCACAGACTTATCCACAGGCATTTCCACCCCCTGCTGCCCCCCCGTTTTCACTCGTGAATATCGTCCGCGTGGCCCTCGATGTGCCCCTCGACGAACGCTTCGATTTTCGCGTGCCAGAGGGGCTCGAGATCGCGGTCGGCGCGTTGGTCGTGGTGCCCTTCGGTCGCGCCCGCAAGGTCGGGGTCGCCGTCGAGTTCACCGATCGCAGCGAAGTGCCCCAGGCGCGCCTGCGGGCCGTGGAATCGGTGGTCACGGACGTGGGAGCCTTCCAGCCGGCCGAAATGGAGCTCTTCGAGTTCTGCGCGGCCTACTACCAGCGCCCGCTAGGCGAGGTAATCGCCGCCAGCCTGCCGCCGCGGCTGCGCCAGGTGAGCCGCCGCAGGATCGCGCCCCCCGCGGCAATTCCGGGAGAGGCGGGATTCGAGGCAACGATCGCGCTCACCGCGCAGCAGCGCTCGGCGATCGACCTCGTGAACGCAGGGCGCGACCGCTTTCATCCGGTGCTGCTGCACGGCGTCACGGGCAGCGGCAAGACCGAGGTCTACCTGCACCTTATCGCGGATGCGCTGGCGCGCGGGCGCCAGGCGCTCTTGCTGGTGCCCGAGATCGGCCTCACCCCGCAGTTCGAGGCCCAGGTAGCCAGTCGATTCCCGGGCGTGCGGCTGGCTTCGGCCCATAGCCACCTGAGCGAGGGCGAGCGCGCGGCCGCATGGCTGGCGGCGCAATCGGGAGCGGCGCGCATCGTCCTCGGCACCCGCCTCGCGGTGCTGATGCCGTTCCACGA
>JALYSB010000141.1 GCA_030855025.1 Pseudomonadota bacterium
GTGATGTGGGTCGCGGCCACCGCGCTGGCGCTTGGAGTGCTCGCGCTTCGCTGGCAGTGGCGCGAGGCCGAGTGGACGGCGCGACTCCTCCTGCCCGCGCTCGTGCTGCTCGCCCTCGTGAGCCTGGGGGGACACCGCCATCCGTTCGCGCATTACGGCTGGGTGGCGTGGCCGTTCGCGATCGCGGCGCACTTCTGGATCCTGCGCTGGCTGGAGCCTGGCGAGTCGCCGCGTTACCTCGAGTGGTTGCACGCGGGCGGAATGCTCCTCATCGCCGCACTCGGGGCGAAGGAGCTGCATTGGGTTGCCGCGACGTTCACCGCACGGGGGACGGCGTGGTCGGTCGCCTCGGTGGCGATCGTGCCCGCGCTCCTGGTGATGCTCGCCTCGAGCCGCGCTGCCGAGTCCCGCTGGCCGATCGCAACCCACGGCCATGCCTACCGGGGCACGGCAACCGCGGCGATCGCGATTGCGATGGTGGCGTGGTCGCTCTACGCCAACGCGACCCACGATGGGCGCAGCGACCCGCTGCCGTACCTCCCGCTGATCAATGCCCTCGATCTCGCACACGTCCTCGCGGGCCTTTCGGTGGTGGCGGCGTGGCTCGCGCTCCGTCGAACGCCCCGGGTCCCGGCGTCGATGCAGCCCGGGCGCGCTACTGCATGGACCGCGGGCGCGGTCGCGTTCGTGTGGCTGAACGGCGTGCTGCTGCGAACGCTGCACCACTGGGCGGCGGTGCCTTACGATTTCGAGTCGGTGCGCCGCTCCGTCCTCGCGCAAGCCTCGCTGTCGGTGTTCTGGTCGCTGCTCGCCCTCGCGCTCATGGTGTTCGCCACGCGCCGCGCACGCCGTGGGCTGTGGATGGTGGGCGCCGGCCTGATGGCGGTGGTGGTCGCCAAGCTCTTCCTCGTGGACCTGTCGCACGTCGGCGGCATCGAGCGCATCGTTTCGTTCATCGCGGTGGGAGTGCTGATGCTGGTGATCGGATACTTCTCGCCGGTGCCGCCGCGCAAGCCGGAGAATCCGTCATGAGACTTGCCGCACTGCTGTTCGCCGCGGCCCTGCCTGCCGCGGCGCAGCCCCCGTCCCGGTTCATCTCGTCGGCCGAGCTCGTGCTCACCGGCAAGGAGGCGCTGCATCGCCTCGCACTCCCGTTCGAGGCCTATCGCGACGCGCGCCGCGACTTGGCGGACGTGCGGGTCTTCAACGCGCGCGGGGAGGGGGTACCGATCGCGTTCGCCGGCGATCCCGACCTGCAGCGCGAGGTGCTGCCCCTGGTCGCGCTTGCTCACTTCCCAATTTCCACGCTCGCGCTGCCCCCGGGCGGGCGCGGCGCGGAAGTCACGGTGCGCACCGCCGACGGCACCCTGGTGTCGATTCGCGGCAGGGGCGGCGATCGCGTGGCCCGCGCCGTGGCGTACCTGCTCGATGCGACGGCGGTGCAGGAGCCGCTGCGCGCGCTGCACGTCGAGTGGGAAGCGGGCGCCGGCGCGGAGGTCGTGAAGGTGCGCGTCGAGGGCAGCGACGACCTCAAGACGTGGAGCGCGCTCGCCGCGGGTCCGCTGGTGCGTGTCGAGAACGCCGGGCGCATGTTGTCGCAGCCGCGCATCGAATTTCCCCCGCGCAAGGTGAAGTACTTGCGGGTCACATGGGATGCGCCCGCCTTCAAGCTCACCGGCGTTCGCGCCGAGCGCGAGCCGCGCACGCAGCCGCCCCCGCGCCTGCTTCGCACGGTGCGCGGCACGCCCGGGTCGAAGCCGGGAGAGTTCCTCTACGACCTCGGGGCGCGCCTTCCGGTGGAGACCTACAGGCTGGTCTCGGGAGAGCCCAACGACGTGATCTCGGCAGCCATCACGGCGCGCGGCGACGAGACCGAAACATGGCGGGCGGTGGGGTGGGCGCCGTTCTATCGCTTGCGTTACGAGGATGCCGAAAAGCAATCGCCGCCGCTGGAGATCGGACGCCTGCCGGCGCGCTACTGGATGGCGAGGCTCGCGCCCGGGGCGACCAGCGCCGCGCCGCCCGCGCTCGAGGTCCAATGGCGCAGCCACCAGCTGATTTTCGTCGCGCGCGGCGAGGGACCGTTCGCGCTCGCGTTCGGCAATCCGCAGGCGAGCGCGGTCGCATTGCCCGTGTCAGCGCTGATTCCGGCCTACGAGCGCCTGGCGGAGCTGCGCCTGCCCGCGGCGAAGGCCGGGAAGGTGACGGACGGGCCGCCGGTTTCGCGCTGGGACCGGCTGGTGGGCGAGGCCAACCCGCGACGCCTCGCGCTCTGGGCGATCCTCATCGGCGGCGTGGCGGTGCTGGGCTTCATGGCGTGGCGGCTGTCCCGGGTCTCGGCGCATCGATAGGGTCAAGGCTCCTTCGCGAGGGACTGGTATCCAAAAGGGCGATTTTCGTTCGCCTGATCCCCTGGATCACACAATCGATCCAGCGGATCAGCTCGACTAGTTGACCACCACCGACACGCGCCCTGGCGATCGGGACCGCGGCCGTTCCGTGACCACAATCTGCACATCGCGTCCCAGGCGGGTCAGGCAGTCCATCAACCGGCGCTCCGACAGCCCGTGGAAGTGTCCCCGCAGAAGGTTCGACAGCTTCGGTTGGGTCAAGCCGAGCAATGCGGCGGCCTCGGCCTGCTTGAGGGCGCGCTTCGCGAGAATCGATGCGATCGCGGCCGCGAGCTCCGCCTTGACGAGCATTTGTTCCGCGTCCCGTATACCGAGGTCCGCGTACACGTTGCCGCTGCTGCGCTCGAACTCAGGCGGCGTGTGTGCCTTCTTTCGTTTCATTCTGCCAACCCAGACGAGGGGTCAAAGTTTCGGTGACATAACTTTATACCTAGATGGGTATATCGTGCAGCGGACGCCGGTCAGTCTTTCCTGCGGCCAAGCCTGGCACTTCCAGGCTCGCCAGTTGAGCTCGCTCTAAGATCACAATCTGTGACCTTAAAGGCGCAACGCCTTGATCTGAGCCCGTTGACCCGAAAATGGCTGGGGCCAACCACTGGCCTTAGTTTTCGGCGGGACCGATGAATCCAATGGGGCGTCGCTTCGGATCTGGCGGCGTCATCAGCGCCCGGATCGCGCGGAGAATCTCCGTGATGGCATCGTCGTGACTCTCCAATCGCTTCTCGATCCCCTTCTCCAGTTCATCCAGGCGGCGCGCCAGTTCCGCATTCGCGGACATCGCCTCCCTTAGCCCGATGAAGGCGCGAACGACGAACACTGCTACCTCCGTAGCTCGCGGGCTGTTGAGAATCGTGGCCGCCATGATGGCGCCGTGCTCTGTGAAAGCTAGGGGGGCGTAGCGCCTGCCGCCGCGTCCCTTTGAGGTCACAACGTGTGACCTCAATGCAACGCCTTCCTCGGGCGTCAGCTGGACCATGAAGTCGTCGGGAAAGCGCGCGAGGTTGCGACGAACCGCCCGATTGAAATGGCTGGTCGTAACCCCGTAAAGCGCGGCCAGATCAGTATCCAGGATGACCCGGCGGGACCGAAATACGACGATGGCGCCGCGCACCTCATCGAGACTCGGCGAGAGGGGTTGACTCTTCATGGCGACTCACCAGCAATCGTGATGACCTATCGTCGCGGTTGTCAGGCTCACCAAGTGAGCCCTAAGGTGTTTGAGATGCCAAATTGGCACCTCAAAGGCACCCCGCAACCCCCTGATTAGCATCAAGAACTTCCGATGCAGCGCTGCGGCACGTCCGGTCTTTAAGATCACAGGCTGTGATCTTAAAGATTCGACCTCGGTCACGAGGCCGGACCAGTCGCCCTCAGGCAACTTCCAACAGAGCCCGCGGATTGCGCGCCGCTATCAGCAGCAGCGTACGCGCCGCTCCCGAGGGAGACCGGCGTCCTTGTTCCCATTCTTGGAGCGTCCGTGCCGAAACGCCGAGCAGTTGCGCGAACCGCGCCTGCGAAAGCCCGGTTCCTTCGCGAATCTGCGTCACTGAAGGCAGGTTGGTGACCCGCCCGGTCTCGCCACGCTTGAGCTCCATGATGCCGTCAAGGATCTCGCGGCCAATGTCGCGCTTCGCCTTATTCATCGATTTCACTCCTGATCCTTTCGAGGACTTTCGGGGCGATTGTCTCGGCTTCGTTCTTGGCATAGATGGTCAGCATCCAGATGACACCGTCGCGCGCCTTGACGTAGTAGATGACCCGAATGCCACCCCGCTTGCCACGTCCCGGCTGGGTGCTTGCAGCTCCCCATACTCGTCGTCGGAGAAGTAGTCGCTGACGACGCGGGTGAAGAGGTGAGTTTCGATGAAGGTGAACATTCGGAGGTTATACGTCAAAGACGTATAGCGTCAAGCGAACGTCAAGTATGCGAGTGGGATTGGCCACAGGGGTGTGTTGTCGAGCCATTCTCGATCCTCCTCAGCCGGAAGGCACGGAGTTTTCAGTTTGCAACTGGCTCATATGCTCCGTCGACCACGCAGCCGATCGCCGGGCCGTGACTCGACGATGGGACGCACCAGATCACAGGCGACGCGAAACGAGACTCCATTCTCCAAAGTGCCGGCATTCCGATCGTCCGGATGAACGTGCGCGACCTCCCATCGGTGGAGCGCTTGAGGGCGATGTTCACCAAGTAACACCGGGCGGCTGTTTACTTGTCGTCCGGATGGACAAAACCAATCGTGCGCCGCTTGACCGCCGGCGGGTTCATGAGTGCCCTGATCGTCGCGAGCAGCTCCGCAATTGCGTGGTCATGCCCGGCGAGGCGGCTCTCCAAGCCGTGCTCCAACTCATCCAAGCGCTTCGAGAGTTCCTGAGTGTCGACAAGAGCCTCTCGCATCACGATAAACGTCCGAACGACGAAGATTGACACTTCAATCGCTCGGTCCGAGTTGAGTACGCCCGCTGCCATTAGCGCGCCGTGCTCGGTGAAAGCAAAAGGCCGGAATTTCCGATGGCTGCCGCGAGTGGTCTTTAGGGTGGCGACTTGCGACCTTGAAGAATCCCACTCGTCACTCGAGAGCACGAAGCAGAAGTCTTCGGGGAAACGTCCAGGATTCCGACGGACCTGCTGATTGAGTTGCTTCGTCGGCACGCCGTATAGCGCGGCAAGGTCCGAGTCGAGGATCACTCGCTTGCCGCGAATCGTGAAGATCCGGGGCGCTCCCGAGGGCGTCATACGGATAGGCGTTGTTTCCATGAATCCTCCTGTCGCGACGATGGCGTACGCCAAGCTCGCCGGATGAGCCTTCGCCCAATTCTTTAAGGTCACAATTTGTGACCATAAAGACCTACCCGGCCATAACCCGCTGATTACCCTCGTGAAGTTCCGATGCAGTAAACTCGCATCACCATGTCCGGCAACACCCTCGGCACCCTCTTCACCGTCACCACCTTCGGCGAATCGCACGGCCCGGCGATCGGCTGCGTGGTCGACGGCTGCCCGCCAGGGATGGAGCTAGCAGCCGAAGACATCCAGCCCGACATGGACCGCAGGAAGCCCGGCACCTCGCGCCACGTGACCCAGCGCCACGAGGACGACGTGGTGGAGATCCTCTCGGGCGTGTACGAGGGCAAGACCACCGGCACGCCGATCGCGCTCCTGATCCGCAATGTCGATCAACGCCCCAAGGACTACGCGAAGATCGCCACCAGCTTCCGGCCCGGGCACGCCGACTACACGTACCTGCGCAAGTACGGCATCCGCGATCCGCGCGGGGGAGGGCGCTCGTCGGCGCGGCTCACGGCGCCGGCGGTGGCGGCCGGGGCGATCGCCAAGAAGTGGCTGCGCGAGAGGTACGGCGTGGTGGTGCGCGGTTATCTCGCGCAGCTCGGGCCCAACGCCATCGCGCTCAAGAGCTGGGACGACGTGGAGGGCAATCCCTTCTTCGCGCCCGACGCCGCACGTGTGCCCGAGCTGGAGGCGTACATGGATCGGCTGCGGAAGTCGGGGGATTCGTGCGGCGCTCGTAGGCGGGTCGCCTGGCGCCCCGTCACGGATGGAAGCCCGGTTCGACAAGGCGTTTGCGGCGAGACCCTGATTTCGCGACAGCGCTTGACGAAGGAGCGCAAGACTTCGCCTTAGGCAGTTTTCCTGAGACCGTGGCTCATGCAGTGAGCCTTCAGACGCGCAGGGTAGCAGCCATGACCCCGTGCCGGAGCCGCGAAGCCTTGCCGCGGCTGTACCTTATAAGGTACACTTCATGGTAGCGAGCCTCCCGCGGCTGCAAGCGAGTTTCTTCCGGACTTCTTCGGGGAACGAGCCCGTCCGGGAATGGTTGTTGAGCCTTTCCAAGGAGGATCGCAAGGCGGTCGGAACCGACATTGCCTACGTGCAGTACAAGTGGCCACTCGGCAAGCCTCGCGTGGACCACTTGCGGGGAAATGTCTGGGAAGTCCGATCGAGTTTGAAGGGCAGAATCGCCCGCGTGCTTTTCGCGGTCGACGGAAAGGAACTGGTGCTGCTCCATGGCTTCGTCAAGAAATCGCAGCGCACGCCCGGTGACGACCTCGCGCTCGCGGAAGCGCGCTGGCGCGAGTGGTGCCGTGGCTAGGCCCAACAAGCACCGCGGATCGAGCTTTGACACCCTCCTGCGCGAGGAGCGGATCTTCGACGAGGTTCAGGCTTCGGCGATCAAGCGGGCCCTCGCCGAAGCGGTGGAAGAGGGAATGGCCAAGGCGGGACTATCGAAGATGGAGATGGCCCGGCGCATGCGGACCAGCCGCTCGCAGTTGGAGCGCGTCCTGGATCCTGCGTGCACTACGGTGCAGCTCGATACGCTCATCAAGGCGGCCGGGGCTGTGGGCAGGGAGCTGAGTTTCACCTTGAAGAAGACCTCGTAGAACCTCGGCCTAGGCGGCGTTGAGGTACCCGGCCGCGAGCTCGGGATCCGCTCGAGGCGCATGCGGACCAGCCGCACCGCGCGGGGTGATCCGCCTCTCTGGGTTAAAATTCCTCACGACAAGGACCAATCCGCCCGGTTCGGTTCCAAGGTGGGAATAAGGCATATGCGATATCAGCGGCCTTCGGCCGTGGAAATGCTCGGAAAAGACGATCCGCACATTGGAGGCAGCGCGATCGTCGTCTTCCTGGACATGTGCTCTTCGTCAAAGATCCTGGAATCCCTTGCCGTCCGCGGGCGGGTTTCCGTATTCACCGAGTTTGTGGATGAGCTCAAGGTGGAGCTGTTGCGAGTAAGGTCAATCGCCAACTTCGTCCTGTACAAATTTCTCGGTGACGGTTGGATCCTGCTTTTTCCGGCGGAAACCGATGGAACGAAGCTGTTGGACTCACTGGCAAAGTTCTCGTTTGCCTACCAGAGCCTTGTCGAGCTGAGAGTGCTGCAACACATCGACCTGCGGCCGGAGATCATTGGCCTGACCTTCGGGGTCGATGTGGGCGATCTCATCCCCGCGGTGATGCAGGGGAACAAGGAATTCATCGGGCGTGCGCTGAATATCGCCTCGAGGCTCCGGGACGCGGTGAATAGTCAAAGCGCCGACCCCGCATACAAGGCACTTGTCTCCCGCGTTTTTCATCGTGGCTACCTGGATGGCGTGGACCACGGTTACAACGCCCGTCCCACGGTCGCCAATCTCAAGAACATCACGGTTGGGGGTGAGCAATTCGATTGCGTGGAGATCGAAGTGCTGGATGCCGCGCGAACGAAGATGCATGCCGCCGCGGTGACGGAGAAGCCGGCCCATCTGGAGCCACGGTGGATTCCGCTCCTGGATTCCGAATTGATGGGGCTCGCATCACATTTCTATCTGGACTATCGCGAAGAGCTGATCGCGTGCAACAAGGACGTCGCTGCCTGTGAGCGATTGGCGTCCGAGAAAGACGGCTTTGGCGACAGCTCCGGCCCCCTCACCGAAGACCTGTTGCAAGAGGCCAGGGCCGTCAGGGGCAAACTTGAAGAGGCAACCGGGGAATTTCGAAAGATTGCCACCGAGAGTGCCAAGCGCCTCATGACGCAAGGGTTCCTCCGAATTCGCGGAGTTCGCCATGATTCCGGGCCCGAGCCCCGTACGGGCGAGATAGAGCCCGAAATGTGGCGGGACCTGGAACTTGACCTTGATACCAGTAGTGCGCGCGGGCCCGGGGTTGTTTATACCAACCTCGAAGCTCATGCGGTCAGGTGGCCGCCAAATCCTTGGCGTTCCAGACACAGGTAGAGGATGCCTTTCTCCAGGGCCACGAACTCGATCCGGTCGCCGCAGCGACTTCAAGCGCCACCCTGACCGATGAAGCCGATAGGCCTTGATTTCGTAGGCTTCGGTGCCATCAGTTCACGAATCGCATCGAACACGATCTTGAACTGGGCGTCGTATTTGCTTTCGAGTGAATCCAGCTTGCGGGAAAGCTCGGCGTTTTCCGATAGCAGCTGTCGAAGGCGGACGAAGGCTCGCATGATCTCGATGTTGACCTGAATTGCCCTCTTGCTTTTCAGGACACCGGAAAGCATCGCGACGCCTTGCTCGGTGAACGCATGAGGTGGGTACTTGGGGTGGGTGCCCCGGCCCGCCTTTAAGATCACAAATTGTGATCTTAAAGATTCGACCTCGTCGGACGTGAGCCGGAACATGAAGTCTTGCGGAAAGCGGTCGATGTTTCGTTGCACAGCCTGATTCAGCGCTCGAACTTCGACGCAATAGAGGGGCGCCAGAGCGTAGTCCAGAATGACTCGCTGCCCGCGTAGCGACAGAATCATTTCCTCGACAAGAGCCTGGGCAATTGGGGTTCGTTCACTGACCATGCGCCAACTTGACATGGGTCAGGCTCACTACATGAGCCCGTTGGGGTTTGAGATGCCAAATTGGCACCTCAAAGCCACCCCGCAACTCTCTGATTAACATCGTGAAGTACCGATGCAGTAAACTCGCATCACCATGTCCGGCAACACCCTCGGCACCCTCTTCACCGTCACCACCTTCGGCGAATCGCACGGTCCCGCGA
>JALYSB010000015.1 GCA_030855025.1 Pseudomonadota bacterium
GGAGCGCACGCTGCAGCTTGCGCGCCGGATGGCGCGCGCCCTTCCCGATTTCGCCTTCGCACGCCGCGACCTGGGCCGCTTCGCGACTCGCCTCGCCGGAGCCGGCACGCGCGCCTTCGAGGACCGCGTACGCCGCCTGGCGGCCGCACGCGCCGCGCTGGGGCATCTCGATCCCACGCGGGTGCTCGCGCGCGGCTACAGCATTGTTCGCGATGCCGATGGGCAGGTGCGCCGCTCGAGCCGCGGCCTCGCCTCCGGCCAGGCGCTCGACGTGACCTTTTCCGAGGGCGGCGCCGCGGTCAAGGTGCTTGAACCCCGGTAGCGGTATATTGGACCCGTCGGCTGCGTGAATGCCCAGCCGCAAACCACAAACCGCGAGGAACCATGGCCAAGAAAACCAAGCAGAGGGAATCCGTCGTCTACAAGGTGATCGAGATCGTCGGCACGAGCACGCAGTCGTGGGCCGACGCGGCGAAGAACGGGGTGCAGGTGGCCTCGAAGAGCCTGCGCGACCTGCGCGTGGCCGAAGTCGAGATGCTGGACGTGAAGATCGAGGGCGCCAAGCTGATCTATCGCGCCAAGCTCAAGGTGAGCTTCAAGTATCACGGGGACGACTGAGGAACTCCTCGCACCGCCGTCCCACGGCTTGGGCCAGGTCGGGGCGCAGGCAGTCGTAGCGCTCCACCGCCTCGCTGGCCTGCGCACCCGCCGCGCCCTCGCCCATCGCCCGCAGCCACGTGAGCTGGCGTTTGGCGAGCTGGCGCGTGGCCGCGATGCCGCGCTCAGCGAGAGTTGCCGCGGATGCAGTGCCCTCGAGCGTGTCCCATGCCTGGCGATAGCCCACCGCGCGCATCGACGGCAGGTTCGCGTCGAGCGTGTAGCGCGCGCGCAGCCCCTCGAGTTCGCCCACGAGGCCCCCATCGAGCATCGACCGGAAGCGCGTGGCGATCCGATCGTGAAGTGCCGCCCGTTGCGAAGGCTCGAACGCTATTCGCAGCGCATCGAATGGCGGCGGCGCGCCCGCGCCCTCGGCCTGGAGTTGCGATAGCGCCTTCCCGGTAAGTTGCCAAACCTCGAGCGCGCGCTGGATGCGCTGCGCATCGGTCGGCTCGAGGCGCGCGGCGAGCCCCGGATCCACCGTCGCGAGCTCGGCATGCAATGCGGGCCACCCGCCCTGCGCGGCGCGCTCCTCGAGGCGCGCGCGGAGGGCGGAATCGGCGCGCGGCAGCTGCGCGAGCCCGCGCGTGAGCGCGCGGAAGTAGAGCATCGTCCCGCCGGCGAATATCGGCACCCGCCCGCGCGCGGAAATTTCCGCGGCGATGCGCAGCGCATCCTCGCGGAATCGGCCCGCAGAGTAGGCCGCGGTGGGCTCGACGATGTCGATCAGGTGGTGCGCCACGCGCTCGCGCGCGGCGCGATCGGGCTTCGCGGTGCCGACGTCCATGCCGCGATAGACCTGCGCGGAATCGACGCTCACGATTTCCGCGGGGAACCGCTCCGCCAGGGCGAGGGCCACCGCGGTCTTGCCGCTCGCGGTGGGACCCAGGAGGAGGATCGCCTTCACCGCCCCCGCATGAACAGCCGGTCGAGGTCGGGCATCGCGAACTGCACCCAGGTCGGGCGGCCGTGGTTGCAGCTGCCGGCGTGCTCGGTGCGCTCCATCTGGCGCAGGAGCGCGTTCATCTCCGGGACCGTGAGGCCGCGATTGGCGCGCACCGCCGCATGGCAGGCCATGGTCGAGAGGAGCTCGTTACGCCGCTCCACCAGCACGCGGCTCGCGCCGAATTCGCGCATCTCGCCCAGCACCGAGCGCAGCAGCCCCGGGCCGTCGAGATCCGCGAGCAGCGCGGGCACGGCGCGAATCAGCAGCTCGCGCGGGCCCGTGGCGGCGACATCGAACCCCAGGCTTTCGAGCTCCGCGCGCCCCGCCTCGGCCTGCTCGCATTCCTCGGGCGTGGCGGTGAGGGGAATCGGCACGAGCAGCGGTTGCGACGGCAGCGCGGCGCTGTCGAGCGCTTCCTTGAGCCCTTCGTAGACGATGCGTTCGTGCGCGGCGTGCATGTCGACGATCACCAGGCCCGACGAGTTCTGCGCGAGGACGAAGACGCCGTGCAGCTGCGCCAGCGCATATCCCAGGAGCGGCGACTCGCCGGACGCGGCCGGCGCCTCGCGACGCTGGTCGGCAACCGCCGCCTCGAACATCGCGGCGTACGCGGCCGCCGGCTGCGCCATCGCGAAGCTCGACTGCGAAAAACCGGGGACAGACCACGTTTTTCCGCCTGGCGGAAAAACGTGGTCTGTCCCCGGTTTTTCTTCCCCGAGAGGGGTGGCGAGTGCGCGCGACAGCGCGTGAAAGACGAACTGGTGCACCGCGCTCGACTCGCGGAAGCGCACCTCGCTCTTCGCCGGGTGCACATTCACGTCGACCAGCGCGGGATCGATCTCGAGGAAGAGGACGTAGGCCGGGTGGCGATCGTGGTGGAGCACATCGGCGTACGCCTCGCGAATCGCGTGGGCGGCGACCTTGTCGCGCACGAACCGGCCGTTCACGAACAGGAACTGGGCATCGCGCGAGGCGCGGGTGAATCCGGGCGCGGCGGCAAGGCCGGTCAGCGCGATGCGCGCTCCCTCGGCGCGAACCTCGATGGCGGAGGCGGCAAAATCCTCGCCCACGACGTGGGCGGCGCGCGCGCGCGCATCCTCCGGCTGCAAGTGCGAACTGCGCCGGCCGTTGTGCGCGAGCGAGAACGCGACCCCGGGGCGCGACAGGGCGATGCGCGAGTACGCCTCGTCACAACGCGCGAACTCGGTCGCCTCGCTCTTCAGGAACTTGCGGCGCGCCGGGGTGTTGAAGTAGAGATCCTCGACTTCGAGCGTGGTGCCGGCGGCGAGCGCGGCCGGCTCCACCGGGGAGAGGACGCCCGCCTCGCAGGCGATGCGCCACGCATGGCGCTCGCCCAAGCGCCGGCTCACGATCGCAACGCGCGCCACCGACGCGATCGAGGCCAGGGCCTCGCCACGAAAGCCGAGGGTGGAGGCGCGCTCGAGGTCGTCGAGCGTGGCGATCTTGCTGGTGGCGTAGCGGGCGAGCGCGAGCGGCAGGTCGTCGCGCTCGATGCCAGCGCCATCGTCGATCACGCGCATGCGGCGCACGCCGCCTTCGTTCAGCTCGACCGAGACCGACTGCGCGCCCGCGTCGAGGCTGTTCTCCATCAACTCCTTCAGCGCGGCCGCGGGACGGTCGACGACCTCGCCGGCGGCGATCTGGTTGACGAGAAGCTCGGGGAGATTACGGATGTAGCCCACGGTGAATACTACTATGCGATATGCGACACTTTCGCCATCAGCGCAGCCTGCGCCAGGAAGCGGCATGAATCCCGCAACGTCCAGCTCCCCCCAGCCGGAAGCGGTTGGAGCGGATACCCCCTTGCATGCGGAGCAACTCCGCCTGCTGTTCCGCTTTTCGGTGGTGGGCTACCTGGCCACATTGCTCGTGGTCTTCATCCTCGGCGCGATCCTCTGGCAGGACCTGGGTCAGCCCCGGCTCTTCGCCTGGTTCGTCGCGGTTTCGCTGGTAGCGGTGGGACGCTATCTCATCTACAAGGCTTACATCGAGTCGCCGCAGCGCGTCGAAGACACTCGCCTCTGGGAAGGCCGCTTCATCGCCGGCACGGTGCTCGCTGGCCTTTGCTGGATGGCGCTCGGCACGGTCCTGCTTCCCGACGCGACCCGCATGGTGCAACGGCTCTCGGTCGTGATGCTGGTGATGCTGCTCATGACGGGCGCGATCGCCTACTACGCGCCGCACCGCTATGCCTACAAGATCACCGCGTTCCTCGGCCTGGTGCCGCTGGCCGCCACCCTCGGAATGTCGGGCGACCGGCCGCAGCTGTTTCTCTCGGGGTTGATCCTGGTCCTGGCGGCGATGCTTCCCTATGTGCATGCGCTGGTGCACCGCTCGCTCATCGAGTCGCTCACCACGCGGCGTGCGAACGAGTCACTGCAGTCAGCGCTTTCCGCCGAGCATTCGCGCCTGCAGGCGGCCAACGAAGCGCTCGCCGAGGAAATGGTGAGCCGCCTGAAGGCGCAGCAGGGGGAGGTCCTCGCCGCGCAGCGGCTGCGCATGCACCTGGATCGCACGCCCCTCGCGGTAATCGAGTGGGACCGCAACCTGCGCATCACCGCGTGGAATCCCGCGGCCGAAGCGATGTTCGGATTCGCGCCCGGCGACGCGATCGGCAAGAGCGTGCCCTACCTGCTCTGCTCGACGGCCGAGCGCCCCGCGGCCGAGGCGATGTGCGCCGAGCTGCTCGAGTCCGTCGAGGGCAGCAAGGCCACGATCGTGAACGTGACGCGCACCGGCCGGGCGGTCCATTGCGAGTGGTACAACACGCCGCTCGTCGATCCGGCGGGAAACGCCATCGGCTTCGCCTCCCTCGCCCAGGACATCACGGAGCGGCTCAACACCGAGCGCACCATCCACTACATGGCGCACCACGACGCGCTCACCGGCATGCCGAACCGGCGGCTCATGCAGGACCGGCTGCACCAGGCCATCATGGCGGCGCGGCGCAAGCAGCGCCACGTGGCGGTGCTCTTCATCGACCTCGACCGCTTCAAGGTGGTCAACGATTCCCTGGGCCACGACACCGGCGACTTCATCCTGAAGGAAGTCGCCCGGCGCCTGGTGTCGTGCGTGCGCGAAGGCGACACCGTCTCGCGCGAAGGCGGCGACGAGTTCGTCGTGATCCTTCCGGACCTGGAAAAGCCCGAGCACGCGCGCCTGGTGGGCGACAAGATCCTGCAGGAGCTCGCCCGCTCGGTGGAGATCGGCGGGCACGAGATCCATGTGACGCCCTCGATCGGCATCAGCCACTATCCCAACGACGCGACCGACGTGCAGCAGCTGCTGAAGCAGGCCGACACCGCCATGTACCAGGCGAAGGATGCCGGCCGCAACACCATCCGGTTCTTCACGAACGACCTGAATTTCCTCCTCGCGCGGCGCCTCGAGGTCGAGACCCGGCTGCGCAAGGCGATCGAGCACGAGGAGTTCTTCCTGCGCTACCAGCCGCAGGTGAACCTCGCCGACGGAAGGATCTGCGGCATGGAGGCGCTGATCCGGTGGAACGACCCGCAGAAAGGCGAGATCCAGCCCAAGGATTTCATCTTCGTGGCCGAGGAGCTGGGGCTCATCGTCCCGATGGGTGAATGGGTGTTCCGCACCGCCTGCCGCCAGCTGAGGAGCTGGGACGATGCGGGGTTGGCCCCGGTCACGGTCTCGATCAACATCTCGCCGCGCCAGTTCATGTCGCGCAATCTCGTCGCCAACCTGCTCGCGATCGTGCGCGAGACCGGCGCCGACCCGCGCAGGATCGAGCTCGAGATCACCGAGACCATGATCATGCGCAACATCGAGCAATCGATCGAGACGCTCGCCCAGCTGCGCGCGCTCGGCATGCAGGTGGCGATGGACGACTTCGGCGTGGGCTACTCGTCGTTGAACCAGCTCACGCGCCTGCCGGCGTCGAGCATGAAGATCGACCGCTCGTTCATCATGAAGGTGCCCGAGGATGCCTCGACCACGTCGATCACCGAAGCCATCATCGCGATGGCCAAGCGCCTGAAGCTGCGGGTCATCGCCGAGGGCGTGGAGAACCGCGCGCAGCTCGACTTCCTGCGCGCCAACCACTGCGAGGCCTTCCAGGGCTACCTCTTCTCGCGCCCGATCACCGCGCTCGAGGCCACCGCCATGCTGCGCGCCCAGGCGATCAACGCGGAAGAAAAGCTGGCGGTCTAGGCGGTCAGTTCAAGACCAGCTTCGAGCGCGACAGGGGCGGGTTCTGCGCGAGGTAGCGCTTGATCCCGCCCAGGATCGCCGCCGCCATCTTCTCCTGGTAGGTGCCGTCCTTGAGGCGCTTTTCCTCCTCGGGATTGGAGATGAACGCGGTCTCCACCAGGATCGAGGGCACGTCGGGCGCCCTCAGCACCGCGAAGCCGGCCTGCTCCACTGCGTGCTTATGCAAATCGTTCACGTCACCGAGCTCCGCCAGCACGTGCCGGCCGAGCTTCAACGAGTCGCTGATCGTCGCGGTCTGCGAGAGGTCGAGAAGCGTGCGGGCGAGCACCGGATCCTTGATCGCCAGGTTCACGCCGCCGATCAGGTCGGACTGGTTCTCCTTCTGCGCGAGCATGCGGGCCGCGGTGGACGTGGCGCCCTTCTCCGACAGCGCGAATACCGACGAGCCCCGGGCATCGGGCCTGACCCAGGCGTCGGCATGCACCGAGACAAAGAGGTCGGCCTGCACGCGCCGCGCCTTCGCGACGCGCTGCGCGAGCGGGATGAAATAGTCGCCGTCGCGCACCAGGACCGCGCGCATGTTGGGCTCCTTGTCGATGGCGGTTTTCAGCCGCTTGGCGATCGCGAGCGTCACGTCCTTCTCGCGCGTGCCGTGGCGGCCGCGCGCGCCCGGATCCTCGCCCCCGTGGCCCGCGTCGATCGCGACGATCACCAGGCGGTCGATTTTTGGGGGTCTAGCCGCTGATCTCTGCGGGGGCGGCTGCAACTTCACGATTGGCAACACCGGCGCCTGCGCCACGACCTCCGGCACTGGAACCGTCTCCGGCGCGGGCTGGGCAGGCTGCAACGGCGCCGCTCCGATCTCGCCGATCGGATCGGGCCGGGACTGGGCCAAGGCGAGCAACGGGTCCGCGGGCTTCGCCGGATAGATGTCCAGCACCAGGCGATGCTTGTACTCGCCGGCGGGGGCGAGCGGGAACACCGAGGGCTTGGCCTCGGCGCGCAGGTCGATGACCACGCGCACCACGTTGGGCCGGTTCAGGGCCACGCGCACCGCCTGGATATACGGATCCTTGTCGCCCACTCTCGCGGGCAGCGCCTTCAGCTCGTCGTCGAGGTCGACACCCTCGAGGTCCACCACGAAACGATCGGGACTGCTCACGAGGAAGAACACATGCTTTACCGGCCGCGCGGATTCGAACGTGACGCGCGTGTATTCCTGGGCGGGCCAGACGCGCGAGGCGAGGATTTTCTCGCCGGCGAACGCGGGCACGGCCGCGAGCAGGACGGCGGCGACGACGAAAAACCTCAGGAAGTCGAGGGCAAGAACTCGAAACGCGTCGCCACCTTTTGGAGGCAGCGGATGCCGGCGGGCGAGCTCGCTCGCAAGGCGGCGCTGCGCCCTGAGCCCTTTGCCTGGAGCGCGATGTCCACGTCCGGAGGCGTCAGCAATCCCCCGGCCTTCTCCGGCCACTCGATCAGGCTCACGTTCTGCCCGTTGAAGCTCTCCCGAAAGCCGGCGTCTATCCATTCCCTCGGCTCGTGAAACCTATAAAAATCAAAGTGGTGCAAGTTTAACCTCGAAACCTCATAAAGTTCAACCAATGTATATGTGGGGCTTTTCACCGGCCCCGCGTGGCCAAGCCCTCGCAACACGCCGCGAACCAGCGTGGTCTTGCCCGCGCCGAGCTCGCCACGAAGATGGATTGCGAGCCCCGCCTCGAGCCCATGAGCGAGTGCCGCGCCGAGGGCGAGCGTGGCGGCTTCGTCGGGAAGTTCTGCGTTCAGCGATACCATCGGGCAATGGACAAGGTGGCAGCGCGGGGCCTCGAGGAGCGCGTGAAGCAGTGGGGGCTCGAGCTGGGCTTCGATGCCGTGGCGATCGCCGGAACCGAGCTCGCCGCGGAAGAGGCGCGACTCCTCGAATGGCTCGACCGCGGGTGGCACGGCGAGATGGAGTATATGGCACGCCATGGCGCGCGCCGCGCGCGTCCGGCCGAGCTGGTGCCGGGGACCGTGTCCGTAGTCACCGCACGCCTCAACTACACGCCCGACGAGTCGCGCGATTCGTGGGAAGTCATCGAGCATCCGGACCTCGCGTTCGTGTCGCGCTATGCGCTGGGCCGCGATTACCACAAGGTGATGCGCTCGAAGCTGCAATCGCTCGCCGACCGGATGACCGCGGAGCTGGGGCAGTTCCACTATCGCGTCTTCAGCGACAGCGCGCCGGTCATGGAAGTGTCGCTCGCCCAGCGCGCGGGCCTGGGCTGGCGCGGCAAGCACACGCTCCTTCTCTCGCGCGATGCCGGCTCGCTGTTCTTCCTGGGCGAGCTCTTCGTGGCGTTGGACCTCGCGCGCGACACACCGGTCACCGAGCACTGCGGCACGTGCGCGCGCTGCATCGTGATCTGTCCCACGCAGGCGATCGTCGCGCCCTACCAGCTCGACGCGCGCCGCTGCATCTCCTACCTCACCATCGAGCATCCCGGCGCGATCCCCGAGGAGTTGCGCCCGCTGATGGGCAACCGCATCTACGGCTGCGACGATTGCCAACTGGTGTGCCCGTGGAACAAATATGCGAAGGTCGCGGCCGTTCCCGACTTCGCGGTGCGCAACGGCCTCGATGCGAGCTCGCTGGTGGAGCTCTTCGCGTGGACCGAAGACGAGTTCAACCGGCGCATGGAGGGCTCGGCGATCCGGCGCATCGGCCACGAGCGGTGGCTGCGCAACATCGCGGTCGCCCTCGGAAACGCGCCTCCCGGTCCGCGAGCACGCGCCGCCTTGCAATCACGCGCCGCCCACCCCTCCGCCCTGGTACGCAGCCACGTGGCGTGGGCGCTCGCCCGCCAGTCGACCGAGATTGCGCCGGTCGAATCATGATGCGGGGCATGAAAGCGTCCCCCGCCATCCCGCGAGGCGTCTGGGTCCTCGGATTCGTGAGCCTTCTGATGGATCTCTCCTCCGAGATGATCCACGCGCTGCTGCCGCTCTACCTCACCGTGAGCCTGGGCGCGAGCGCGCTGGTGGTCGGCATCATCGAAGGCGTGGCCGAAGCGACGGCGTTGGTGGTGAAAGTGTTCTCGGGCGCGCTCTCGGACCGCCTGGGGAACCGCAAGGGCCTGGTCGCGGCGGGGTACGGGCTCGCCGCGCTCACCAAGCCGCTGTTTGCGCTCGCCACCGGCCCGGGGCTGGTCTTCACCGCGCGCTTCGCCGACCGCATCGCCAAGGGAATTCGCGGCGCTCCGCGCGACGCGCTCATCGCCGACCTCACGCCCGCGTCGATCCGCGGCGCGGCCTTCGGGCTGCGCCAGTCGCTCGACACGGTCGGGGCGATCGCCGGCCCGCTCGTCGCGGTGGCACTGATGCTCGCGTGGAACGACGACTTCCGCGCGGTGTTCTGGGTGGCGGTGATTCCCGCCGTAGCCGCGTTCGTGCTGGTGCTCGTGGGCGTGCGCGAGCCTCCGATCGCGCAGGGCGAATCCCACGCGCGCCGCGAGAAGCCCAAGTTCAATCGAGCATTGCTGCGCGCCCTGGGCGCGCCTTTCTGGTTCGTGGTCGCGGCGGGCGCGGCGCTCACGCTTGCGCGCTTCAGCGAGGCGTTCCTGATCCTGCGCGCCGCCGACCTCGGCTTGTCACTTGCCTATGCGCCGCTGGTCCTCGTGGGCATGAGCGTGGTCTACGCGCTCACCGCATATCCCGTGGGCCGGCTCGCCGACCGCGTACCCCCGCGCAACCTGCTCGCCCTCGGCGTCGCGGTCCTGGTCGCGGCCGATGTGGTCCTTGCGCTCGTTGCGTCGCTGGCGGGGCTCGCCGCCGGCGTCGCGCTCTGGGGCCTGCACATGGGACTCACGCAGGGATTGCTCGCGGCGATGGTGGCGCACGCGGCGCCGGCGGCGCTGCGCGGCACGGCCTTCGGCGTCTTCAATCTCGCAAGCGGCGTTGCAATGCTGGTCGCGAGCATCGTAGCCGGAGCCTTGTGGCACTACGTGGGACCTGCGGCGACGTTCTGGGTCGGAGCCGTGCTCGCGGCAGCCTCGCTACTGCTTACGCGCCTTGCACCCCGTTGATGGTTCCGGAGTGCGGGCGGCCGAGCCACGTGGCCAGCTCATCCGGCGGCATCGCGCGGCAGAAGAGGTAGCCCTGCACCTCCTCGCAGCCGCGGCTGCGCAGGAAATCGAGCTGCTCGCGCCGGTCCACGCCCTCGGCGATCGAGGTGATGCCCATGTTGCGAGCGAGATCGATGATCGCCGCGGTGATCGCGCAATCGTCGGCGTCGTCGGGCGTGTCGCGCACGAAAGTGCGGTCGATCTTCAGCTTGTCGATCGGGAAGCGCTTGAGGTGCATGAGGGATGAATGCCCGGTGCCGAAATCGTCGATCGCGAGCTTCACTCCGAGGGACTTGAGCGCCTCAAGCGTGCGCACCATCTCGCCGGTATCGCCCATCAGCATGCTCTCGGTCAGCTCGAAGGCGAGGAACTGCGGCTCGAGCCCGCTCGCGGCGAGCGCCTCCTCGACCTCGCGCACGAAATCCTTCTGGCGGAACTGCACCGACGACAGGTTGACCGCCACCGGAACGGGGGGGAGGCCCGCCTGCTGCCAGGCGCGGTTCTGGCGGCACGCCTCGCGCAGCACCCATTTGCCGATGGTGCGGATGAGTCCCCGTTGCTCGGCCACCGGGATGAAGTCATTGGGCTCGATCCAGGTGCCGTCCTTCTGCGGCCAGCGAATCAGCGCCTCAATCCCGGTGACGACGCCGGTATCGACGCGCATCTGCGGCTGGTAGTGGAGGAGGAATGCCGCGTCGCGGATCGCCTCGCGCATGCGCGTCTCGAGGGTGAGCGCGCGGAAGGCACCTTCCGCCAGCCCCTCGTTGAAGAACTGGTAGTTGCTGCGGCCGCGCTCCTTGGCGAGGTACATCGCGGCGTCGGCATTCTTGATGAGCGCCTCGGCCGTATCGCCATCGCGCGGAAACATTGCGATCCCGATCGACGGGCTGACCGAAATGCTCTGCCCCTCGAGTTCCATCGGCTCGGAGATCGCGGCGAGCAGCTTCTCGGCCACGGGAACCGGGCCCTGCTCGCCCTCGATCTCGGGCAGGACCACCAGGAATTCGTCGCCGCCGTGGCGCGAGACCACGTCGACGCTGCGAAGCGCCGCGGGAATGCGCGCGGCGATGATCTTCAGCAGCGCGTCGCCGGCGGCGTGGCCGAGCGAATCGTTCACGGTCTTGAAATTGTCGAGGTCGATGAAGAGGATCGCCGCACGCGTGCCACGGCGCCGCGCGGTGGCGAGGACGAACTCGAGTCGGTCGAGCAGCAGGGCGCGATTCGGCAGCCCCGTGAGCAAATCATGGTGCGCCATGAAGTCGATGCGCGCCTGCGACGCCTTGCGCCGGCGGATGTCGCGCACCACGCTCAGGCGATAGACGGCGCCCTTGAAAGGCATGACCCGGCCCTCGAATTCCACCGGGATCACGGTCCCGTCCTTGGCGATGATCTCGGATTCGTAGGCGCGCTCGACGCCCCTGCGCACCGCGTCGAGTGCCTCCTCGCGAAACGCCGGCACCACATACTTGATGATCTCGCTGCCGACGAACTCGTCGTGGGTGTAGCCCGACAAGCGCAGGATCGCCTCGTTGCAGTCGGTGACGATGCCGTCCTCGTGGAACACGATCCCGGCATGGGTCGCGTCGGCGAACTTGCGCAGCCGCTCCTCGCTGTCGCGCACCGCCTGGTCGGCCTGGCGGTGGCGGGTAATGTCATTCACAAGGACGAAGGCGGCCACGGTGCGGCCCATCTCGCCGCGCTGCGGGCGCAGGTTCACTTCGAGGATGCGCTCCGAGCCATCGGCGGCCTTGACCCTGCGCTCGTAGATGACGGTCTCGCCGCGGGTCACGCGCTCGATGTGCGGACCGATCTCGCGGTAGCCTTCGGGGCCGATGACTTCCTCGACCGAGCGCCCGAGGATCGAGTCTTCGGTCAAGCCCCACATGTTCGCGTACGCCTTGTTGGCGAAACGGCAGCGCAGGTCCTTCGCGTCGAAATAGGCGATCAGCACCGGCACGTTGTCGGCCAGCATGCGGATCTCCTGCTCCTTGCCCAGCGCCTTCAGCTCCGCGGTGCGCTGCTCGGTGATGTCGTTGCAGGCGCCGAGGTAGCCGGTGAGCCGGCCGAGCTCGTCGTTGACCGGCACCGCCGAATGGTGGACCCATCCGAACGAGCCGTCGCCGCGCAACAGTCGATAGTGCGTTTCGAGCGGGCGGCGCAATCCCATCGCCTCATCCCACTCGCGCGCCACCCGCGCGCGATCTTCCGCATGGATCGATTCGAGCCAGCGGTGACCGCGCTCGCGCTCGGCGCTGCGGCCGGTGTAGCCCTCCCATGCCTGGTTCACGAAGCTGCAGGCGCCGCGCGCGTCTGCGCACCACACGAGCGACGGAAAGGCATTGAACAAGTCCGCGCTGCGACCGGGATCGTCGAGCACCTCCGCGACGCTGCGTAGCGCCGGGTCGGACGTCATCGTGTGGCCATGGGGCATTTTGTGGGCCCGCCTCGGCGGGGCGCGATTGTGCAAAAAGCCTATCACGCCAAGGGGTTTGCAGCCTGTGATCCAGGACACAGGGCATGCCCGCGCATCGCCCCGAGGGTGCCGCTCGTCCGGTCACCGGCCCGGCGGAAGGGGTTCAGCGATAGGTGGCGGCGGTGATGAACTGGCTGAAGCGCTCGCACCAGACGATGACCGCCTTGTACTGGGCGGGATCGACCGATTCGGGAACGGGCACGACGAAGTTCTCGAACGTCTTCACCTCCCCCACGCGGACCATCCGCGGTTTGAGGCGCATGAAGTCGGCTTCGGTCTCCACGAACTCGGGCGACAGGTACACCTTGTAGTCGGGGCCCGGGGCGAGCCGGCCCTCGAGCGCGATGTTCCTCGCGCTCACCCGCACGGTCCCTTCGCCCCAGTGGAGCGCGTCGCTGTCCTTCAGGTCACGGCGAAACGTTCCCGACCACGCGGAGCCCGCCGTCGCCGCCTTGACGGCCTGCGCGGTCGGAGCGGCGGGCGCGATCAGGATCGGCAGCGCGTAGATGCCGAGCGCGAAGCCGAAGCCCACGGCCAGCAGGTGCGTGACGGCAAAAACCAGGAATCTCGTCATGGGCTTCTTATCGGGCGAGTCAGCGCTGCCAGGGCGGCGCGCTGCCGGCCTCGATCCCGTAGCGGGCGATCGCCTCTCCCACGCGCTTGTCGGCCGCCGCCGCGAGCGACGCCACCGCGATCGAGTGGCGGTCGACCTCGAAGAAGCGCCGCAGCTTGTCGCGCGTGTCGCTGCGCCCGAAGCCGTCGGTGCCGAGGGTGGTGTACGAATCCGCGATCCACGGGCGGATGAGGTCGGCGACCGCGCTCACGTAGTCGGAGGCGGCGACGACGGGGATGCCGTTTCGTGGAACTTGTGTTTCCACCCAGGCTGGATTCCCGTCTCCACGGGAATGACGCCGCTCACGTGATACCGCCATCGCTTCGCGTCGCAATTCGGTGAAACTGGTCACCGAGAACACCTCGGCCTCCATGCCCCAGTCCTTCGCGAGGAGCTCGGCCGCGGCCAGCACCTCATTCAGGATGGTGCCCGCGCCGAGCAGGCGCACCTTCGCGCCCTTCGCCGCGCGTACCCGGTGCATGCCACGCAGGATGCCCTCCGCCGCGCCGTCGGGCATCGAGGGCATGGCGTAGTTCTCGTTCATGAGCGTCACGTAATAGAAGACGTCTTCCTGCTCCGTCAGCATGCGGCGCATGCCGTCCTCGAGGATCACCGCGAGCTCGTAGGCGAAGCACGGATCGTAGGCGCGGCAGTTGGGGATCGTGGACGCGACCAGGTGGCTGGTGCCGTCCTGGTGCTGCAATCCCTCGCCCGAGAGCGTGGTGCGCCCCGCGGTGGCACCCAGCAGGAACCCGCGCGAGCGCGAGTCGGCGGCCGCCCAGATCGCATCGCCCACGCGCTGGAAGCCGAACATCGAGTAGTAGATGTACATCGGCAGCATCGGGAAGCCGTGGGCCGAGTAACTCGTGGCCGCGGCGACCCACGAGGCGATCGCCCCCGCCTCGTTGATGCCCTCCTCGAGGATCTGCCCCTCGACTGCCTCCTTGTAATAGGAAAGCTGCGCCTGGTCCTCGGGCTGGTAGAGCTGGCCGATGGGCGAGTAGATGCCGATCTGGCGGAAGAGGTCGGCCATGCCGAAGGTGCGCGCCTCGTCGGCGATGATCGGCACGATGCGCTTGCCGATCGCCGCGTCCTTCAGGAGCTGCCCGGCCATGCGCACGAACGCGACCGTGGTGGACATCTCCTTGCCCGCGGCCTCGAGGGCGAATTTCGCGAAGGCCGCGGCGGCGGGTGTGGCGAGCGCTTCGCCCTGGCCCACGCGCGCCGGAAGATACCCGCCGAGCTTTTCGCGCCGTGCGTGCAGGTACGCCATCTCCGGCGCCTCGCGCGGCGGGCGGACGAACTCGCACGAATCGCATTGCGCGTCGGTGAGCGGCAGCGCGAAGCGGTCGCGGAAGGCGACCAGCTGGTCGGCGTCGAGCTTCTTGTGCTGGTGGCCGGTCATGCGCCCCTGGGCCGCGGTGCCCATGCCGTAGCCCTTCTTGGTCTTGGCGAGGATCACCGTCGGCTGGCCGGTGTGGCGCGCGGCATGCCAGTACGCCGAGAAGATCTTCACCGGATCGTGGCCGCCGCGACGCAGCCGGTCGATGTCGTCGTCGGAGAGGTGCTTCACCAGCTGCTGCAGCTCGGGATACTTGTTGAAGAAATGCTCGCGGTTGAAGGCGCCGTCCGTGGCGGCGTAGGTCTGGAACTCGCCGTCGACGGTCTCGAGGAAGCGCTTCTCGAGCCATTGGTGGGTGTCGCGCAGGAACAGCGGATCCCAGTCGCCGCTCCACAGCAGCTTGATCACGTTCCAGCCGGCGCCGGCGAACAGGCCCTCCAGCTCCTGCACGATCGAGCCGTTGCCGCGCACCGGGCCGTCGAGGCGCTGCAGGTTGCAGTTCACCACCAGCACGAGGTTATCGAGCCGCTCGCGCGCGGCGACCGACAACCCCGCGAGCGATTCGGGCTCGTCCATCTCGCCATCGCCGACGAAGCACCACACCTTGCGGGATGTTGGATTCGCCGCCTGCGCGGGCTGCCCGAGCCCTCGATGCTGGAGGTAGCGCATGAAGCGCGCCTGGTAGATCGCGAACAGCGGCCCCAATCCCATCGAGCCCGTGGGGAATTGCCAGAAGTTGGGCATGAGCCACGGATGGCAGTACGAGGAGAGCCCCTTGCCGCCGGTCTCGCGCCGGTACTGGTCGAGGTTCTCTTCGGTCAGGCGGCCTTCGAGATAGGCGCGCGCGTAGACCCCGGGCGCGGAGTGCGGTTGGAAATAGACGAGGTCGCCGTCCTGGCCCGCACGGAAGAAATGGTTGAAGCCCACCTCGAAGAGGTCGGCCGCCGAGGCGTAGCTCGCGATGTGGCCGCCGAGCTCGCCGCTCGCGCGGTTGGCGCGCACCACCATGGCGAGCGCATTCCAGCGCACCAGTGAGGAGATGCGCGATTCGATCTCGAGGTTGCCCTGGTACGGGGGCTGCTCGCCCAGCCCGATGGTGTTCACGTAAGGAGTGGCCAGCACCTGCGGCAGCGGGACCCGCCGGGTGCGCGCGTGCTGCAGCAGGCGGCGCAGCAGGTAGGTCGCGCGCTCCGGCCCCTCGGCGGCGATCAGCGCGTCGAGGGCTTCCACCCACTCGCGGGTCTCGAGGGGATCGGTGTCGGGATCGTGGGGGTCGCCGACGGCCCTGGGAATCGCGGGATCCATGCGGAAAGCTTACATCGACTTGAACTCCGGCCTCCCCGGCCCTGCCCAACGGAGCAGGAGACCAAAACAGGCAGAATCACGTGATGCGCGAAAATGACCTGCGGCAGGTCCTGATGGTGAAGGCGATCGAGGAATCCGATCGCGACGCCACGATCATTCCCACAGCCGACCGGGCGACCGCCGCGCGCGAGGCGATGCGCGGCCTGCCGGCGGGCGATCCGCGCCTGCTCGTCGCGCGCGCGCAGGCGTTGCTGCCGCGCATCGTGGCGCGTTTCCCGTTCGTCGAAGAGGTCCTCGCGCTGCTCGGACCGTCCCGCGCGGTGACGCTCGGCCTGGTCGTCGCCGGACTTCTCATCGGCGGCGCCTTGTCCGCGCTCGACGGCTCGCGCCGCATCAACATCCTCGCCTTCCCGCTGCTCGGCGTCGTGGCCTGGAACCTGGCCGTGTATGTGCTCCTGGTGGTGCTCGCCTTGCGTCCCGCGGGTGGCGGGCCCGGCCCCCTTCGCCGGCGTGTGGCCGCCATCGGCTCCGGCCTCGCGGCGCGCCTGATCGCGCGGTCGCGCGCGTTCAATGCGCCGCTCGCCGGAGCGCTCGAGGCGTTTGCGCGCGAATGGTATGCGGCCGCGCAACCCCTCCTCCTGGCCCGCGCCACGATGGCGTTCCACCTCGCCGCCGCCGCGGTAGGCGCGGGGCTCATCGCCGGCCTTTACCTGCGAGGCATTGCATTCGATTACCAGGCGGGTTGGGAGAGCACGTTCCTCGACTCGGCCCGCGCCCGCGAGGTGCTGGCGGTGCTGTATGGACCCGCGTCGTGGCTCACGGGAATTCCCGTGCCCGACGCGGCACAACTCGAGGCCACGCGCTGGCGCGGCGCCGCGGGTGGCGAATCCGCAGCGCGCTGGATCCATCTCATGGCGGCATCGGCGCTGATCTATGTCGTGGTGCCGCGCCTGGCGCTCGCGCTCGCAGCATTTGCGGGAGCCATCCGCCACGCGCGCGGCGCAGTGCCTCCGGCCTCGCTCGCTGCGTACTTCCGCACCGCGTTCGCCTCCATCGAGGGCGCGATCGCGCCGGTCCGCGCGGTCATCATGCCGTTCGCCGCCGATCTCTCGCCCGGCGCGCTCGCGAAGCTGATCGCGTGGCTGCCGTCGGCGCTCGGAGCAAAGCCCACGATCGACGCGCGCGCCAGCATCCCGTATGGCGAGGAAGAGCGCTTCCTCGCGAGCCTGGGCGAAGGCATCGCCGCCGACATCATCGTGCTGCCCTTCAGCCTCGCGACGACGCCCGAGGACGAGAACCATGGCGCGGTGATCGCGGGCGCGCGCGACTGGCTCGCGGCGCGCCCGAATACGCAGCTCCTGGTCGTGATCGACGAGGCGACCTATGCGCAGCGCATGGCGGGCACGCCCGCGCGACTGGAAGAGCGCCGCGCGTCGTGGCGGCAATTCGTCGAGGCGCGGGGGCTCAAGCCGTTCTTCGTGGACCTCGCGTCGTCGTGAGCAAGGACCTCGCCTCGTGAGCGTCAACCTCAGCATCGTGGCGCACACCAACGTCGGCAAGACGACCCTGGTGCGCACGCTCCTCAAGCGCGACATCGGCGAAGTCGCTGACCGCCCGCACGTGACCGAGGACGCCGAGCGGCACCTGCTGCTCGACACGGCCGAGGGCGATCTCCTGCACCTGTGGGACACGCCGGGCTTCGGCGACAGTGCGCGGCTCTTGAAGCGCCTGCGCAACAGCGGCAATCCGATCGGCTGGCTGCAGACCCAGGTGTGGGATCGACTGGTCGACCGGCCGTTCTTCTGCAGCCAGCGCGCGATTCGCAACGTGCGCGACGAAGCCGATGTGGTCCTTTATCTGGTGAATGCCGCCGAAGACCCCTCGGCCGGCGCCTACGTCGATGCCGAGCTGCAGATCCTGCAATGGGTGGGCAAGCCCGTATTGCTGCTGCTGAACCAGGCGGGGCCGCCGCGCTCCCGCGAAGCAGAGGCCGCCGACGAGGCGCGCTGGAACCGGCAGCTGGCCCTGCACGTGCGCGAGCGTGGCGTGATCACCCTCGACGCCTTCGCCCGTTGCTGGGTGCAGGAAGACCGGCTGCTGCGCGCCGCCGCCGCGCTGCTCGAGGGCCCCAAGAAGCCCGAGATGGAGCGGCTGCGCGGCGCCTGGCGCAGCCGCAACCTCGAGGTCTTCCGCGCCTCGATGCATTCGATGGCCGCGCACCTCGCCGCAATCGCCGTCGATCGGGAGGTGGTCCCCGAGAAGCTCGACGCGGGCGCGTTGGCGCAACGCGTCAAGCACTGGGTCGCGCGCACCCGCCAGGGCGGGAACACCCCCGAGCCCGGGGTCGACGCGGCGATGAGCAGCCTTTCCAAGCGCCTCGAAGCGAGCATTCGCGCGGACACCGACCGTCTGATTGCGCTGCATGGCCTGTCGGGGCGCGCGCAGCAGCAGATCCTCGCGCGCACCGTGGGCCAGTTCGAGGTCGCGATGCCGGCCGACGTCGCGGGGTCCACTCTCCTCGGCGGCCTCGTGACAGGCGCCGCGGGAGGGCTCGTCGCGGATCTCTCGACCGGCGGCATCACGCTCGGCGCCGGCATGCTGGTGGGCGCGATCCTCGGCGCGTTCGGCGCGGGCAGCGCCGTGCGCGCCTACAACGTGCTGCAGGGGCAGGAGGACGGGCGGGTGCGCTGGTCGGCTGAGTTGCTCGCCACCCAGGTGCAGATCGCGCTGCTGCGCTATCTCACAGTCGCGCACTACGGGCGTGGCCGCGGCGAGTGGGTCGAAGGCGAGGCGCCGGCGCATTGGCCGCCGCTCGTGGCCGAAGCGGTGCGAGTGCGCGCCACCGGATTGCAGGATGCGTGGAGGATCGCGGCCGAAAGCACGCCGGCCGCAGCCGCCGCGCGACTCGAACCTGAGCTCACCGCCGCCGCGCGCGATCTGCTGGTGGGCCTCTACCCGGAGGCGGCCGAAATATTCGCTGTCACGGAACGGTCACGATAGCCGCGTAAATTCTCCCGAGTCCATTGATGGGCCAGGAGAAGCCATGAGCTCAAGCTGGACGGCATACAGCCGGGGCAGCTGAAGTTCACCGGGCCACTGCTCAGCGACATCTACATGGGCAAGGTAACCAAGTGGAATGATCTCGCCATCTTCGAGTTCTGGGTGATCGACCAGCTCTTCCTGAAGCCGGGCAAGCAAGCGACCGAGGATTACATCACGGGTCGATTTGGCTGATCACAGGCCGGTTCGGTTGATCTTGTAGTAGTAGACCGTCGTGTGCAGGCGGCCGTCGGGGGTGAGGGCGAACTCGGGGATTTCGCCGGCCCGCTGCCACCCGAGGTGGCGATAGACCGCCTCGGCGACCGAGCCCGATTCGGTATCCAGCACCAGCAGCGTGCGCCCGATGGATTCCGCGAACGTCTCCGCGGCCTCCAGCAGCTTGCTCGCCAGGCCTTGGCCCCGATGCGACGCGAGGACGAATAGTTTCTGGATCTCGGCGCGGTGGCGGCTGTTTTCTCGCGCGACGGCCGCGAGCTGGATCGATCCGATCACCCGGCCCTCGGCTTCCGCGACCCACAGGAAGTGGTGCTCCCCGAGCGCGGCCAACACCTGCTGCCAGTATTTCTCGGCGGTTTGGCGCGACAGCGGAGCGAGGAAGCCGACGGAGGCGCCGCCATCCACGACATCGGTGAGAAGCGCGCACAAGCCGTCGAGAACGGCTTCGTCCTGCGCGCAGACCTGGCGGATGTGGATCATGCAACCTCGCCTTCGCGCGTCCATCCGCCGCCCCCAGCGCTGGTGTCTCCCACCAGCGTGAACTGGTCCCCGCACACCTCGCAGCGAAAGCGGTAGCGCACCGTGCTGGGCATGGCGCCCGACTCCAGCGAGGACTCCAGCGCCTCCTGTTCCGCACGTCCCGAAGCCGCGGCGCCCACTCGCGACAGCACGCCGCGATCCATCTCCTGGGTTGCGTGGCGCAGCGCGTGGATCAAGTCGTCGGGTGAGCGGAACTCGTGTGTGGTCAGCTCGCGGCATTCGTCGCAGGACATGGGGGCTCGGGCTAATCCGGAGGAGGAAACATGCTGCCGTAGGGGCGGGTGATGACTTCGAGCAGATGCCCGTCGGGATCCTGGAAATAGACGCCGCGGCCGCCGTAATGGCGGTTGGTCTCGCCGGCGCGGGTCCGCGCGGGATCGGCCCAGTACTCGAGGCCCCGGCCCTGGATGCGCGCGAGGACGCGGTCGAAGTCGCTGTCCTCGACCAGGAACGCATAGTGCTGCGGGGAAACCTCGTCGTTATCGTAGAAATCGAGCGAGACGCCGTTGGCGAGCTTGACCACGAGCATCGGTCCGAAGGCGGCCGGACTCGGAAGGTCCAGGATCTCCGTGAGAAACGCCGTCGACTTCTGCTTGTCGCGGCACCAGACGATGGTGTGGTTCAGTTGCGCGCCGCTCAATTCTCACCCTCCCAGAGTGAAAGCCCTCGCGCCATCTCCCGGGGCGAGACGCCGTCACGGTTCTTCGTATCGAGCTGGCCTCCCGCCGCGACCAGCATCCGGGCGACTTGTAGATGCGGGTGCTTGAGTGCCTCGTGCAACGGGGCGCAACCACGCTCGTCCACCGCGTTGGGATCGGCGCCCGCATCCAGCAACTGGCGAACGGCATTGCGGTCCCCGCGCAGCGCTGCCGCGTGTAGGGGCGTGGACCCCGCGGGTGCGCGCATCGGAGCGGACACGAGATGTTCTTGCAGGGCCCGTTCGAACCGCGCTGCCGTCGGCCGGATCAGCGGCCGGTATAGGTAGCGCAGTATCCAGCCCGCGACCCACTGACCGCGCTCTTCGTTCGCGACCCGGGCTCGCGGATGGACCATGAAACGAAAGCCGAGGGGCCGATAGTGGGCGCTGCTGCGCCAGAACTCGATGCGGTTCACGTGCTTGACGCTCTTGTATCCGTAGTGGGCGGGCGCCACCAATCGCAGCGGCGCGCCATGGGCAAGCGGCAGGGGTTGGCCGTCCAGTCGATCCGCAAGGAGCACGTCGGGGGCCAGCAGGTCTTCGAGCGGCAGGCTCGTGTGGGCGCCGTCCTGGCCGCGCAGGACGACAAACGTCGCGTCCGCGGGCGCACCTGCAAGCGGCACCACGACCTGCCGGTAGAAATCCGCGAAACGAACCCCGCCCCACGTGAGCGCCCTGCGTGTCCACGTGGTTACACAATGAAAATCACAGCACTGCTCCACGCGGGTGAGGCGTTGCAGCTCGATGCCGACTTCGACGGGCGTCCGGACGTCGCCGGCGATCCGGATGGTGGCGGGTCCGACGTCGGCCGGAAAACGAACCGCGAATGGGATCAGACCGAAGCGCGGAAAATCACCGATTTCGAACTGCCCCGGCGGGAGGGTGGAGCTCGTGGGCATGCAGGGATCCGGTTGTCAGCCGCCATTTTGCGCCCGCCCCGCGCTGGCCGCGCGGAACCTCGAATACTAGGAGGCGATCGCCTGCATCATGCCGCGCAGCGCCTGCTGGTCGGTGCTTCCGAACGGCAGGCTGGTGAACTGCTGCACGCGCCGGCGCATCTCGCGCAGCGTGTCGCGAAAGGCGTCGCGCTGGGCATCCGCGGTCCCCTGGGCAGCCGCGGGATCGGGCATGCCCCAGTGCGCGCTTACCGGATGGCCTGGGAAAATGGGGCACGCCTCGGCGGCGGCGTTGTCGCACACCGTGATCACGAAATCGATCGCGGGCGCGCCCGGCCGCGCGAACTCGTCCCAGCTCTTGCTGCGCGCCTCCAGTGTCGGGTAACCACCCCGCGCCAGGACTTCGATTGCGAGGGAATGGACCTCGCCCTTGGGATGGCTCCCCGCGCTGAAGCCGCGAAAACGCCCGCCACCGAGGGCGTTGAGGAGCGACTCGGCGATGATGGAGCGCGCCGAGTTGCCGGTACAGAGAAAGAGAACGTTGTAGGCGGGCTTCATCCGGGACACCTCCTCGAGCCCGTCATTCTGACACCGGTCCATGGCAGTTCCATGACTGGCGGGCGGCCTTGAAAGGTGCGGGGCGCGCACCCACCTGATTCGTTCCTGGACCCCCAGCCGTGCCCATGCCCCTCCCCTTCATCCTGGTTTTTGCAACCGCATTCCTCTTCATCGCCTGGCAGGTTGCCCACCCGTACCTCGTGGAGCGGCGGCGCAAGCGCCTGCGTACGCAGCCCTTTCCCGCCACCTGGAGGCATATCCTTCGGCAACACGTGCCCCAGTACCGGTTGCTCCCCCCGGACCTGCAGCAGCAGTTGCGCGGCCACATCCAGGTGTTCGTGGCCGAGAAGGACTTCATCGGCTGCCAGGGCCAGGGGATCACCGACGAAGTCCGCGTGACGATCGCCGCGCAGGCGTGCCTGCTCATCCTCAACCGCAAGGCACACTACTTCCCGCGCCTGCAGCAGGTCCTCGTCTATCCGGGCGCCTTCCTCGTCGAGCGCCTGCGCGCCGAGCCCTCGGGCGTGCTGCAGGAAACACGGCAGGCGTTGTCGGGCGAATCGTGGACGCTCGGCCAGGTGATCCTTTCCTGGGAAGACGTCCTCGAGGGCGCCGCGATCGTCGACGACGGCCGCAACGTCGTGATCCATGAGTTTGCGCACCAACTCGACCAGCAGAAGGGATTTGCCAATGGCGCTCCGGTGCGGGGAGATCAGGCGCGCGAATGGCCGGAGGTCCTCGGGCGCGCGTTTTCCCGGCTGCAGGCCGATGCTTTCCTGCAGCAGCCGTCGCTCTTCAGCTATTACGGCGCCACCAATCCCGCCGAATTCTTCGCGGTGATCTCGGAAGTGTTCTTCGAGCAGCCGCAACGCTTCTCGGCGGAACATCCGGCGCTCTACGGCGAGCTCGCGCGGCTCTATCGGGTCGATCCCGCGACCTGGTAGCCGATCAGGTACGCGCGAGAATCGCGGGCGTGAGGATGATCGCCCACACCGCCACGCACAGGACCAGGGCCACGAAGACGGCCGCGCTGCCGATGTCCTTGGCCCGCTTGGAGAGCGGGTGCTTCTCGAACGAGATGCGGTCGATCGCCGTCTCCACGCTCGAGTTGAGCAGCTCGACAACGATCACCAGCAGCACGACTGCGACCAGCAACGCGCGCTCGCCGACTGTCACGGGGGCCCAGCAGGCGATCGGGATGAGGATCGCCGCGAGCGCGACCTCCTGACGAAACGAGCTTTCGTGACGCCACGCGTCGGCGAGCCCCGCGAGCGTATTGAGGAACGCACGGCGGATGCGAGTCAGGCCGGTCGTGCCCTTGAACGGGCTGTCGGTGGGCATGGTGCGATTTAGCGGGTCGCGTTGCTCACCAGGTTGCTGAAGGCCCTCGACAGTTCCTTCTCGCTGCCGAAGAGCTGCGCATCATCTGGCCGAGATCGTTGTCGAGTGCGAGCTCGAGCTCGTTCACGCGCGCATCCTCGGCGATGACCTGGGTGGCGCGCTCGACGTTGCCGTCGAGGTATACGGCGATCGCCGAGCGGATCTGCGACTCGACCATGCCGCCCATCTGCATCATCCGCGAACGGATGGCTTCCAGGTCCTGGTCGTACTGCTTTGAGATATGTTCGGTCATGGCGATGCTTCGCACAGGATAGGGGCACAGTGTGACAGTTCCATTACGACCCTCTCCCGGGGGAGAGGGAGCCGGCGCGGAGCTTGTCGAGCGTGGTGCCGGGCGAAATCGCCTGCGGATCGATGCGCACCTCGATCACCCCCGGCTTGCCGGAGGCCACGACGCGCTCGTAGGCCGCAGCGAACTGCGCGGTGTCCTCGACGATTTCCCCCATTGCGCCAAAGGCGCGCGCGAACGCCGCAAAATGGGGGTTCTTCAAGTCGGTGCCCATGACGCGCCCCGGATAGTGCTTCTCCTGATGCATGCGGATGGTGCCGTACATGCCGTTGTTGACGATCACGATCACCACCGGGGCGTCGTACTGGACCGCGGTCGCGAGCTCGGCGCCGGACATGAGGAAGTCGCCGTCGCCCGCGAGGCAGATCACGGTGCGCTCCGGGCGCACCAGCTTGGCGGCGATCGCCGCGGGGACGCCGTAGCCCATGGCGCCGGAGGTCGGCGCCAGCTGCGTGCGAAAGCCCGTGTAGCGATGGAAGCGGTGCAGCCAGGTGGCGAAGTTGCCCGCGCCGTTGCAGTAGATCGCATCGGGCGCGTGCTGGTTGAGGTAATCGACGATGTCCCACATCTGCACGCGCCCGGGAATCTCGCGCCGCCCCGACCAAGCGGTGAAGTCGGCGCGCGCTTCGTGCGCGCTGCCTTTCCAGGCCGGATTCTCGAGGGCGGGGAGTGCTGCGGCCGCGAGCGCGAAGGGCGCGGGCGCCGACACGATTCCCAGCTCAGGCTGGAACACGCGGCCCAGCTCTTCGGCACCGGGATGCACGTGAATCAACTTCTGGCGCGGCACGGGCGACTCGAGCAACGTGTAACCGCTGGTGGTCATCTCGCCCAGGCGCGCGCCCACGACCAGCAGCACGTCGGCCATACGGACGCGCTCGGCCAGCACCGGATTGATGCCGATGCCGACGTCGCCCACGTAGTTCGGGTGGTTGTTGTCGAACAAATCCTGGAAGCGGAACGCGCAGGCGACCGGGAGCTGGTTCGCCTCGGCGAAGCGCTGAAAATCGTTGCACGCCTCGCGCGTCCAGCCGCTGCCGCCGAGGATCACGAGCGGATTCTTGGCGCCGGCGAGCAGCTTGTGCACCTTCTGCATGTCGTCGGCGCCCGGGTGCGGCTCGGCCGGCGTGAAATGCTTCGCGTCGTGCACCGTCGCTTCCCTGGCCAGCATGTCTTCGGGCAGCACCAGCACCACCGGGCCGCGTCGACCCGAGGTCGCGATCTGGAACGCGCGCGCGACGTACTCCGGAATTCGCGCCACGTCGTCGATGCGCTCGACCCACTTGGCGAGCGGGCCGAACATCGCGGAGAAATCCACCTCCTGGAATGCCTCGCGATCGCGGAAGTCACTGCCCACGTCGCCGATGAAGAGGATCATCGGCGTCGAATCCTGAAACGCGGTATGCACGCCCACGGCCGCATGCGCAGCCCCCGGCCCGCGCGTGACGAAGCACAGCCCCGGCCGATTGGTGAGCTTGCCGTACGCTTCCGCCATGTTTGCCGCGCCCGCCTCGTGGCGGCAGACGATCAGCTTCAGCTTGTCCTGCACGTCGTAGAAGGCGTCCAACACCGGCAGGAAGCTCTCGCCGGGCACGGTGAATGCATAGTCGGCCCCGTGCACGAGAAGCTGCTCGACCAGCAGCCGCCCGCCGGCGCGTGGCGTTGCGGGGCTCATCGCTGCCTCACGATGTAGCCGCGCTTGCGCAGCACCTCGACCAAACCGCGCGGGCCCGCCAGGTGCAGGCTTCCCACAGCGATGAAGTGACGGTCCCTGGTGTCGTTCATATAGCCCTCGATCTTCTGCGCCATCGCCTCGTGGCGCGACCAGACGAACTTCTCCTCGAACTCCTTCGCGCCGGGCACGTTCTCGTTGTAGCGCTGCGCGATCTCGAGCATCAGGCCGGGATCGCCCGACTGCCACGCGTTCACCATCCCGGTGATCTGCTCGCTGGTGATGCCGGCCTCGAGCGCCTTTAGCGTCCCGGCGAAGATCTGGCGGTGGTCGGCCTCGGTGAGGGAGTCCATGAGGCGCACCTGCGTGTCGACGCCCTCGATCTCGACCACGCTCTTCAAGTCCGCGCGCGCCTTGCGGATCAGGTACGAGTCGACCCCGAACTGCGCCACGTATCCCAGGCGCGCCCATTCGCTGAAGACCAGCACCGAAACTGCCATGAACGGCTTCAGCTGCGCGATCTGGTCCTCCGCGATCCGGTGGCGCGCGAGCTGCTTGCGGAAGCGCTCGTAGTCCTCGGGCGGGACGTGCTTGCCGAGCGAGTCGGGCGGCGCATAGGTCATCGCCGGCGTGGTCTTCTCCATCGCCGCCACGTTGGTGACATCAGCTTCCACCACCAGCACCCTGGAATCGGCGAAAGCGTCCTCCACCGCCTGCGGGAGCGGATACCAGTCCTTCTTGCCGGCGTGCACGGTGCCGAAGAGGTAGGCGCGGTTGGACATGGAGATCACTTCCCACAGGAAGTGGCGGGGCGAGGCCTGCGCCTGGGCGTGGGCCGCGAGCGCGGCGCCGGCACAGGCCGCGCACAGCAGCGCGCGTGCTACGAATGCGAGGGAAAGATTCACGGCTCCATTGTACAAAAACTGGTGTCAGAGACCATTTTCCAGGAACGGAAAATGGTCTCTGACACCTATTTCGAGTTAGGCGTCCAGCCGTTCTGCGGCTTCTCGAAGGCCGCCATCGGGATGGCCTCGTAGCGCACTTCGAGGATCTCGAGCTCCTCGTGGCCTCCCGGCGTGTGCAGGGTGACCGCGTCGCCCTCGCGCGCCTTGATGAGCGAGCGCGCGATCGGGGAAATCCAGCTCACGTAGTGCTTCCCCGCGTCCATCTCGTCGATGCCCACGATACGCACCGTCTGCTCGCGGCCGTCCGAATGCGCGTAGGTGACGGTGGCGCCGAAGAACACCTGGTCGGTCTCCTCGCGCGTGGCGGGATCCACGACTTCGGCCGCTTCGAGGCGCTTGGTGAGATAGCGGATGCGCCGGTCGATCTCGCGTAGCCGCTTCTTGCCGTATTGGTAGTCGGCATTCTCCGAGCGATCGCCAAGCTTCGCGGCCCACGACACAACTGAAGTCACTTGCGGGCGCTCGGTTTTCACCAGCCACGAAACCTCGTCGCGCATGCGCCGCCACCCGCCGGGCGTCATGTAGTTCTTCGAACCGGGAGGGATCGGGTTCTGCTCTTCGTCGTCGAATTCCTCTTCGGGGGCGTCGTCGTTCTCGCGCGTGAAGGCCTTGCTCATTTCAGCCCCTCCACGAACTCCCGAATCCCGACCAGCAACATCTCGACCGCGATTGCCGTAAGCACCAGCCCCATCAGCCGCTCGAGCGCCTGCATGGCGCGATCCCCGAGCCAGCGCTGCAGCTTGTCGCCCACGAGCAGGATCAGCGCGGCGAGCACCATGGTGCACGTGATCGCCACGGCCCACATGCCGAGCTTCCCCGGCTCGCGCGTGGCGAGCAGCATCACGGTGGCGAGCGCCGACGGGCCGGCGATGAGGGGGACTGCGAGCGGCACGATCAGGGGCTCGCCCGCCTTCTGCGGGCCGAAAGCGCCCTCGGGGTGCGCGAACACCATGCGGATCGCGATCATGAAAAGGATGACACCACCCGCTATGGACAGCGCCGTCTCGGAAAGGTGCATGACGGCCAGCACCTTGCGGCCCGCAAACATGAAGGCCATCAGGATCACGAAGGCGATGGCGCATTCACGCAGGATGATGACGCGCCGCCGCCGGGGTGCGACCTCGGCCAGCATCGCATTCACCAGCGGCACGTTGCCGAAGGGATCGATCACCAGCGTGAGGAGGATGATCGCGGAGAGGAATTCGTTGGGCATGGGTCCGCTATGATAGCCGCCTCCATGCACCGCGCCGCCTTCCTCTGCCTCCTCGCCGGCGGCTGCGCCATCGCCTTCGCGCCGATCCTTGTGCGGCTCGCCGATACCGGACCCGTGGCGAGCGCTTTCTGGCGCACCGCGCTCGCCGCACCGCTGCTGTGGGGGTGGCTCGCGATTGCGAGCGTCATTCCCGCGAAGGCGGGAACCCAGACAAAGCCGAACGGTAGCCGTGGCTGGCTTCCCGCCTACGCGGCAATGACGATCGCCGGCCTCTTCTTCGCCCTCGACCTGGGGTTCTGGCATTGGTCGATCATCTGGACCTCGGTCGCCAATTCCACCCTTCTCGCAAACCTCGCGCCGATCTTCGTAACGCTCGCGGGCTGGCTCATCTGGAAGCAGAAGGTCACCGGCACCTTCCTCGTCGCGATGGCGGTCGCGATCGCGGGCATGTTCGTGCTGGTGGGCCCCAACTTCCAGGCCGGCGGCACGCAGCTCCTGGGTGACGCGACCGCCGCCCTCACTGCGGTGTTCTACGCGGGCTACATGCTCGCGATCAAGTTCGCGCGCGATGCGAACGCATCGACCGGGCGTTTGATGGCGTGGAGCACCACGATCACCGCGCTCGCGCTCCTGCCGGTGGCCCTGCTCTCCCCGCAGCCGATGCTGCCCGCGGGCGCCAGCGGCTGGCTGGTGCTGCTCGGCCTCGCGCTGGTCACGCAGATCCTCGGCCAGGGACTCATCGCCTACGCCTTCGCGCACCTGCCCGCGTCGCTGTCGTCGGTGAGCCTGCTGATCCAGCCGGTGGTGGCCACGCTCGCCGCGTGGGCGATCTTCGGTGAGACCGTGAGCGCCGCGCAGGTCCTGGGCGGTGCGATCGTGCTCGCCGGCATCTGGCTCGCGCGGCGCGGCAGCTGAGAGGCCTTCCGGTAGACTGAATCCACAATATCAACGCCCCGAGGAGAGACCCATGGGACACATCGCCCGAATGACCGCGGCTCTGATCGCCGCTGCCGCCGCCACGCTCGCCACCGCGCAGCCCTATCCCACCAAGCCGATCAAGTTCATCGTGCCGTTCCCGCCCGCGGGGTCGACCGATCTTTCAGCGCGCGCGGTGGCGGGCAAGCTCGGGGAGCGGATCGGCCAACCGGTGATCATCGAGAACCGGCCCGGCGCGGGCGGCAACATCGGCACCGACGTCGTCGCCAAGTCGGCGCCCGATGGCTACACGCTCATCGTCGGAACGGTGGGCACCCACGGAATCAATCCGAGCCTGTACTCGAAGATGCCGTACGACCACGTGAAGGACTTTGCTCCCGTGATCCTGCTGTCGAAGACCCCCAACGTGCTGGTCGTGAACCCGAGCCTGCCGGTGAACTCGGTCGCCGACGTGATCCGACTCGCCAAATCGAAGCCCAACGAGCTCACGTTCGCCTCGAGCGGTAGCGGCACTTCCATCCACCTCTCGGGCGAGCTTTTCAAGACGATGGCGGGCGTGCAGATGACGCACATTCCCTACAAGGGCAGCGGCCCGATGCTGATCGACCTCATCTCCGGCCAGGTGAACATGGCCTTCGACAACCTGTCGGCGTCGATGCAGCACATCAAGGCCGGCAAGCTCAAGGCGCTCGCGACGACCGGCACGCAGCGCCCGCCCAACCTTCCGGACCTTCCCACCATCGCGGAAGCCGGGCTCGCGGGCTACGACTCCACGTCGTGGAATGCGATCTTCGCGCCGGCTGGCACTCCCCGGGAAGTCGTCGATCGGCTCAACCGCGAGATTCGCGCGATCCTCGAATCCCCCGAGACGCGCAAATTCTTCACCGAGCAGGGCGCGGAGGCGGGCGGCGGCACGCCCGCGGAGCTCGCCGAGTTCGTGCGCGCCGAGACCGCGAAATGGCAGAAAGTGGTGAAGGACTCCGGCGCGAAGGTCGACTAGGGACTACTTGCCCGTCACGATCTGGTAGAAGACTTCGTCCTTCCGGATCATGCCGAGCTCGTGGCGCGCACGCTCCTCGAGGGCTTCGAGCCCCTGCTTCAGGTCGCGCACCTCGGCGTCCATCGCGTCGTTGCGCGCCTTCAGGCGCGCGTTGCCTTCGCGCTGCGCCACCAGCTGGCGGTCGAGATCCCACACCCTCATCCAGCTTCCCTTGCCGATCCAGAGCGGGTACTGGAGCGCGAGCAGCAGTCCGGCGAGAATGTAGGAAAGGGGCTTCACTTTGTCATTCCCGCGAAGGCGGGAATCCCGACAAGGCCGCCCGGGTCCTGGCTGGATTCCCGCCTTCGCGGGAATCACGGCTAGCGAAGTTGGTAGAAGGCATCACGGCCTGCATATGAGGAGGCCTCGCCGAGCTCCTCCTCGATGCGCAGCAGCTGGTTGTACTTGGCGGTGCGATCGGAACGCGACAGCGACCCGGTCTTGATCTGCATCGCATTCGAGCCCACCGCGATGTCGGCGATGGTCGTGTCCTCGGTCTCGCCCGAACGGTGGGAAATGACCGAGGTGTAGCCCGCGCGCCGCGCCATCTCGATCGCCTCGAAAGTCTCCGAGAGGGTGCCGATCTGGTTGATCTTGATGAGGATGGAGTTCGCCACGCCGCGCTGGATGCCTTCCTTGAGGATGCGCGTGTTGGTGACGAAGACGTCGTCGCCCACGAGCTGCACGTTCTTGCCGAGACGCTCGGTGAGAACCTCCCAGCCGTCCCAGTCCTGCTCGGCCATGCCGTCCTCGATCGAGATGATCGGGTACTTGTCGGCCCACGTGGACAGCAGGTCGGTGAACTGCTGCGACGTGTAGGCGAGCTTCTCCGCCTCGAAGCGGTACTTGCCCTCCTTGTAGAACTCGCTCGCGGCGCAGTCCAGGCCGATCATCACGTCGGAGCCCGCGAGGTAGCCCGCCTCCTCGATGGCGCGCAGGATCCACTGGATCGCCGCCTCGTTGCTCGGCAGGCTCGGCGCGAAGCCGCCCTCGTCGCCCACGGTGGTCGGCATGCCCGCCTTGTCGATCATCTTCTTCAGCGTATGGAAGATCTCGGCGCCGCAGCGCAGCGCGTCGCGAAACGACGGCAGGCCCACCGGCAGGATCATGAACTCCTGCATGTCGAGGGAGTTGTTGGCGTGCGCGCCGCCGTTGATCACGTTCATCATCGGCACCGGCATGCGGCGCGGCCCGCTGCCGCCGAAGTATCGATACAGCGACAGGCCCGACTCCTCCGCGGCCGCCCGCGCGCAGGCGACCGACACCGCAAGGATCGCGTTGGCGCCGAGGCGCGACTTGTTGTCGGTGCCGTCGAGCTCGACCAGCACGCGATCGAGATGCGCCTGCTCGGAAACATCGAGCCCGAGGATCGCCTCGCAGATCTCGGTATTCACGTGCTCGACGGCCTTCAGCACGCCCTTGCCGAAGAATCGCTGGGCATCGCCGTCGCGCAGCTCGATCGCTTCGCGGGAACCCGTGGATGCGCCGGAGGGCACCGCCGCGCGTCCCATCGCCCCCGACTCCACCAGCACATCGGCTTCCACGGTGGGGTTGCCGCGGGAATCCAGGATCTCGCGGGCGAGGACTTCGACGATGGCGGTCATGAGGGCCAAGCTCCGGTAAAGGTACCGGCGGAATTTTACGTCAGAAAGAATCGGGTCAGACCCCATTCTTTCTAGAGCTTCTTGACCAGCAGCTCGGCGAGTTTCTTCGCCGGGTCCATCTCGCGCTCGGCGAGCTTGGGGGGACCCACGGAAAGGCTCACCCAGGTGCGGCCCTTGCGCAGGTTCATCTGCCCGGTCTTGGCGCTCCAGAAGGCGTCCGCTCCGGAGATGTACATCGGCTTGGTCTGGTACTGCAGGCGTGCGTCGTCGAAGGCCTTCTGGGCGTCACCGTCGCTGCGGGAGAAGCGGAACTGCGCGCTCGCCGCGACGGGCTTGCCGTCCTTGACGCCGTTGTAGGTACAGGTCGGTACGACCTTGGGACGTTTCACCTTCGGATTGACGGGCTCACCTGCGGCGGTCGTGCCCATCGCGGCCTCGGCGTCCGCCTGGGTGAATACCTGGCATGCGTCGAAGGCGTCCTGCGCCATCGCCGGCGTCGCAACGAGCGCAAGCGCCGCGGAGACTCCCACCCCATGGAGTATTCGCATCTGGAACTCCCGATCGCGTGCAGCCGAAGCAGTTATTTTTCTCGGCCCATGATAGCAGCAAGCCCCTTGGGGCTTGCTGGCGAAGAGGGAGGAAACGGGCCTCTTAGAAGACGTCCCGGGTGCCGCCGAAGAAGCCGGTGGTGGCGCAGAACTGGTCCTGGCCGGTGTAGCGCCCGTTGAACCCGTTGCGGCTGTTGGTGATCTCGGCTACGGAGTAGGTGCCGACCAAGGCGTTGTTCACGCCGCCGATGGCACAGTTGAAGGTGCCGTTGTTGATGGCGCCAATGCTTCCCGTCTGGGAGTAGCTGCCCGCGTATGTGCACTGGCCTTGCTGCCCCAAGTTGTTGACGAAGTCCACCGTCATGTTGATGTTCGGGTTGTTGTGGATCACGGTGAGTTCACCACTGATCAGGATGCCGCCGTTGCCGCCACAGGCCGACCCGCGGGCGGTGGTGCCGCCGATATAATTGCCCGTAAGCACGTCGTTCCTGAACGATTGCCGAACGATGTTCTTGCTCACCGACACGTTTCCCACGGTGTAATTCAGCGTGCCGGTGGTAGCGGTCGGGAAGGTGAACGAGATGGTGCCGACCTGGACCGGAGGAGTTACGCCGGCCCAGGGAGCGCCGAAGTAGGTCCCCGTGAGCGAGTAAAGCGGGCCGGTAAAAGTAGTCCCGCTGGTGGCGGAGACGTTCGAGCCCACGTACCAGCGCGGCGTCCCGTCGGTGCCATAGACGAACAACGTCGCGAAGATGACCTCGTTCTGCTGGATGAGGTTCACACCCCAGCCGGCCTGAGATTCCGCCGGCGCGTTATACCAGAGGTCGGTGTAATCGATCGAAAACGTCGTTGCCGAAGCGGGCAGCGCGAAGCCCAGCGAAGCGAGGATCGCGGCGGCGTAATGGCGGAGAGTCTTGGTCATGGGAGTCCGGTGCGGGGGAGTAGAGGAAATCCTCACTGCTTGGGACCCGCGCTTAAGCCAGGAGTTCCATGGCTAACTCTTGGATTATCATGCGGTTATTCCAAACAACGGAGGCGTCATGAATCGCTCAGCCGCCCTGCTGATCTCGCTGGCGGTCATCGCCACACCCGCCCTCGCCCAATCGCCGTGGTACGCCGGAGTCTCGGCCGGGCAATCCAAGACCGACGGCGAGCTCGTCGTCAATCGCGAATCCACCGTGGTGAACGCGACCGTGAGCGGCAGCTCGTTCGACTCGAAGGCCTCGGGGTTCAAGGTCTTCGGGGGCTACCAATTCACGCCGCATATCGGAGTCGAGCTGAACTACGCGGACCTGGGCAGGAGCCGGCTCGTCACCGGAATCCTCACCACCGGCGGTCCGCAGCAAGCCGGATCCGTCACCCTGGAGCGACAAATCGAGGGGTTCGGTGCCGATCTCGTGCTGCGCGCCCCGATCGGCCCGCGCGCGTCGATTTTTGGTCGCGTGGGCGCCGTCCGCTCACGCCTCGAGGCCAGCGCGCTCCTCAACGGCGCGATCGAATTTACCAACGCCCCCGGCGAGCGCTCGCGCCTTGTCACGGCCAGCGAGACGTTGACACGTTACGGCGTCGGCGCCGAGTGGGGCTTCGGCCGCGGCATGGGCTTTCGAGTCGAGTGGGAGCGCTGGCTCGACGTCGGCAAGGCCTTCGAGATCGGCGGCTCGGGCACCACGGGCGAAGCGGATACCGATTTCTACTCGGTAGGATTCGTCTACCGCTTCTAGGGCTTCAGCTCAGCGCGGCGAGCACCGCCCGCAGGCCCTGCGCCTCGCCGCCGATCGGGCGGCCGGGGCGGCTCGCATCGTTCCACGAATACACGTCGAAATGCGCCCAGGCGATCTCGCGGGGGACGAAGTAGTCGAGGAAGAGCGCGCCCACGATCGCGCCGGCGAATCCGCCCTTGCCGGAGTTGTTGAAATCGGCGACGTCGCTGTCGAAGAGCCGGCGGTAGTTGCGCCACAACGGCAGCCGCCACATCGGATCGTCAGCCTTCTCGGCCGCAGAGAGCAGGCGATCCGCAAGCTTCTCGTCGTTGGCGAAGAGCACCGGCAGCTCGGGGCCGAGGGCCACGCGCGCTGCGCCCGTGAGAGTGGCGAAATCGATGATCGTCTTCGCTTTCTCTTCCACCGCGTAGGCAAGCGCGTCGCAAAGGACCACGCGCCCTTCGGCGTCGGTGTTGCCCACCTCGATGGTGAGGCCCTTGCGCGTGCGCACCACGTCGCCGGGGCGATACGCGTTGCCGCTGATGGCATTCTCGACGGCGGGCACCAGCATCTGCAGGCGCAGCGGCAGGTTGCGCTGCATGATGAGCCGGGCGAGCGCGATCGCGTGCGCCGCACCCCCCATGTCCTTCTTCATGAGCCGCATGCCTTCGGCGCCCTTGATGTCGAGGCCGCCGGTGTCGAAGCAGACGCCCTTGCCGACGATCGCCACCCGCGGATGCTTCGGATTGCCCCAATTGATCTCGAGCAGGCGCGGCGCACGGGTGGCCGCGCGGCCGACGGTGTGGATCGCCGGGAAATTCTGTGCGAGCAGCTCGTCGCCCACCCACTCGTCGAACTCGCCGCCGAAGCGTTCGGCCTGCTCGCGCGCCACGTCCGCGAGGTCCTCGGGGCCCATGTCCTCGGTCGGGGTGTTGATCAGGTCGCGCACCAGGCGCACGGCGTGCGCGAGCTCGAGCGATTCGCGCACGCGGCTGCCGCCATCGACCTGGAGGTCGGCGGGCTTGCGCTTGCCCTTCTTGTAGCGGGTGAACTGGTAGCTGCCGAGATCCCACGCGAAGACCGCGCTCTCGGCGGAGATGGCGACCGGCCCTTTCCCGAGCGAGTAGCGACCGCGTGGAAGCTTCTGCGGAAGTGCGGCGAGCGCCCACGGATCCGCCGCGTCACGCACGCCCGCGAGCACGCGCGTAACGCCACCTTTCGCATCGGGTAGCACGCAATGACTGTTAGGCGCACCGTCGAAGCCGGAGGACTCGGCCCAGCGCCGCTCGGCGGGCGTGAGCGCCTGCAGAAGCTTCGGCAGCCGCGCCGCATCGGTGGCGAGGATCGGAACGGACTTCTCGAAGGCCTTCTTGTCGGTGATGACGGCCATGGCGCTTACTCCAGCGCCTCGTTCCAGAACGCGGCCTCGACCTTGTGCCCGTCGAGGTCCCTCACGAAGCAGCCGTAATAGGGCGCGCCGTAGTCCGCGCGGGGGCCGGGAGCGCCTTCGTCCTTGCCGCCGGCGGCGAGCGCCGCGCGGTGAAAGGCATCGACCTGCGCCTTGTCGCGCGCGACGAACCCGACGTGCGAGCCGTTGCCCACGCTCGCGCGCCTGCCGTCGATGGGCGTCTGCACCCAGAACTCCGGATATTGCTTGCCGTAGCAGACGGCGCCCGGGTGCTCCATCATCCGGCGGCACCCGAGGGCGGCGAGCGCCTTGTCGTAGAACGCCACAGCCCGATCGAAATCGTTGGTGCCGATCGAGACGTGGGACATCATGCTGGGGTTGTCTTCTGCCATTGCAAACGCTCCCGGGGGTGGAACGAGACTTTACCCGGTTGCCCTGGCTTGGCGATAGCGCAACGTCCGCCCGTGCGCGAGGTACCACGCGAGGCCGACCCCGCAGAGCACCCACACGATCACCGGGCCGCTCGGCAGGTCGAAGGCAGTCGATAGCGCCAGCCCCGCGGCATACCCAGCCGCGCCCACGGTCCACGCTGCGGCAAGCCGCGCGCGCACCATGCGGCGGGTCGCGAGCGGCGGGACGATGAGCGTCGCGAACACGAGGTAGAGGCCGACCAGCTGCACCGAGACGGTCACGGCGACGGCGAATAGCACGTAGAACCCGGTTCGCCCGAGACGCTCGCCGAAACCGAACCACAGGGCGAGCACCACGGCGTAGACACCGGCGGCCCATGCGAGACGCGCCGGCTGCGCCCAGAGGATCTGGCCGACGAGCAGGTCGCGCAGGTGCTCGCTGCCATGGGCATTGGAGGCGAGCAGCAGGACGCCTCCGGTTGCCGCGAGCACGAAGGTCACGCCGATCACGGCTTCCTGCACGTCGGGCCAGACGCGCTCGGTCCAGGTGAGCAGCAGCGCACCGCCCAGCGCGGCCGCCAGCGCAGCGACCTGGACCGCGATCCCTTCGGCCTCGAACCCCAACCGGGCGGCGAGCAGCACGCCGCAGCCGGCGATCTGCGCAATCGCCAGGTCGATGAAAACGATCCCGCGCGCGAGCACCTGGGCGCCGAGCGGCACGTGGGTCGCGGTGACCAGCAGCCCCGCGAGGAATGCGGGGCCGAGGATCGACAGGTCGAAGGCCGCGAACGTCACGAAGCTCCCTTGAGCAGCCGCTGGATCGTATCGTCGAAAAGACCGCGCAGGTCCCTGGCGCCGTCGGTGCCGCCAACGGTGAACGGCAGCGTCACCGGCGCGAGCTTCGAGCGCTGCGCGAGCCACTGCGACGCGCGGTCCCCCTGGTAGGCGGCGCGCAGCACCATCTTCGCGGGCCTGCGTTCGAGTGTTGCGAGCACTTCCGCCAGGTGCGACGTGGTGGGCTCCATGCCCGGCTTGGGCTCGAGGGCCGCGACCTCGTTCATGCCGAGCCACGCGACGAGGTAGGTGAAGCCCTTGTGCTGGACCACCACCGGCACCCCGCGCAGCGGTGCCGCCGCGCGCTCCCAGCGCCCGACGTCCGCGCTCCAGCGCTCGC
>JALYSB010000142.1 GCA_030855025.1 Pseudomonadota bacterium
CCTTAATAGGTGGTACCACTCGCCTGAGTACCAACCGCTCATCACCCTGCGTAAAGCGTGCACCAGCGATCTGGATATGTTGATCACTCTCGAGGGTGCATGAGGAGTCACAATGCTCCTCCGAGGCGAAGCCGGCGCATCTTCACTTGGCGTTCACGGCCGAGAATCGCCAGCAAGTCGAAGCCTTCTATCGCGCGGCTCTGGAGGCGGGTGGCAAAGACAATGGTGCGCCTGGTCTGCGCCCGCACTACCACGCCAACTACTATGCGGCTTTTGTCATTGGTCCGGACGGGCACAACATCGAAGTGGTTTGCCAGGAACCCGAGGCCTGACCTTTCCATCGAGCGGACGTCCGCAAGCGGGCTTCGCCCACAAGTCCGCGATCGACAAGGCCGGGTTGCGCGGCGCCGTCGTCGGACCCCTCAAGTGACGCGCGATTCCTGACCGGAAATCGGAGAGAACTTCCGCTAGCGCGCGACCGGCCTCCCCGTGAGCGGATAGCTGGGATCGTTGTAGCCCGGCGTCGAGGGATGGCCCGGGCGCACCAGCGAATCGACCAGCGCTTCGTCGTCGGCGTCGAACTTCCCGCCCATCGCCGCGAGGTATCCGGTCCACTGCTCGAGCGTGCGCGGCCCGGCGATCACGCTGGTGACGATGGGGTTGCGCAGCACCCAGTTCACCGCGAAGTCGCCGGCGGTCATGCCCTTCTTCTCGGCGTGCGCCTTGAGGGTCTGCGCGATCGCGAGCGACTCGTCGCGGAACTCGGTTTCGAGGATGCGCTTGTCCTTGCGCCCCACGCGGGATTCCGCCGGGGGCGCCTCGCCCGGCTTGTACTTGCCGACGAGCACGCCGCGTGCGAGCGGGCTGTAGGGCACGACGCCCATCCCGTAGTGCGCGCACGCCGGCAGGATGTCGTTCTCGGGCTGGCGGTTCATCGCGTTGTAGTAGGGCTGGCAGACCACCGGCCGTGCCACGCCGAGCTCATCGCACACGCGCACCGCCTCGGCGATGCGCCAGCCGCGCAGGTTCGAAACCCCCCAATGAAGCACCTTCCCCGCGCCGATGAGGTCGCCCATCGCCGCGACGGTCTCCTCCATCGGGACGTCGCCCGGGTCGCGATGGATGTAATAGATGTCGACATAGTCGGTGGCGAGGCGCTCGAGGCTCTCCTCGATGGCGCGCATCACCCACTTGCGCCCGGTGCCGCGGCGGTTGGGATCGTCGGTTCCCGAGTTGGAGGGCATCGGATTGGCGACCTTGGTCGCGAGCACCCAGCGCTCGCGGTCGGCGGCGATCAGCTTGCCCGTGATTCGCTCCGACTCGCCTTTCACATACACGTCGGCCGTGTCGATGAAATTCACGCCCGCGTCTCGCGCGGACGAAACGATGCGCCCGGCCTCGGCAGCATCCGTGCGGTCGCCGAACATCATCGTGCCGAGGCACATGGGAGAGACTTTGAGGCCGCTGCGGCCCAGGGACTTGTATTCCATAGCGCTCCCAATGATCAGGCCAGACGCGAAGCCTGGATTCAGACTCTATTGTGGCGATTTTTTGTGCCGCTCATCGGGACTGATCGTCCCCGGGGCGGCGCAACCGTGGGGCCCTAGGCGCTCCCGAGCGCCTCGATGAGGTGCAGGCCCGAACGCACACCGGCGAGGTAGAGCGAAACCTTGGTCGACTCGTTGGGCGCGTGGTTGTTCTCGTCGTAGGGGGCGAGCGGCACCACGATCGAGGGCAGGCCGAGCAGGCGCGTGAAGACGAAGTCGGGCGTGGTGCCCCCGAGGGATGGGACCACGAGTACCTTCTTGCCGAAGCCCTTCTCGACCGCGGCCTTCACCTTCGACACCATCGGATGGTCGAGCGGCGTGCGCGAGGCGGGCGTGCCTTTCAAATTCCTGATCTCGATGCCGTGATAGCCACGATCCCTGGCAAACCTCTGGATCGCAGCGAACACACTGTCGGGGTCCTGCCCGCCCACCAGGCGGATGTCGGCCTTGGCGATTGCTTCCTTGTAGATGATCGTCTTCTGGCCCGCGCCGGTGTAGCCCGCGGAAAATCCCGAGACGTTGAAGGCGGGCCGCAGCATCAGGCGCTCATGGAAGAGGGCGTCGTCGCTGCCGGTGGTGGGCTCCACGCCGACGCTTTCCCGGAATTCCGCGTGGTCCACCTTCAGCTCGCGCACCGCAGCGAGGTCCGAGGGCGCGACGGTCACCTCCGCGTAGGCTGCGCCCGGCACCAGCAGCTTGCCGTCGCGGTCGACCATCTCCGCAAGGAGGTGGATGAGATCGAGCGTCGGATTGGGCGAGACGCCACCCAGGTTGCCCGAGTGCAGGTTGCGCTTGGCACCCTTCGCGACGAATTCGAGGCCGAGGTTGCCGCGCACACCCATCAGCAGCACCGGCTGGTCGTTGGGGAACATCGGCCCATCGGAGTAGCAGCACAGGTCGGCCTTCAGCCGTGCGCGATTCTCCTCGATGAACTTCGGCAATGGGATGCTGCCGGTTTCCTCGTCGCCCTCGAGGATCACCTTGACGCGGATCGGCAACTCTCCGTGCAGCTCGCGCCAAACCGCGATGGCATTCAACATCGCGAGGTGCTGGCCCTTGTTGTCGCCGGTGCCGCGGCCCCAGATTCGGTCGCCTTCGATCACGGGCTCGAACGGCTTGGTGCGCCAACCCTCCTGCTTCTCGTCGGCGGGATAGACGTCGTAGTGGCCGTAGAGGAGCCACGTGAACTTGGCGTCCTTGGGACCCGTTTCCGCGTAGATGATCGGATGGCTCGTGGTCTTGTGGACCTCGGCCGCGAAGCCCCAGCCTTCGAGGCGCTTCGTGAGGAACCCCACCTGGTCGGCGATGCCCTCTCCGGTGAGGCTCACCGACGCGATGCGGACGGAATCCAGAAGCGTGCGGACGAGCGCGTCGGAGCGCTCGCGGACTGCGGCTTCGATCATTGGGGCTGGATCCTCCCCGTCTTCACGGGGATGACGCTACGCAAACTCGCCCTTGAGCGCCTGGTAGCGCTGCAGGAGCTCGGGCGGCACGCGGCCGGTCATCTTCTCTTCGAGCATCTCGGCGTGCAGCTTCATCTCTTCGTGCCACTCCGCCTTCGAGACCGCGTTCGCCTGCGCGAACTTCTCGGGGCCGAAGTTGGCCAGGCCCTCCATGTCGAGCGATTCGGGAACGTGGCCGAGCGGCGTGGATTTCGCCACGGCCTTGCCCTCGAGGCGCTCGATGATCCACTTGAGCACGCGCATGTTCTCGCCGTAGCCCGGCCAGATGAACTTGCCGCCGGCGTCCTTGCGGAACCAGTTCACGAGATAGATGCGCGGCGCCGACTTGATCGTCTTGCCGAGGTCGAGCCAGTGGGCAAAGTAGTCGAGGATGTTGTAGCCGCAGAAGGCGAGCATCGCGAACGGATCGCGGCGCACCACGCCCACCTGGCCCACGATCGCCGCCGTGGTTTCGGAGCCGAGGGTCGCGGCCATGTACACGCCGTCATTCCAGCTGCGCGCTTCAGTCACCAGCGGGACGGTGGTCGAGCGTCGGCCGCCGAAGATGAACGCATCCACGGCCACACCCTTGGGGTCATCCCACGCCGGGTCGATCGACGGGCACTGGGCCGCCGATACCGTGAAGCGTGCGTTGGGATGCGCTGCGGGGCGCCCCGCGGCCGGCGTCCATTCCTTGCCCGTCCAATCGGTGAGCTTCGCCGGCGGCTGTGGGGTCATGCCTTCCCACCACACGTCACCTTCGGGCGTGAGCGCCACGTTGGTGAAGATCGTGTTGTCCTTGATCGTCTCCATGCAGTTAGGATTTGTGTCCCAACCGGTGCCGGGCGCCACGCCGAAGAACCCCGCCTCGGGATTGATCGCGCGCAGCTTTCCGTCGCGGCCCGGCTTGATCCACGCGATGTCGTCGCCGACTGTGGTCACCTTCCAGCCATCGAAGGCCGGCGGCGGGATCAACATGGCGAAGTTGGTCTTGCCGCAGGCGCTCGGAAACGCCGCGGTCACGTAATGCTTCTTGCCCTCGGGTGACTCGACGCCCAGGATCAGCATGTGCTCGGCGAGCCAGCCTTGCTCGCGGCCCATGACGGAGGCGATGCGCAAAGCCAGGCATTTCTTGCCGAGGAGCGCGTTGCCGCCGTACCCCGAACCGTAGGAGATGATCTCCTTCGCCTCGGGAAAGTGGACGATGTACTTGTGGTCCTTGTTGCACGGCCAGGTGACGTCCTTCTGCCCCGCGGCGAGCGGCGCCCCCACCGAATGCAGGCATTTCACGAAGTCGCCATCGCCCAGGACGTCGAGCACCTTGCGGCCCATGCGGGTCATGAGCTTCATGTTCACCGCGACGTAGGCCGAATCGGAGATTTCGATCCCGATGTGCGCGATCGGGGATCCGAGCGGGCCCATGCTGAAGGGCACCACGTACATCGTGCGCCCGCGCATGCAACCCTTGAAGAGGCCGTCGAGCGTGGCGCGCATCTGCGTGGGATCGACCCAGTTGTTCGTTGGGCCGGCCTCTTGCTGCGTTTTCGAGCAGATGAACGTGCGGTCCTCGACCCGGGCCACGTCCGAAGGGTCCGACCACGCGAGGTACGAATTGGGGCGCAGCTTCTCGTTCAGCTTGCGGAAGGTGCCCGCGGCGACCAGCTCGGCGCTCAGGCGGTCGTACTCGGCGTCCGAGCCGTCGCACCAGTGGATGCGGTCCGCCTGGGTGAGCTTGGCAACTTCGTCGACCCACTGCAGCAACTTGCGGTTGCGCGTAGGCGTGCCCCCGGGAACAGGGGCGGCTTGAGCGTGCATGCAACTCCTCCGGACTGGCCGGTTTCCTCAATGCGGAACCGGCGTTCTGGGAATCTTCGATTATCTCAAAAAACCCGGGCTGGACCGGAAATCAGGGTCCGTCCCTGGTTTTGCCGTAGCCCTTGAACTTTTCGACCACTCGCGCCATTTCGACCCCGTCGAGCAGCACGGGTTCGCCCGCCTGGAGGACCTGCCAATAAAGGCGGGCGAGCGCCTCGACCTTTTCGGCAAGCCCGAGGGCCTCCTCGACGGTGTTGCCGAAAGCCACGGCCCCGTGGTTGGCCAGCAGGCACGCCCGGCGTCCTTCGAGTGCCGCGCGGGTGTGGTCGGAGAGCTCCTGGGTGCCGAAAGTGGCATACGGGGCGCAGCGGATGTCGCTCCCCCCCGCAAACGCGACCTCGTAGTGGAACGAGGGGATCCCGCGGCCCAGGCAAGCGAGGGTGGTGGCGTAAGGCGAGTGGGTATGGACGATCGCGGCGGCTTCGGGATGTTGCTCGTAGACGTCGCGATGCAGCCGCCATTCGCTCGAGGGCGCGCGCTGCCCGCCGCCGTGCTCACCCATCCGGCCCAGGAAGACGAGGTCGTCGGGATGCATCGTCTCGTAGGCCGCGCCCGAGGGCGTCACCAGGAAACCGCCGTCGACGCGCGCGCTCAAGTTTCCGGAGCGCCCCGGATTGAGGCCCATGGCGGACAGGCGCCGCGCCGCGAGGACCACCTGCAGGCGCAGCCCGCGCTCGCTCGTCACGTGAGGTACGCGCTGCTGCGCTCTTCGCGCGGCCAGAACGCCAGCAGCTCCCGCTCGGAGGCACGCGCGATGCCTTTCTCGGTGATGATCCCGGTGACCAGGTCGTGGGGAGTCACGTCGAACGCGGGGTTCGCGACGGGAGTCGAGGGCGGGGTGATCGTGACCGACGAATATTTCCCGTTCGCGTCGAGTCCGCGCACGCTGCGCACCTCGTCCTCGCTTCTCTCCTCGATCGGAATTTCCTCGATGCCGTCCTCGATCGTCCAGTCGATCGTGGGCGAGGGCACGCAGGCGTAGAACGGGATGCCGTTGTCGCGGGCGGCGAGCGCCTTGAGGTAGGTCCCGATCTTGTTGCAGACGTCGCCCCGGCGGGTGACGCGGTCTGCGCCCACCAGCACGAGATCCACCTGCTTGTGTTGCATCAGGTGCCCGCCCGCGTTGTCGGTGATGAGCGTGTGGGGCACGCCGTGGCTCGCAAGCTCCCACGCGGTGAGCAGGCCCTGGTTGCGGGGGCGCGTCTCGTCGACCCAGACGTGCAGCGGGATGCCCATTTCGTGCGCCATGTAGATCGGCGCCGTCACGGTGCCCCAGTCGACCGTGGCGATCCAGCCAGCGTTGCAGTGCGTGAGGATGTTGACCGGGCGCTTCAGGTGGGCGTGCTCACGCTCGAGGAGAGTGAGCCCATGGCGCCCGATGGCCTGGTTCAACGCCACGTCCTCGTCGGCGATGGCCTGCGCCTGCCGCCACGCAACTTCTGCACGATCACCGGGTTTCACGTCCTTCAGCGCCGCGCGCATGCGCCCGATCGCCCAGGCGAGATTCACCGCCGTGGGGCGGGTGGCTTGCAGGAGGCTAAAGGCCTTCGATATCGATTCGTCCAAGGGGGAGCGGACGACGGCGAGCGCGAGGCCGAACGCCGCCGTGACCCCGATCAGCGGCGCACCGCGAACGCGCATCGCCTTGATGGCCTCGGCAACCGCCTCCACCGAATCCAGGCGCCGCGTCTCGAACACGTGCGGCAGGCGCGACTGGTCGATGATATGGACCGAATTGCGGTCCGCATCTGCCCAGATGCTGCGGTAGTGCTTGTCACCGACTTTCATGCCTTCGATTTTACCCCGCTGCTCCCCCTCTCCCCTGGGAGAGGGCCGGGGAGAGGGTCCATCGACCGCTATGCCAGAATTGCACGACACAAAGGGAGGATCCAGGTTGGCCGTCAAGAAATCCGAGCTCTACAGCTCATTGTGGAAAAGCTGCGACGAGCTGCGCGGCGGCATGGATGCGAGCCAGTACAAGGACTATGTCCTCGTGCTGCTGTTCGTCAAGTACATCTCGGACAAGGCCGCTTCCCGCAAGGACTACCTACTCACCGTGCCGGCCGGTGGCAGCTTCGTCGACATGGTCGCCGCCAAGAATGACAAGGAAATCGGCGACCTCATCAACAAGATCATCGGCAGGCTGGCGGACGCCAACGACAGCCTGAAGGGCGCCATCAACGTCGCCGACTTCAACGACGAGGACAAGCTCGGCAAGGGCCAGGCGATGGTGGAGCGGCTCACCAAGCTGGTCGCCATCTTCGAGGGGCTGGATTTCGGCCGCAACAGCGCCGAGGGCGACGACCTGCTGGGTGACGCCTACGAATACCTCATGCGCCACTTCGCCACAGAGTCGGGCAAGAGCAAGGGCCAGTTCTACACCGGCGGAAGTTTCTCGCGTGATGGCCAAGGTGCTAGACCTGGGCAAGGCCAAAATGCGCGACACGCCCAGCATCTACGATCCCACGTGCGGCTCCGCCTCGCTGCTGCTCAAGGTGCATGACGAGGCCGAGAACTTGACCGGGCGCGACCTCGCCCTCTACGGGCAGGAGATGGACAACGCCACCGCCGCGCTGGCAAAGATGAACATGGTTCTGCACGACTGCCCCACGGCCGAGATCGAGCAGGACAACACGCTGGCCAATCCGCACTTCCAGCAGGCCGGCAGGCTCAAGACCTTCGACTATGTCGTCGCAAATCCGCCGTTCTCGTTCAAGTCCTGGAGCAATGGCGTCAACACGGCCCACGATCCCTTCGGCCGCTTCGAGTACGGAATCCCGCCCGCGAAGAACGGCGACTATGCGTTCCTGCTGCACATCCTCGCCAGCCTCAAGAGCACGGGCAAGGGCGCGGTGATCTTGCCGCACGGCGTGCTGTTCCGGGGCAATGTCGAGGGCGACATCCGCACGCGCATCATTGGCCGCGGTTACATCAAGGGCATCATCGGCCTGCCCGCCAACCTCTTCTACGGCACGGGAATCCCCGCCTGCATCCTCGTACTCGACAAGGAGAACGCCCATGCCCGCAAGGGCATTTTCATGGTGGAGGCCAGCAAGGGCTTCATCAAGGACGGCAACAAGAATCGCCTGCGGGCCCAGGACATCCACAGGATCGTGGACACTTTCACCCGGCAGCTCGAAACGGCGAAGTATTCGCGCATGGTCCCTCTCGCCGAGATCGAAGCCAACGGCTTCAACCTCAACCTGCCGCGCTACATCGACAGCAGCGAGGTCGAGGACCTGCAGGATATCGAAGGCCATCTCAAGGGGGGCATCCCGAAGCGCGACGTGGACAACCTTGCCCCCTATTGGCGGATCCTGCCCACGGTGCGCGCGGAGTTATTCACCGATGCGGACCGGCCCGGCTATTGCAAGCCGAAGGTTCCGGCCAGCCAAGTCAAGGCCGCCATCTTCGGACACGCGGAGTTCACAGTTTTCAACCAGCAGATAACGGCGCAGTTCACGAAGTGGAAGCATGCAAATACGCCGAGGCTGACCGGCATCAAGCCCGGCGACCGCCCCAAGGCGATGATTCAAGAGATCTCCGAAAGCCTGCTGGAGACTTTCCGTCCCGCGCCATTGCTTGACGCTTACGACGTTTACCAGCACCTCATGGACTATTGGGCGGAAGCCATGCAGGACGATGTCTACATGCTCGTCCGCGAGGGCTGGGTTGCGATGCAGGACGGCAAGCCCAATACCGACCTCATCCCACCGGAGTTGATCGTCCGCCGATACCTTTCAAAAGAGCAGGCAGCCATCGGAACGCTGCAGGTCGAGTGCGACGCGCTCAACGGTCAGCTCGAGGAACTGGACGAGGAACACGGCGGCGAGGACGGCTTGCTGGCCGAGGCGCGCACAGACAAGAGCAGGCTCACGGCCAAGAGCGTCAAGGACCGTGCGAAAGCCATCAGGGCAGACAAGGACGCTGCCGACGAGCGCAAGTTGCTGGAGCATGTGCTGGATTTGATGGGGCAGGAGGCCGTCGCCGCCAAAAACGTGAAGGACGCGCAGAGGGTGCTGG
>JALYSB010000016.1 GCA_030855025.1 Pseudomonadota bacterium
ATCAACACCTTGTCGCCGGCGGACAGCGTATTCACCAGCGCGGCTTCCCAGGCGCCGGTGCCCGATGCGGGATAGATGATCACCGGATGCCGCGTGCGAAATACGCGCTTCATCCCTTCCAGCACCGACTTTCCCAATTCCTGGAACTCCGGGCCACGGTGGTCGATCGTGGGACGATCGATGGCGCGTAGCACGCGGTCGGGTACATTTGTAGGGCCAGGGATCTGCAGGAAATGGCGTCCGGCGGGCATGGTGTTCTCCTCAGAACTTCCTCCATAATGCCGCAGCACGCACTCGTTTGGCATGCCCTCCGGTAAAAGCCCCCATGACCGATTCCCGACCGCTTCCCGTGCGCTTTGCCCGGGGGGCCGAGCGCTCGGCGCTGGCCCGACGGCTCCAGCGCGAAATCGACGGCGAGGTGCTGTTCGATGCCGCAAGCCGCGGTCGATACGCGACCGACGCGTCGATCTATCAGGTCACGCCGGTCGGCGTAGTGATTCCGCGCTCGATCGATGCCGCGATCGCCGCGATGCAGATTGCCGTCGAGGAGGGCGTGGCGGTGCTGCCCCGGGGAGCGGGCACGTCGCAATGCGGCCAGACCGTCGGCGAAGCGCTGGTCATCGACGACAGTAAACATCTGAACGGCGTGGTCGAAGTCGATGCAAAGGGACGGCGGGCGATCGTCGAGCCGGGCGTCGTGCTCGACACCCTGAATGCCGAGCTGCGTCCGCTGGGCCTTTGGTACCCGATCGACGTGTCGACCTCCGCGCAGGCAACCCTCGGCGGCATGACCGGCAACAACTCGTGCGGCTCGCGCTCGCTGGCCTACGGCAACATGGTCGACCGCGTCGTTGCCGTCGATGCGTGGCTGCCCACCGGCACTCGCGGACGCTTCGGCCCTGGCGAAAGCACCGATGCGCGCATCCGGGAAATCGCGGACCGGGGGCGCGCGCTCTTCGCGCGCGAGCGCGACGAGATCGCCGCGCGCTTGCCACGGGTGGCGCGCCGCGTGGCGGGGTACAACGTCGATCGCCTGGCGCCGGAGGGCTTCAACCTCGCGAAGCTCCTGGTGGGCAGCGAGGGCACGCTCGCGTGGTTCGAGGCGATCCACCTCGAGCTCGCGGAGCTGCCGCGCCACAAGGTGCTGGGTGTCGCGCATTTCCCGCGCTTCCACGACGCGATGGATGCTGCCCAGCACATCGTGAAGCTGGGGCCCAGCGCCGTGGAGCTCGTCGACCGCACGATGCTCGACCTTGCCCTCTCCAATCCGGCCTTCGCTGCCACCATCCACGCGTTCGTGAAGGGAGAGCCCGAGGCGGTGCTGCTGGTGGAGTTCGCCGGCGCGGAGCGCGAGCCACAGCTTGCGGGCGCTCGTCGCCTCGCCGAGCTGATGGGCGACCTCGGGTTCGCCGATGCGGTCGTCGAAGTGGCCGACGCGGCCCGGCAGAAATCGCTCTGGGACGTCCGCAAGGCCGGGCTCAACATCATGATGTCGATGAAGGGCGACGGAAAGCCCGTTTCCTTCATCGAGGACTGCGCGGTGCCGCTCGAGCACCTCGCCGAGTACACCGCGCAGCTCACCGACGTCTTCCGCAAGCACGGCACCGAGGGGACCTGGTACGCGCACGCCTCGGTCGGATGCCTGCACGTGCGCCCGATCCTCAACATGAAAGGCGACGGCGCGATTCGCATGCGCGCGATCGCCGAGGAGGCGGCCGAGCTGGTGCGCCGCTACAAAGGCTCGTACTCGGGAGAGCATGGCGACGGCCTGGTGCGCTCCGAATGGATCGCGCCTTTCTTCGGGCCGCGCCTGACCGCGAGCCTTGCCGAGATCAAGGGCTGGTTCGATCCGCGCGGCCTCATGAACCCCGGCAAGATCGTGAATCCGCCGCGCCAGGACGACCGCTCGCTCTTTCGCTACCGGCCCGGGTATGCGACCGAGGCAACCGCCGGCGCCCTCGACTGGAGCGAATGGGGCGGGCTGGGTGGCGCGGTGGAGATGTGCAACAACAACGGCCACTGCCGCAAGTTCGACGCCGGCACCATGTGCCCGAGCTACCGCGCCACGGGAAACGAGCGCGACCTGACCCGCGGGCGGGCGAATACCCTGAGGCTCGCGCTCTCGGGACAGATCGAAGGCGAGGACTTCGCGGGCGAGGCGGTGCGCGAGGCGCTCGAGCTGTGCGTGTCGTGCAAGGGCTGCAAGCGCGAGTGCCCGACCGGCGTGGACATGGCCCGGATGAAGATCGAGTTCCTCGCCGCGTACAAGCGCCGCCACGGGTATACGCTGCGCGACCGGATGGTCGCGCACCTGCCGCGCTACTCCCGCTGGATGGCGGCAGTGCAGCCAGTCCTGGGACTGGTGCAGAAGATCCCGGGCGCGGGCGCGGCCGTGGAAGCGCTCAGCGGCCTCGATCGCCGCCGCCCGCTGCCTGCGTGGCAGCGCGCGTGGACCTCGACTCGTGAGGAGACGAATTCGCCCGGACGCCCAGTGGTGCTCTTCGCCGACACCTTCAACAACTGGTTCGAGCCTGGCAACCTCGCGGCGGCGGCGAAGGTGCTCGGGGCGACGGGCCATCGAGTGGTGGCCACTGGCGCCCGCGGCGCGCGCCCGCTTTGCTGTGGCCGCACCTACCTGTCCGCCGGGATGATGGACGAGGCGCGCTTCGAGGCGCGCCGCACGCTCGCCGCCCTGGCACCGCATCTCGAGGCCGGCACGCCGATCGTGGGCCTCGAGCCGTCGTGCATCTTCACGTTCCGCGACGAGTACCCCGCGATGTTCCCCGGCGATCGCCTGGTTGATCGCCTCGCCAGCGCGCAGCTCGTGGACCAGTACCTCGCGGCGGAGATCGCCGCGGGACGCGTCGATCCCCCATGGCGCGGGTCGCCCATGCAGCCGATTCGCGTGCACGGCCACTGCCACCAGAAGGCGTTCGGCGCCTTCGACGCAACCCTCGCGATGCTTCGCGCCATCCCCGGAGCGCGGGTCGAGGCGATCGAGTCGAGCTGCTGCGGCATGGCGGGCTCCTTCGGCCACGAGCACTATGATGTCTCGATGAAGATGGGCGAGGCGGCGCTGCTGCCTGCGGTACGAGCCGCGGGGGATGCGATCATCGCGGCGGCGGGCACCAGCTGCCGCCAGCAGATCGCGCACGGCGCAGGGCGAATTGCGCGCCATCCCATTGCAATCCTTGCGGAGGCGTTGTGAGTACGCCCGCTACGCTCCTCGACGCTTTGCGGGCCGCCCTCGCGTTCCAGCCCCAGGGTGAGCGCGCCGGCAACCTCACCGCGGGGCGGGGCGTGATCGACGGCCGCGCGGCACGCCTGGCGATCGTCGAAAGCCGTTTCGCGAGCGGCGCGATCGGCACGGTCGAGGCCGAACGCCTGGTTGCGCTGCTCAAGGTTGCAACCCTCGAACGCGCGCCGCTGGTCCTCTATCTCGACTCCGCTGGCGCGAAGGTGTCCGAAGGGCTGAAGGCATTGGGCGTATTCCGTGAGCTGTTCCATGCCGCCCTGCAGTTCCGCGCCGGCGGCACGCCCCTGGCGGCGGTCCTCGGCAGGCATTGCTATGGCGGGTCGAGCATGCTCGCGCACCTCGCGCCGCATCGCCTCTTCAGTCCCGGAACGCAGCTCGCGATGTCGGGGCCCGCGATCCTTGCCGCCCAGGCGGGAATGAGCGCGATCGATGAGATGTTCCGCGCGATGGCCGAAACAGCGATGTCTCCGGCGGCGCGAGCGCGTTCGAGCGAGGCGAATACCGTCTGGCAGCCGGGCACGGACATCACTCCATGGCTTCGCACCGCCCTCGCCACGCCGCCCGCGGATGCGCGCGCGAACCACGAGAAACTCGCGCGGCGTTTCGAGCGGCCTTTGGGCGAGGAGGCTGCGGAGCCGCTTCGCCGCCAGGACCTCGATCGCATCTACACCGACGGCTACGAGGCGCGCGAGATGCACGGCCTCCTGGAGGGCGTGGGCCGCCGGGAAGGCGGCTCCGAAACGCTTCTGGGACTCGTGGGCCGCAAGCCCGTCGGCGCCGAGCGGGCGTGGCGCTTTGCCGACAAGGCGTGGAAGCTCTCGGCAAGCCCACCGGAGCGCCTCGAAGTGTTCCTCGACTGCGCAACCCATGCGGCGAAACTGGAAGACGAGAAGGTCGTGCTGAGCGAGTTCATCGTCGACATGAGCGTAGCCCTCGACCATCTCGCGCGACGCGGCGTGCGTGTCGGGCTCACCGTCCTGGGCCAGGCTGGTGGCGGAATCTACGTGGCACTCGCCGCGCCCGCGCACCGGGTCGCGAGCCTGCACGAGGCCGATATCCAGGTATTACCCGGCGCCGCGGTGGCTGCGATCCTGGGGCAGGATCCGGTGGGCGTCCCCACCTTCGACGACTACCGCGCGGCCGGCGTGGCCGACGAGGAGCTCAAGCTGGGCTTGCTTCCCGGGACCGCGTGAACCAGAACCTGTACGCCCTTTTCGAATCGCGCTTTCCCTCCGACCGCGGGCAGCCGCTGCTGCTGCTCGAAGGCGCGGAGGACGTGTCGTATGCCCGGGTGGAGGAGGGCGCTGCACGCTACGCGGCACTCTTCGCGGGCCTGGGCCTCGCGCCCGGCGATCGCGTCGCCGTCCAGGTCGAGAAGTCCCCCGAGGCCCTGATCCTCTACCTCGGATGCCTGCGCGCAGGCCTCGCGTACCTGCCGCTCAACAGCGCCTACCAGGAAGGCGAGGTCCAGTACTTCCTCGAGAACGCCGAGCCCCGGGCGGTGGTGGCCCAGCCACGCTCGATGGGGTGGATGGCTCCGCTCGCCGCGCGCTTCGGCATCGACCCGGTGTTCGGCCTCGACGAGCACGGCACGGGGACGCTCGCCGACGCCGCACGCACGGCGCCCGCCCGCTTCACCACGGTGGAGCGCGGGGCCGATGACCTCGCCGCCATCCTTTATACGTCGGGCACCACCGGGCGCTCCAAGGGCGCGATGATCACGCACCGCAACCTCGCCTCCAACGCGGAAGTCCTGCACCGCGCGTGGGGCTTTCGCGAGGGCGACATCCTGGTGCACATGTTGCCGCTCTTCCACGTGCACGGGCTTTTCGTGGCGTCCCATTGCGTGCTCATGAATGGCTCGGCGATGCGCTTCCACGCCCGGTTCGATGCGCGCCAGGCGCTCGCCGATTTCGCGCGCTCGAGCGTCTTCATGGGGGTGCCGACGTTCTATACCCGGCTCCTGGCCGAGCCCGGGCTCACGCGCGCGGCCTGCGCGCGGATGCGCCTGTTCGTTTCGGGATCGGCACCGCTTCTCGCCGAGACGCACACCGATTTCGAAGCCCGAACCGGCCAGCGGATCCTCGAGCGCTACGGCATGACGGAGACCGGGATGCTCACTTCGAATCCGTTCGAGGGGGACCGGCGCGCGGGCTCGGTCGGGCCTGCCCTTCCGGGAACCGAGCTGCGGATCGCCGATGATGACGGCGCCGCGTGCCCGGCGGGCACCATCGGGCACGTGCAGGTGAAAGGCGCCAACGTATTTTCCGGGTACTGGCGCATGCCCGAAAAGAACCGCGAGGAATTCACCGGGGATGGATGGTTCCGTACCGGCGACGTCGGGACGCTTTCAGTTGACGGTTACCTGACGATCGTCGGGCGGTCGAAGGACCTGATCATCACCGGCGGCTACAACGTCTATCCGAAGGAGATCGAGCTCGCGCTGGACGAGCTCCCGGGCGTCCAGGAGTCCGCGGTCGTCGGCGTGCCTCACCCCGATTTCGGGGAAGCCGTGACCGCGGTGGTGGTGGCGCGAACGGGCGCGGCGCCCTCGGAGGGCGAGCTCCTCGCGGCCCTGAAGACGCGTCTGGCGAACTTCAAGCTCCCGAAACGCATTCACGTAGTGGACGAGCTCCCGAGGAACGCCATGGGCAAGGTGCAGAAGAACGTGCTGCGCGAGCGCTACAAGCCATGAGCGGCCCCCGCACGTTCCTCGACCGGCTGGCGGGCTCGCTCGCGGCTACGGGCATCGTGCGCTCCCCCTCCCTGCGGCGCGCCGATCGGCTGGCCCGCCTGTTGCATACCCTGGTCTCGGAGCGCGGCGAGTCCTCCGGAGCGGTCCTCGCGCGGCGCGCGGTCGCGCTGTACCGCGGGCTGGACGAGACCGGTCGCTTGCATTTCTTCCTCACGCTCGCTCGCGAGTTCTCTCCCGATCGCGACGCCGTGCTCGCGGCCGCCAAGGCTTATCACGTCGAACCGTCGCCCAACCCCACCTGGCCGCACTGCAGGCGGTGAGCGAGCCGCCGCGCCAGGAGGCCTTCCGGCGGATGAACATGGCGCCGGGGGGCACGGCGGTGCTCCTCGATTTGCGGCGCGCGCTCCTTGAGGTGATGCCGAGCCATCCCCACCTCGCGGTGGTGGACCACGACCTCACGCACCTGCTCGGATCGTGGTTCAACCGTGGATTCCTGCAGCTGCGGCGCATCGATTGGGGCACGCCGGCGGCGATCCTCGAGAAGCTCATCGAGTACGAGGCGGTGCACGAGATCCGCGGTTTTCCCGATTTGAAGCGGCGGCTGGCGCACGATCGGCGCTGCTTCGCCTTCTTCCATCCGGCGCTGCCCGACGATCCGCTGATCTTCGTCGAAGTCGCGTTCGTGAACGAGCTGCCGAGCGAGGTGGGCCCGATCCTCGCGCTCGAGAGCGCCGTGGCCGACCCGCGCCGCGCGCGCTGCGCCGTGTTCTATTCGATCACCAGCTGCCAGCAGGGCCTGCGCGGCATCTCCCTCGGCAACTTCCTCATCAAACAGGTGGCGGCGGACCTGCAGGCGGAGCTGCCCAACCTCAAGGTGTTCGCGACGCTGTCGCCGATCCCGGGGCTGCGCGCCTGGGTCGAGCGCAGGCTCGGCGCGCGCGCGCCCGCGGATCGCGCGAGCCTCGAAGGGCTCACGGCGTGGTACCTCACTCGCGAGTGGCGCGAGGGCCAGGTGCTCGACCCCGTGGCACGGTTTCATCTCGGTAACGGAGCCCGGCTCGAGCGGGTGAACTGGGAGGCCGACCGCTCGCCGAAGGGCATCGCGCAGTCGTTCGGCATGATGGTGAACTACGTCTACGACCTCGGCGACGTCGAGCGCAACCACGAGGAATACGTGAACCGGGGACGCGTGGTGTGCTCGGGAGCGGTCGAGAAGCTCGCCGCCGGCGCGGAGCGCATGATGGTTGAAACTCCGCCCAAAGCCCCCATCTCGACACCATGATCGTCTATCAGCTGGCCTGCGGGCGCGGGCATTTCTTCGAGGGCTGGTTCGCCTCCTCGGAAGCGTGCGACCGTCAGTCCGCCGAAGGGCGCCTCGAGTGCCCGGCCTGCTCGAGCGCTGAGGTGCGCAAGCTGCCCGCGGCCCCCTACGTGAAGGGCTCGACCGACGGCGCGCCCGATGGCGCCGCGCAAGCGTTGTTGCGTCAAAAAGTCGCGGCGGAGCTGCGCAAGCATCTCCTGGCTAATACCGACGATGTCGGCCGCGATTTCGCCGAGGTCGCACGGCGCATCCATTACCAGGAGGAAGCGGCGCGCAACATTCGCGGCCAGGTGACTGTCCGCCAGGCCGTCGAGCTGCACGACGAGGGGATCGAGGCCTACGCCATAGGCCCGGGGATTCTGCCCTCCGAAGAGATGCACTGAGCCTAAATTCGACCGTTCGTGCAAGGCCCTGTTTGTCCACGCGTTTTGGCACCTCCGGGCGCCAGCTATGTGCGGTCACGAACAGACGGACTTTTCTGCCCAAGTGCAGGATCGGGCGATGCTGCACGAATTTCTTACCGATCATCGCCAGGCCCTGATAGACCGGTGCCGGTTGAAGGCCGCGCGGCGCTCCTCGCCGAAGGCGTCCTATGAGGAGATCCTCTATGGGATGCCGATTTTCCTCGACCAGCTCATCATGACGCTGCGAGTCGAGCAGGCACCGACTCCGGAGGCGCAACCGCCTCCAATCCCGTCCGAACTCTCGTACAGGCCGGCCCAGTCCGACATGGGCCAGTCCGCGGGCAAGCACGGCGTGGAGCTCCTGCACCGCGGGTTCTCGGTCGAGCAGGTAGTTCACGACTACGGCGACATCTCCCAGGCGATCACCGAGCTCGCGCGCGAGGCCGGGGCGCCGATCACCATCGTCGAATTCCAGACCCTGAACCGCTGCCTCGACGACGCGATCGGCAGCGCCGTCGCGCAGTTCAGCTCCCAGCGCGAATCGGAGACTGCAGACGACGGCGCCCGCGCGCTGAACGAGCGCATCGGGTTCTTCGCCCACGAGCTGCGCAACCTCCTCGGCAACGCCACCCTCGCGCTGGCGGCCATCAAGGCGGGCAACGTGGGAATGGGGGGGCGCAACCGCCGCGGTGCTCGATCGCAGCCTCACGGGGCTGCGCACCCTGATCGACCGCTCGCTCACCGAGGTACGCGTGAGCGCCGGCGTGCCCGCCGAGAAGCGGCTGTTCCCGGTCGCGGACTTCATCGCCGAGATCCGCTCTTCCGCCGCGCTCGAGGCGAGCACGCGCAAATGCGAGCTGATCGTCGCCGACGTCCCCGCCGACCTCGCCGTGGATGCCGACCCCGACCTGCTCGCGTCGGCGCTCGCCAACCTGCTGCAAAACGCGTTCAAGTTCACTTGCCGCGACGCCCCGGTGAAGCTGACCACCCACGGGTCGGCCGACCGGGTGCTGATCGAGGTTGAGGACCGTTGCGGCGGATTGCCGCCGGGCTTCGCCGAGAAGATGTTCCTGCCGTTCACGCAAGCGGGCGACGACCGCTCGGGCCTGGGCCTGGGGTTGTCGATCTCGCGCCGCAGCGTCGAAGCGAACCATGGCGTGTTGAGCGTGCGTGACATCCCGGGCTCCGGTTGCGTTTTCACCATCGACCTGCCGCGGCACGCGCTGCCTTCACATGTTGAGGAGCGTTCCGTGAACAACCGATCCGAGGACTTCAGGAAGCTGCATCCGGTCGCCGAGCGCACCTGAGGGGCGCGCCGCGTGGGCGCCTAGCAAGGTGGTTGACGAGGGATATGCGATGCACGCTGGCGAGGCAGAGCCCGAGCCCTATGTGCGCTAACGTACGGAGATTCCGCGCGGGGCGGCGTACGGTGCCCGGATGCTCCACGAATTCCTCTCAGCAAACCGCTCCGAGCTGATCGCTCGCTGCAGCCAGAAGGTCCGCTCCCGGGGTCACGCCGCGACGGGCAGCGGGATCGAGCACGGCATCCCCTTCTTCCTCGACCAGCTGATCCGGACCCTGCGGGTCGAGCAGAGCGCCGACCCCGAGCGTAGCCGCTCGATCTCGGGTGCATCCGGCGGCGCTGGTGCGGTGTCCTCCGAAATGGGAGAGACGGCGACGATGCATGGCCGCGAGCTGCTGCGGCAGGGGTTCACCATCGACCAGCTGGTGCACGACTATGGCGACGTCTGCCAGTCGATCTCCGAGCTGGCATTCGAACGCAACGCGATGATCGAGGTCGACGAGTTCCGCACCCTCAACAGTTGCCTGGACAACGCGATCGCCACCGCGGCGACCGAGTTCAACTACCAGCGCGACTCCCAGCTCGCCGACGGGCAGATGAGCGCCAACGACCGGCTGGCGTTCTTCGCCCACGAGCTGCGCAACCTCATCAACAACGCCACGCTCGCTCTGTCCGCCATCAAGGCCGGGGGCGTGGGCCTGGGCGGGGCTACCGGCGCGGTGCTCGACCGCAGCCTAGTGGGGCTGCGCAACCTGGTCGACAAGACGCTCACCGAGGTCCGCATGACCGCCGGCACGCAGGCGCACCGCCGGCTCTTCTCGCTCGCCGACTTCATCGGCGAGATCAAGCACTCCGCCGTGCTCGAGGCGCAGGTGCGCGAATCGGGGCTGACGGTGTCGCTGGTGGATCCCGCGCTCGCCGTGCGTGCCGATCGCGACCTGCTGCTGTCCGCGGTGGGAAACCTGCTGCAGAACGCCTTCAAGTTCACCGCGCACAAGTCCGAGGTCACGCTGAGCGCCTACGCCTCCGGCGACCGCATCCTGATCGACGTCGCGGACCACTGCGGCGGCCTTCCCGAAGGCCATGCGGACAAGGTCTTCGTGCCGTATGTGCAGGCGGGCACCGATCGCTCGGGGCTGGGACTGGGGCTTTCCATCTCCCGCCAGAGCGTCGAGGCCAACGGCGGCATCCTGCGCGTGCGCGACGTGCCCGGCACGGGTTGCGTGTTCACCATCGACCTTCCCCGCCACGCCAGCCAGGAAATCGCGCAGCGATTGCATTGATCGGCTTCGGCAGGTCAGAAAGCCGACAGCCCCGTCTGCGCGCGCCCCAGGATCAGTGCGTGGATATCGTGGGTACCCTCGTAGGTATTGACGGCCTCGAGGTTGAGCACGTGGCGGATCACGTGGAACTCGTCCGCGACGCCGTTGCCGCCGTGCATGTCGCGCGCGAGGCGCGCGATGTCGAGCGACTTGCCGCAGGAGTTGCGCTTGATGAGCGAGACCATCTCGGGCGTCGCGCGGCCCTCGTCCATGAGGCGACCCACACGCAGCACCGACTGCAGGCCGAGCGTGATCTCGGTCATCATGTTCGCGAGCTTGAGCTGGATCAGCTGGTTGGCCGCGAGCGGCTTGCCGAAGGCCTTGCGGTCGAGCGTGTACTGGCGTGCGGCGTGCCAGCAGAATTCCGCCGCGCCGAGCGCTCCCCACGCGATCCCGTAGCGCGCCTTGTTGAGGCAGCCGAACGGGCCCTTGAGCCCCTTCACGTTCGGCAGCAGATTCTCCTCGGGCACCAGCACGTCGGCCATCACGATCTCGCCCGTGGGCGACGTGCGCAGGCTGAACTTGCCCTCGATCTTGGGGGCCGAGAGGCCCTTCATCCCCTTCTCGAGCACGAAGCCGCGGATCTCGTTCGCGTCGTCCTTCGCCCAGACGACGAACAGGTCCGCATAGGGTGAGTTGCTGATCCACATCTTGGCGCCGTTGAGCAGGTAGCCGCCCTCGACCGTCTTCGCGCGGGTGATCATTCCACCCGCGTCCGAACCGTAATTGGGCTCGGTGAGCCCGAAGCAGCCGAGCAGCTCGCCGGTGGCGAGCTTCGGCAGCCAGCGCTTGCGCTGCTCCTCGGTGCCGTAGGCGTGGATCGGGTGCATCACCAGCGAGGACTGCACGCTCATGCCCGAGCGGTAGCCGGAATCGACGCGCTCGACCTCGCGCGCAATGAGGCCGTAGCTCACGTGATTCACGCCCGCACAGCCGTAGCCCTCGATGGTCGAGCCGAGGAAGCCGAGCGTGCCCATCTCGTCGAAGACCGCGCGGTCGAACTTCTCGTGGCGATGCGCCTCGGTCACGCGCGGGAGCAGCTTTTCCTGGCAATAGGCACGTGCGCTGTCGCGCACCATGCGCTCGTCCTCGGTGAGCTGGTCCTCGAGGAGGAACGGGTCATCCCATTGGAACGTGGGCTTCATGTCGTTGGGTTTCATGGCAGCCTCCGGCAGATGCCCCAATTCTATCCCGGGCAATCGCCTAGAATGCGGGCTTTGCCCATCCCCTCCGCCATGGCCCACAAGAAAAAGCGCATTACCGTAGAGGATCTCTGGAAGCTCGAGCGACCGGCGCAGCCCACGCTCTCGCCCGACGGAGCGCAGGCGTGCGTCTCGGTGACCGCGTTCGACATGGATGAGAACAAGGGCCGCGCGAGCCTCTGGCTGCTGTCGGCCTTCGGCGGCGTGCCGCGGCGCCTGACCACCGCCGGGGAGAAGGACGGCGAGCCACGCTGGTCGCCCGATGGCCGCTGGATCGCCTTCATCGCGAAGCGAGCGGCCGTGGGCGTTGGGAAGAGCGACGAGAAGGCGGACGAGGAGGCGCAGGTCTACCTGATCGCGCCCGATGGCGGCGAGGCGCGGCGCCTCACCGATATCGCCACCGGCGCATCCGGGATCAAGTGGTTCCCGGATTCGAAGCGCATCGCGTTCCTGTCTTGGGTATGGCCTGGCGCGAAGGGCCTGGGCAAGCTCGCCAAGCGCTACAAGGCGCTCAAGGACGACAAAGTCAAGGCGCACGTGGTCGAGCACTCGGCCTACCGGTACTGGGATCACTGGCTGACCGACGGGCGCGTGGTGCACATCCTGGTGGTCGACGTGGAGACCGGCAAGACGCGCGACCTCTTCGCCGCCTCGCCCTACGAGGTGGTCGCTGCCGATCCCGCCGCGACCTACTACGACATCTCCCCCGATGGAGGGGAGATCTCGTTTGCCTTCGACCCCGCCGAGGACAAACGCTTCGACCACGCGACCGCGATGGTCGCCCTCGACCTTCGTTCGGGAAAATTCCGCACGCTCGCCCGGGGCTCGCGGCTTTCGCAGGAGTACCCGCGCTACTCGCCCGACGGGCGCTGGCTCGCGATGCTCACGCAGGACCTGCAGAAAAGCCCCGTGGCAGCCCGCAACCTGACGCTCCTCGATCGCGCGAAAGGCACGCTCGCGGTGGTTTCCGCAAAGTGGCCCCAGGGTCTGCATGCGCCCTTGGCGTGGAATGCCGAGTCGTCCGCGATCGTGTTCTGCGCCGAAGACCATGCCCGCCAGCACCTCTTCCGCTGGACGCTCGGCAGCAGCGGCGCGCCCGAGGTGATTGCCCGCGGCGGCACGGTGGGCGACTTCGACCTCTCGGGGGAGGCGGTCGCGTTCGTGCGCAATACCATGAGCAGTCCGCCCGCCGTCTACTGGAGCGCCCCGGGCGAGAACGAGCGGCGCATCGACGCGCTGAACGATTCCGTGATGGCCGGCCTCAAGCTGGGCGAGGTGCGCGAGTTCCACATCGACGGCTTCAACGGCGAGAAGGTGCAGATGTGGGTGATCTACCCCCCCGACTTCGATCCCGCGAAAAAATGGCCCTTGCTGCACAACATCCACGGCGGCCCGCACTCGGTCTGGGGCGACAACTTCCACTTCCGCTGGAACAACCAGGCGTTCGCCGCGATGGGCTACGTGGTCGCGTGCGTGAACTACCACGGGTCGTCGTCCTTCGGGCAGCGCTTCCTCGAGTCGATCGACCGCGAATTCGGCAAGCGCGAGCTCGCCGACGTCGAGGCGGGCACCGACTTCATGCTGAAGGAGGGCTACATCGATCGCGATCGCCTCGCGGCGGCGGGCGGCAGCTACGGCGGCTACATGGTCGCGTGGATGAACGGGCACACGCAGCGCTACAAGGCCTACGTCTGCCACGCGGGCTGCTTCGACTGGGTGGCGATGTTCTCCGACGACGCCTGGTATTGGCATCCCAAGGAACTGGGCGCGTGGTACTGGGACGACATGAAGAAGGTGGAGTCGCAGAACCCGCGCGCGCGGGTGAAGGCGATGCGCACGCCGACCCTCGTGATCCACGGCCTGCTCGACTACCGGGTGCCCGATTCCCAGGGGCTCGCGTACTACAACACGCTCAAGGCGAAGGGCGTACCGGCGCGGCTGGTGTTCTTTCCCGACGAGAACCACTGGATCCTGAAGCCGCAGAACTCGCGCCTCTGGTACCGCGAGGTCGAGGCCTGGCTCGGGCGCCACGTCGCGAAGGGCGGCAAGAAGAAGGGCCGGTCGCGCTAGAGCAGATAGAGCGCCACTCCGAGGATCACGCACACCGCGGCTGTGACTGCGGTGCGCATGTCCACGAACCACGACGGGACGAGGCCCTGGCGGGCGAGCCCCAGGTCCGCGGCCCAAACCCCGACGAAGAGCGCAAGCGCGGCACCTACCTGGTATTGCGGCGACGGCAGCCACAGGATGCCCCAGGCAGCGAGCGCCGGCACGACGCTCCACCCGAGTGCGACGGCGCGGGTGCGCTCGGTGCCCACCTCCTCACGCAGCGCGAGCCCGGCCTCGATTCCGCCCAGGTGCGAAAGGATGATCGCGGCGAACGTGACTAGCGCCGCGATCGCCGGAATGCGGATCTGGTTCTGGCTCGAGAAGAGCATCGCGGTGAGGCCGGCGAGGACGACCGCGCCGGTGAGCGCGAAGATCCAGACGATGCGCCGGACCACGTCAGTCGGCCTTCGCGCCCGACGCCTTGATCACGCGCGCGTACTTCTCGCCTTCGGCGCGGATGTAGGCGGCGAACTCCTCGGGACGATTGCCGACCGGCTCGGCCCCGAGGTTCTGCATCTTTTCCCGCACGTCGGGGGCGGCGAGCGCACGCGTGAACTGCGCATGCAGCCGGTCGAGCGCTTCGCGGGGCGTGCCTGCGGGTGCGAAGACGCCGAACCACGTACTGATGTCGAAGCTGGGCAAGCCCGCCTCCGCGATGGTGGGCAGCTCGGGCGCGAGCGGCGTGCGCTTCGCGGTCGTGACTGCGAGCGCGCGCACCTTGCCGGCGCGCACCTGTCCCAACGAGGACGCGAGGTTGTCGAACATGAGCTGGATCTGCCCGCCGATCAAGTCATTCATCGCCGGCGCTGCACCCTTGTAGGGAACGTGCGTCATCTCGACCCCGGCCATCGCCTTGAAGAGCTCGCCCGCAAGGTGGCCGGCGCTGCCGGTGCTGCCCGAGCCGAAGTTGAGCTTTCCCGGATTGGCTTTCGCGTAGGCGATGAACTCGGCCACGCTGGCGGCGGGGACCCCGGGGTTCACCACCAGGACGTTGGGCGTCGAGGCCACCTGGGTGATCGGCGCGAAGTCGCGCACCGGGTCGTAGGGAATGCTTGCATAGAGCGTGGGATTGATCGCGTGGGTCGCGACCGCGCCCATCAGGATGGTGTATCCATCCGCGGGCGACTTGGCGACGATATCCGCGCCGATGTTGCCGCCCGCCCCGGGCTTGTTGTCCACCACGACGGGTTGTCCCACGCTCTCGGAAACCTTCTGCGCCAGCAGCCGCGCCACCGTGTCGAGCGGCCCGCCCGCAGGGTAGGGGACGACGAAGCGGATCGGCTTTGAAGGATACGGCTGCGCCTGAGCGTTTCCGAAAGCGAAAAGCATGAAACACAGAGACCACAGAGACCACAGAGAAGGCCTTCTCGAGGTTCCTGGCGTGATAGTCATGCGCCGTTGATCCATCTTGTCATTTTCCTCTGTGGTCTCTGTGGTCTCTGTGTTTCAGTTTGAATTCAGCGCGCGGGCCACGGCGGCGACGAGCCGGTGAACCATGTCCTCGTCATGATAGACGCCGAAGCCTAAACGCAGCCGCCGGTCGCGGCGGTCGATGAGGACCTGTTGCGCGATGAGGCGCTTCTGAAGCTCTTCGGCGCCGTCCACGTCGAAGGTCAGGAAATTGCCGCGCTTCACTCCCGCGGTCGGCACGAGATGGCGCGCGGCGATCGGACCGGGACCGAGGCGCGCGAAGTCGTCGAGGAAGTGCTTCTGCATCGCAGTCGCGTGGTGGTGCACGTCGGCGATGGTGGTGCCGGTGGAGGCGAGCCAGTCCATCGCGGCGTTGAGGCGGTAGACGCCCGTGGGATCGAAGGTCGCGCCCCAGAAGCGCATGGCGCCGTCCCCATAGGGCACCTTCTCGCCGGGCTTGCCGCTGAGCGTATCGAACGAGGCGAACCAGCCCGTGTCCACGGGACGCAGCTCGCAACCGGGAGGGATCGCGAGGTAGGCCGCGCCTTCTCCCGCCATCGCGTACTTGTAGCCGCCGCCCAGGTAGAACGCGCGGCGGTGGACGCGCGCGAGGTCGACCGGCAGCGCGCAGAACGCGTGGTAGCCGTCGATCGCCACCAGCGCGCGCGCCGGCGCCGCCGCGCAGATCGCCTCGAGGTTTTGCACCACGAACGCCGAGTCGAAGAACACGTGCGACAGCCACACCATGTCCCAGTCGCCCGCCCGCGCGGCTTCGCAGAAGCGCCCGGTGAACGTATCCCACGGCTCGCCGGAAATCTCGGTCAGCTGAACCCGCCCGGCTTCCTGCAGCCGCCGCGTCTGCCGCCGGAAGCTGTGGAACTCGTGCGCACTGGCGAGCACCTTCAGCGGCCGATCTGCCTCGAGGCACGAGTAGAGCCGGGTCACGAACTCGTGGGTGTTCGCCGCGAACGCGACCTGGTGCGAGTCGGACAACCCCAGGATCCGTGCCACATGGTCCTGGGCCCGGGGCACGACCTCGCCGAACACGCGCTCCCACTTTCGGTCCGCGAGCGTGGCCGAATCGCGCCAGTAGCGCGCGTGGGCCGCTTCCGTCGCATCGGGCCACGGGTGGTGGCTATGCGCCGAGAAGTGCAGCAGCCCTGGATTCGCCTCGAAGAAACGCGAGAAATGCGGCGCGAGCACGGGGGAAACGTCGGGGTGGGGCGATCTAGTCCCTGATCGCCTCGACGTTGATGCGCAGCTTCACGTCGTCGCCGAGCGCTGGAAGCGCGTACTTGACCCCGAAGTCGCTGCGCTTGAGGCTGACTTCCAGGTCTGCGCCGCACTGCTTGCGCTTGTTCATGGGATTTGGCGCGCACAGGAACATGTTGGCGGTGAGCGTGGCCGGTCGGGTCACGCCGTTGATCGTGAGATCCCCGGTGGCGCTCTTCACCTTGCCGCCCTCGAAGGCGCAGTTGACCGACTTGAACGTGATCTGTGGGTTCTTCGCCGCGTTGAGAAAGTCCTCGCTGCGCAGGTGCTCGTCGAGCTTGTCGACGCCCGAGCTGACCGACGCCGTGTCGATCGCGATGTCGGCGGTGCACTTGCCCGTTGCCTCGTCGAGCGTGATCTTGCCGCTGGTCTTATTGAAGCGCCCGCGTTGCATCGAGTAGCCGAAGTGGCTCACCTCGTAGGTGGGAAAGGTGTGGCGGGGATCCACCGTGTAGCTCTCGAGCTCGGCGGAGGCGGGAAGCACCGTGAAGAGCGCGGCGACTGTGGCGGGAAGAAGCATGCGTTTCATCAGGAGGTCCTTTACTTGGCGGGAAGGGTGAAGCGAAAGCGGACCAGCACCTCGTCCGCGACGGTATCGGTATCGGACCAGGGGCCCTCGCCGATCCTGAACTGCAGGCGCTTCAGGGGGAACTGCCCCTCGACGGTGCGCACGCCGGCGGCCTCGCCCAGCGTGAACGGCGCAACGATATTCTGGCTCACGCCCTTGATCGTGAGCGGGCCCGCGGCCTCGAACCTGCCGGCGCCGAGCGCCTTGATCGACGCGGCGACGAAGCGCGCCTTGGGGAACGCGTCGATGTTGAGCCACGCCTTGCGCTTCGCCTCGGTCTCGCCCTCGGCGTTGCCGAGGTCGATGGAGCCGAGGTCGACCTCGAACTCCGCCGTGGTCGCCTCGGGCTTCGCCGGATCGAACGCCACCGTCGCGTCGAACTTCTTGAATTGCCCTTCGACCGGGACGTTCATCTGCTTGGTCACGAAGCGGATCGAGCTTTTCGCGGGGATGATCTTCTGCTGGGCGGCGGCGGGAAGGGCCGCGAGAGCCGCGAGAGCCGCGGCTGCCAGCGCGGGGAGAATCCAGTTCATCGCGCGCGAGGCCTCAGGAAGGGAAGCATTCGGGTGAGCACGTCGTCGCGGTCCCGATAGTGGTGCTTGAGCGCCGCTGCGGCGTGCACCACGATCACCGCGGCCATGGTGTAGTTGATCCAGCGATGCACGAAGCGCAGCACGTCGGCCGCTTCCTTGTTCTTGGTCAGCAGGTCGGGAATGGGGAGCACTCCAAGATACACGGTCTGGAATCCCGCCGCGGAGCTGAACAACCAGCCGGTGAGCGGTGCCGCGAAGAACAGGACGTAGAGCAGGCTGTGCGACGCGTGGGCCGCGCGCCTTTCCCACTCCGGCATGCCGGGGGGAAGCGCGGGGGCCGGATGCCGAAGGCGCCACAGCAGCCGCGCCGCGGAAAGCAGAAAAACCGTCACGCCGACCCACTTGTGCCACGAAAAGAACTTGAGCTTCTGCGGCGAGAGCGGCAGCCCGACGGTATACAACCCGAACCCGAGGTTGAATATGATGAGCGCGGCCAGGATCCAGTGAAGGCCGATCGACGTGCGAGTGTAGCCCGTCGACGTGCCCACTCAGCGAGCGCCGGGGTAGATGACGACCAGCGCATAAACGGCCGCGACCGACAACAGCAAAAGAATCACCGCGCGCATCGGCAAGGCCTGAGGGCCGGAAATCATCGGCCGCATGAGGTTCACCTTGAGGACCCACTGATAGAAGAGGACCGCCACGACATGCAGGCTCGCCGCGGCAACCACGATCCATTGGTTGAGCTCGTGAATGACGCTCATTCGGTCGACTACCGCGTTCGAGACCATCTTCGCGAGCGGACCCTCGTGGCTGCTTTCGTCGTTGGCGAAGAGCCCCGTGGCGGCCTGTAGCAGCAGGAGCGCGAGCATCGCGATCACCATCCACCCGCCGAGCGGGTTGTGCCCCGCCGCGACCGGAATGCGGCCTGCGAGGATCTCACGCAGGTGGACGGCGGCGGCGCGAGGCCCACGAACGAATTCGACGAATCGGGCGTTGCGGCTTCCGACCAGTCCCCAGCCCAGCCGGAAGAGCAGCAGCGCGAGGATCGCGTAGCCGCTGCGCATGTGCCATTCGAGCCAGGGACCGCCGATCTTGCCGGTGGTGAAGGAGAACACGACCAGCACCGCCAGCAGCCAGTGAAAGACGCGCGTGGAGAGGTCCCAGGCGGCGGGTTCCTGCGATACCGCGCTCACCCGCGGCGCTTTACCCGGTAGTCGTCATGGCAGGCGCTGCACGACGAGTCGACGTCCTGCACCGCCTTCTTGAGCGCGGCGAGATCGGCGCTGCGTGCGGCCTGCGAGAGCCTGGCCGTCTCCTGCACCATCTTGTCCATCTTGGCATCGAAATCGGCACGGTTCGTCCACACCTCGGGTTTCGCGCGGGTTTCGCCCTTGTCGCTGCCTTCCCCGAAGAAGCCCTTGGGAATGGTCGCGAGCTGCGCCAGCAGCTCGGCGTTGCGCACCGCCTCGTCCTTGTTGAACGCACGCTTGCCGCCGGCCATCGCATCGAGGCTGCCAAAGGTGTAGCCCATGAGGCTATAGGCGGCTTTGCGCAGCTTCAGTTGGTCCTCGGGCTTCGGCGTCTGCGCCTCGGCGGCCGTCATGGCGGCGAGGAGGGCGGCGAGGGCGAGGATCTGGAGTTTGCTCATCGAGTCTTTCCTTATCGTGGATGTATTCTAGCGGGATGGGTGCGAACCGAATCGAGAAGGATACCTTCGGACCGATCGAGGTTCCGGAGGAGCGCCTCTGGGGCGCCCAGACGCAGCGCTCGCTCGAGCATTTCCGCATCTCCAGCGAACGGATGCCGCTGGAAATCATCGAGGCCCTCGCATGGATCAAGCGCGCCTGCGCCACGGTGAACGAGTCCTTGAAGGAGGTAACAGCGGCCAAGGCGCAGGCCATCTCAACCGCCGCTGACGAAATCCTTGCCGGGCGCTGGCCGGAGGAATTTCCGCTCGTGGTCTGGCAGACCGGCTCCGGGACCCAGACCAACATGAACATGAACGAGGTGCTGGCCAATCGCGCGAGCGAGATCCTCGGCGGCAAACGCGGGGAAGGCCGCCTCGTGCACCCCAACGACGACGTGAACCGCGGGCAATCGTCCAACGACGTATTCCCGACGGCGATGCACGTGGCCGCGGTCGTCGCCATTCGCCGGAGCCTGCTGCCCTCGCTCGGCCGGCTGCATTCGACACTCGACGCCAAGGCGCAGGCGTTTTCCGAAGTGGTTAAGATCGGCCGCACCCACCTGCAGGACGCCACACCGCTCACGCTGGGCCAGGAATTCTCGGGCTACGCGGCGCAGCTCGCGCACGGCCGGCGCCACCTCGAGCACGCGCTGGAACATCTCTCCGAGCTCGCCCTCGGCGGCACGGCGGTCGGCACCGGCCTCAATACGCACCCGGAATTCGGGGCGCGGACGGCCGCGGAGATTTCGCGGCTGACAGGCGAGGCGTTCGTCACCGCCCCCAACAAGTTCGAGGCGCTGGCCGCCCATGACGCGATGGTCCATGGCCATGGCGCGCTGAAGGGACTCGCCGCCGCGCTCCTGAAGATCGGCAACGACGTGCGCCTCCTGGCGAGCGGGCCGAGGAGCGGGCTTGCCGAGATCACCATCCCCGAGAACGAGCCGGGGAGCTCGATCATGCCGGGGAAGGTGAACCCGACCCAGGCGGAGGCTCTGACGATGGCCGCATGCCAGGTTATGGGGAACGATGTGGCGGTAAATTTCGGGGGCGCCCAGGGCCACCTCGAGCTGAATGTGTTCAAGCCGTTGATCGCCCATGCCTTCCTGCAGAGCGTACGGCTGCTTGCCGACGCAATGGCCAGCTTCGACGAACACTGCGCGCACGGCATCGAGCCCAATCACCCCCGCATCGCCGCGTTGCTGAGCGGCTCGCTCATGCTGGTGACGGCGCTCGCACCGCACATCGGCTACGACAAGGCAGCAGAGATCGCAAAGAAGGCGCATCGCGAGGGCACGGGACTGCGCGAGGCGGCGCTCGCCCTCGGCTACGTGAGCGCGTCGCAGTACGACGAGTGGGTCCGGCCCGAGAAGATGATCGGGCCCGGCGATTAGTAGCGCGGCGGGTTGGGCTTCTCGTCGGGCGGCGGATCCTTCACCGGCGGGTTCTGCGACGGGCGCATCGGATCTCCTACGGGCGGCGGTTGGTCCGCGGGCGTCGGAGGAATGTCACCCGGTAGCGTCGGCCCCGGTCCTGGCCGCGGGTTCGGGTCGGTCGGGTTGTCCGGTGGGAGCGACGGGGGCAGCTGCGGGGGTTCGGGCGTGGGGATGTGCGCGCGGCGTTCGATCATGTGTCGAGCTCCAGTTTGCGTTTCAGGGCCACGGTCAGGGTTTGCGCGGCATGGATCGGAGCGCAAGCTCATCGGCTCGGGCCCATCAGTGCCGCGCCTTCGCCGCCCGCCGGATGCGAGCTCTTCGGCGTGGCGGCGGGGGAGGGCGTGGCGACCGCGGGCACATTGCCGCCTTCGGCTTCCCAACGATGCAGATCTTCCTTCGCTCCGCCTTTCTTCGGCCTGGCTTCGCATCCGCGGAAATAGCAGTAGCCAACCGTACCTGCAGCCAGCGCGAACAAGAACTTCATGGATCTCTCCTTTGGGTGGGTTGTGGGTCTTACGCGGCGCGGCGCTGGGCGGCGCGCGCCGTGGGCTTGCGCCGCACGCGGGCGGCGACCGCCTTGCCGGCGGGCGCCTTGGAGCGCTTGGCGGTCAGGCTGCGTTCGAGAAGCGCGGCGAAATCAATCACCTCAGCGCCGGCCCAGGCGCGTTTCGCCTTGGGCGCCCGCCGTGTCTTGCCGGCCGCTTTTTCCTCGATCAGCTTCATCAGGTCGTCACGGTAGGTGTCGTGGTACTTCGCGGGATCCCAGTCGATCGCCATGTCCTCGACCAGCCGCTCGGCCATGTCGAGCTCCTTGGGAGTCACCTTCGCGGACTTCAAATCCCCGGGCACGTCGAGGTCCTTGGGATCGCGCAGCTCGTTGGCGTAACGCAGCGTATTGAGCACGAGCACGTTGTCGACCGCGTAGAGCGCGGCGATGTGCTCGCGCGTGCGAATCACGACCGTTGCGAGGCCGACGCGCCCCGTGCGGACGAGGGTCTCGCGCAACAGCGTATAGCCCTTGTCCCCATGCTTGCCGGGCGCGAGGTAGTAGGGGGCTTCGAAGAAGAAGGGGGACAGCGATTTCCTGTCGATGAAGCCCACGATTTCGACGGTCTGCGTCGACTCGACGTTGGCGCGCTTGAAATCCTCCTTCTCGAGCGTGACGAAATGACCGTCCTCGTACTCGAAGCCCTTGACGATCTCCTCGTAGGGAACCTCGTCCCCGGTGGATTTGTTGAAGCGCTTGTACCCAACCGGCTGCAGGTCGCGGCGGTCGAGCATGGTGAAGCTCAGATCGTCGCGCTGCTCCGCAGGGAACAGCGACACGGGGATGTGGACCAGTCCGAACTGGATGGCACCTTTCCAGAGTTCGCGTGGCATGTCGGCCTCCTCAGCCTCCGGGGGGTGTCGCGCCCACGAGCCGCGGCATGCGGCGCACGGGGGGACGCGTGATTTCCTGGCGCATCGTCGGTTGCTTGCGCAGGCGTTTCGGGGCAAGCCGGACCGGGCGTCCGCGCTCGGCCGACAGATAGAGCGCGCGAATCACGCGCACGTCGGCGAGCCCTTCGTCGCCCGACGGCGCCGGATCCCGGTCCCGCGCTATGCAATCGGAGAAATGCAGCAACTCAGGGGCGAACTGGTCACGCTTGCGGTACGCGATGCGCCGTTCCTTGCCCCCGCGCGTGAGGTGGATTTCCAGTCCACTCGCAAGCTCGTAGCCATGCTCCACTCTCAGCGAGCCCTTCGTCCCGATGATCCGGTATTCGGAAGTCCTGTCGGTCCCAAAGCTCACGCAAAAGGTGGCGAGGCGCCCGCCGGGAAATCGCAGGATCGCGCTGGCGGACTCTTCCGAGCGGGCGGCACCGCCCCCCACCGTCGCGGCGAACACCTCGGTGGGCTCGGCACGGAACAGGTGGCGCGCCGCATTGATGCAGTAGATGCCGATGTCGTAGAACGTGCCGCCACCGCGGTCGGGATCGCCCAGGCGGATATTGGGCGCTTCGACATCCATGGTGAACGACGATATGAATAGCCGCTCCTCGCCGATCAGGCCGCGGCCCACCGATTCGAGAGCCGAGAGCGTGGCGCGCTCGAAATGAAGGCGGTATGCCGTCATGAGCTTCACCCGGTGGCGCTTGCACGCCGCGATCATGGCGCGGCAATCACGCTCGTCAACGGCGAGCGGCTTCTCGCAGAGCACATGGACGCCGCGGCGCGCGGCGCGCACGGTGTAGTCGCGGTGCTGATCGTTGGGCAAGGCGATGTAGACCGCATCGACCGCGCCACTGGCGAGCAACGTATCGTATTCGGCGTAATCGAACGCGGGCACTCCATAGGTCTTCCCGAGTGATCGCCGCTTGGTAGCGTCACCCGACACCAGGGCCACCAGGCGGGAATTGCGCTGAGCATGCTTGAACGCGGGTAACACCGCCGCCTGGGCGATGTAACCCTGTCCTACGACGGCGTAGCGAACGACCGATTTGGACTGCCTGGGTGCTGCCATTTTTTCTCCGAGTTGCGCGGATTCGTCACCGCCGCTGCAACATCTGAGCCAAATTCGGCTCCAACGTTCGCTGGGATCACCATGTAAATTATTCCCGACAGGAAGGCAGAAATGATCCGCTTCGACCTCTCGATCACCCTTGACTACAACGTGATCGCGCCGAGCGACTATGTGTTCACCATCCAACCCACCACGACGCCTTACCAGCGCGTGACCTGGGAACAAGTCGCGATCGAGCCGCCCGTTTCCTTTGAGGAGGAGGTCCACTCACCGCCTGGTACTCCCGCCAACCGGCACCTGCGCGTGCGCGTAGAGCCCGGTGCGTTCAAGCTGCGCTACGACGCGATCGTGGACCTGGTGCATCACTTCGCGCTCCCTGCAGATTTGCGCGAAGTGCCCATCGCGGACCTGCCTGCCCCGGTGCTGCAGTACATCTACCCCAGCCGCTACTGCCAGTCGGATCGCCTGCTCGACGTGGCGCGCACTGAATTCGGGACGATGAACCCGGGCTACGAGCGCGTCGAGTCGATTCGCCAATGGGTCCAGTCACGCACCAGGTTCCAGGTCGGCTCCAGCCACGCCGGCACCTCGGCCCTGGACACCTACGAGTGCGGCAACGGGGTCTGCCGGGATTTCGCCCACCTGATGATCAGCATGTGCCGCGCGCTCAACATTCCCGCCCGGCTGGCCACCGGGATCGATTACGGCGCCGACCCGTCGATGGGGCCCACCGACTTCCATTGCTATGTGGAGGCGTACCTCGGCGACCGTTGGTTCCTGTTCGACCCGTCGGGCATATCGCCGCGGATGGGCCTGATTCGTATCGGCACGGGGAGGGATGCGAGCGAGGTCGCCTTTGCGACGATCTTCGGCACGGTCCAGTGGACGATGCCGCGCATCAGCATTCGCGCCGAGGGCGATGCGCTGAACGGTCTGGTCGAACCCTTCCGGCATGACTATGCGGTTTCCACCGACAGTGCATCCGCGGAGCCGGATGAAGCGGTGCTGCAACTCCAGGGCAACGGCGCCTTCAACCCCACCGCCGCCTCGACCGGCTCGCAACTCACCGATAAGTAAGGCCGGGCGCCTTGGCGAGGCGCTCGCCGTCCGAGTCGAGCACGAAGCATTGACGCTCGTCATCGCGGGTGAGCTCGCTCCAGGCCACCGCAACGCGCTTGTCCCCCATTGCCGGGGAACCGCACGACATCACCGCGTAGGCGACGGTGCCGCGCCGCACGTCGATCATGATCTCCTCGAGGGTTCCAAGCACCTCGCCGCGAGGATTCAAGACCCTGCCACCCTCGAGGGCGTCGGCCGCGACCACGGCCGGAGCCGGTACCGCCGGCTGGGCCTCGTTGCGCTTCGACATGGCCTTCTCCTTGCTGGAATCGACAGGTTCGACACCCGTGGAGCGCTGGAAGTTTAGAGCCGCATGCCCCGCGCCACGCTGGAGATGACGAGGATCAACTCGGCGGGGGCTACCGGCTTGGTGAGGTGCATCTGGAAGCCCTCGCTCAGCGCGCGCATGCGATCCTCGCGCTGGGTAAACGCGGACAAGGCGATTGCGGGGCGCTGGCCGCGGGATACCCGCGGATGTGAGGCCTCCCAGGCGCGGATGCGCTTCAGGGTGGCGTAGCCGTCTTCCCCCGGCATCGCGATGTCGCACACGATAACCTCAGGCTCGCTGCCCGTATCGGCCATTGCCAGGTGCGCGAGCGCCTCATGGCACGAAGCCGCGGTCGCGACGGCGGCGCCCGTCTGCGCCAGCAAGGCGGCGAGCGACTCGCGCGCCTCGCGTTGGTCGTCGATCAGCAGGACACGAGTCCCGGCGAGCGAGGGTAGGGGAGCCGTGCCTTCCTCGCCCTTGGTGTGGCCCACCACCACCCGTCCCCCATCACGCTGCAGGGGCAGGAAAACCCGGAAGGCGGCGCCCCGGTTGATCCCTTCGCTCTCGCACATGGCATAGCCGCCATGCAACTCGGCGAGCCGCTGAACCAGGGCAAGCCCCAGGCCGAGCCCGTCCTGGCCGCGGCCGCTCGAGCCCTGGTCGGCCTGCCGGAACGGATCGAACAGGTAGGGCAGGAAGTCGGGGGGGATGCCGGCGCCGTCGTCACGCACCTCCACCTGGGCCATCGCGCCCTCCGGCCGCGCGCTGATCCAGATGGTCCCGCCCGGTGGGGTGAACTTCACCGCGTTCGCGATCAAGTTCGCAAAGATCTGTCGCACCCGGTCGGGATCGCCATGGATCTCGCCATCGCCGATGGTGTAATCGGTGACCAGATGCAGGCTCTTCTCCATCGCAGTCGCTCGCAGGCCCTCGACCGCGTCGGCGAGGACCGGCAGCAGCGGCATCGCCCGCTTCACCAGCCCCAGGTTGCCGCTCATCGCCCGCGTCACGTCGAGCAGGTCCTCGATGAGGCGAACCTGATGCTCGACGCCGATCATGATTCCGGCGAGTGCGCGCTTGATGGTGGGGTCGGAGGCGCGCAGGTGGTTCTGGAGCACGTGGGTCCAGCTCTTGATGCCGTTCAGGGGTGAGCGCAGCTCGTGGGAAACGATCGCGAGAAACTGGTCGCGGGCCAGAGTGGCGGATTCCGCGTTCGCGCGGGCATTGCGCTCGCGCGCGAGGATCTCCTCGCGTCGCTCCTCTTCGCGCACACGCTCGGTGACGTCGTAAGTGATCACGAGCACTGCATCAATCGTGCCCCCCGCGTCGCGCTCGGGGATTGCGCGGCCCTCGTACCGGCGCCCGATCTGCGCCGGCTCCGCCTGAAAATGGAAAATCTGCTCCACGCCGGACTCGAGCACCTCGCGGGCCGCGGCTGCGATCGCCGGGGGCTGCCCCCCAAAGGCGCTGCTGAACGGGCGGTTCACATAGACCACGCGCAAGCTCCGGTCGAGGCGCGCGATCACATCGGGAATGTTCTCGGCGAGTGTCTTGAAGTCCACCTCGCGCTTGCGCGCCGCCTGCTCCGCGATCCTGCGGTCGGTGATGTCGAGGCAGGAACCGACGAAGCCGCGCAGCTTCCCCTCCGAAACCAGGGGCACTCCCTTGTCGATCAGCCACCGGTACTCGCCGTCATGGCGGCGCAGGCGAAACTCAGCCTCCAGCGGTGCGGAAGCTGCAAACGATTTTTCGTAGAGGGCACGCACTCCGGCCCGGTCGTTCGGGTGAACCCCGTCCATCCAGTCGGATTCGAGCTCGGTTTCCAGGTCCCGGCCGGTGAACTCGAGCCATGGGCGATTGAAATAGACGCGCCGCCGATCGGGGCCCGCGACCCAGATCATCACCGGCGCGAAATCGGCCAGGAGGCGGAAGTTATCCGCCGTGTCGCCGCGCCGCCGGTTTCCGCGCTGCGGTGTGGGGGCCGCAGCCGCGGCCGAGTTCATGGCGCCTGGCTGGCGTCCCCGAATCCGGCGCGCTGCTCTTCTCGGATGCCGTACTCGCGCAGCCGGTTGTAGAGCGTCTTGGTGCAGATGCCCAGCATCTCCGCGGTGCGCTTGCGCTCGCCGCCGCAGTGATTGAGCGTGGACAGGATCAGCTCGCGCGCGGCGACCGACAACGGTGTACCGAGCGGGACCATGATGGCCGGCGTGTTGGGATTGGCTTGGGAATTCGATCGAATGTGCATGGGTTGTGTTTCGGGGGACGGCCCTTCCAGGCCTTCCTCGCCCGCCATGATGAAGACGCGGTGGATGTAGTTTTTGAGTTCGCGCACATTGCCGGGCCACGGGTGCTGCTTCATGCGGGCGAGCGCGCCCGGCGCGAACTGCTTGCGCGTCCCGCATGCCTCGTTCATCTCCCCGAGGAAATAGTGTGCGATCGGCTCGATATCCTCGCTGCGATCGCGCAGCGGCGCGAGGGCGAGCGGGAACACGTTTAGCCGGTGGTAGAGATCCTCGCGCAGCTTGCCGGCGCGTACCGCCTCGTGGGGATCGCGATTGCTCGCCGCGATGATTCGCACGTCCGTATCGATGGCGCGCGCGGTTCCGATCCGCATCAGCTGCCCCGTTTCGAGCACGCGCAGCAGGCGAACCTGGAGCTCGAGCGGCATCTCGGTGATTTCGTCGAGGAAGAGCGTGCCGCCATCCGCCTGCTCGAAATAGCCCTTGTGCTGGCGGTCGGCGCCGGTATAGCTGCCGCGCTCGTGCCCGAACATCTCGTTCTCGATCAGGTTGGGCGAGATCGCCCCGCAGTTGATCGCGAGGAAAGGCTGTTTGCGCCGGCGCGACAGTTCGTGGATCGTTTGCGCCACGATTTCCTTGCCCGTGCCGCTTTCGCCCAGCAGCAGCACGGTCGCCTCCGTGGGCGCCACACGCGCTATCTTGTCGTACACCTCTTGCATTGGCGCGGAGCGTCCGACGAGGCGCCCGAAACGCCCCAGCCGGCGCAACTCGTCGCGCAGCTGGCCGATCTCCGCGCGCAGCTCACCGCTTTTCGGCACGCGCCCGAGGACGGATTTGAGCCGCTGCAGGTTGACCGGCTTGGTGAGGTAGTCCGAGGCGCCGAGACGCAACGCTTCGACGGCGGTCTCGATGCTCGCATGTCCGGTAATGAGGATGGTCTCGATGGAGGCCGGATCGTCGAGGTCTTCAAACAAGTCGATCCCGCTGCCATCGGGCAGGCGCAGGTCCATGAGGACCACGTCAGGGCGCTGCCGGACCAAGTGGATTCGTGCTTCCTGGATGCTGCCAGCACCTGCGGTCGTAAAGCCCTCCGCCTGGGCGAATGCCACCAGGGCTTCGCGCGTATTCGCGTCGTCGTCGACGACCAGGACGTGTGACATAGGAAGATTACTCCGAGCTTCAGGAAGAATTTTCCCATGTTGCATGGGCTTTCGGCCAAAGGCTGTCGGTCGTTTCCTACACCGTGTCAGAGTTGACGAAGGGAGACGCTGAAGTGTGGAGTTTGGTGAGCTCTACCGTGAGCAGCAGGCGGCGGTGCTCGAAGTCAATAGAGAAGAGATTCCACGGAATCGCGTAACGCCGCACCCCGATTCCGAACACGCCACCACAGGCGACGAGAGCGTGGGCAACGCGCCCGCTGGCCACCTCGATCATGATGCTCTCGACCTGGCCAACTTCCTCGCCGCGATGGCTGACGACATAGTCGCCCACAAGCCGGGCGCACGAAACGATCATGAGCCGGCGAGCGTGAGCTGGTTGTCCACCCGCATCACGTTGTCCTGGCGCTGCGCGTAGGCAGAGGCGATTCCGGCCTGGTCGTAGGATTTCACCGACCCGGCAAGAATCACGACTCCGTGGTCGGTGTTCACCGAGACGTCAGCGCCCGCCATGCCGGGATCTCCGAGGATCGCGGCCTTGATCCTGCCGGTGATCACGGTGTCGGAGATCGCGTCCCGAGCCTGGGGGACGATCGCCGCAGGGGTTGGCTCGCGGGCGGCCGCGGCTGAATCGCGGGGGGGCTCGTCGAGCTTCGCGACCGAACCCGAACTACGCGCAGCGCCCTCGGGTGGCGAAGCGATTGCGCGTCCCGAAGGTCGTTCGCACGCCCCGAGCAACGCGGCGCTGAGGGCGGCGCTTAGCGCAAGGACCGTGTATTTGCGGCGTTCCATGGGGCTTTCCTTTCCCGGATGACAAATGATCGAACGCACAAGGCATGCCAACCGCCCGGCTTGGCACGAGCGTTGCTGCAGTCAGGCGATGTTCGACCTCGATTGGGAAGCGCTTTGGGTGCCCAGCGGCTCGCTGGTGGAAATCGCGATCCGCGGGACGGTCGTCTACCTGGCACTCTTCCTCGCCATGCGGTTCCTCCCCCGGCGTGAGTTGGGCGGAGTGGGACCGGCGGACATCCTCGTGATCGTGATCATCGCCGATGCGGTGCAGGAGGCCATGGCAGGGGGTTATCAATCGATCACCGAGGGCCTGCTGTTGGCCGCGGTCATATTCGCCTGGGCGACCGCGATCGATTGGCTCGATTATCGGTTTCCGCAACTACGCCTAGCCGAGGCGAAACCGAAGCTCTTGATCAGCAAAGGCCGGCTGCTACCGCGCAACATGCGGCGTGATCGAATCACCGAAGAGGAGGTGCTGGCGCAGTTGCGCCAGCACGGCGTCGAATCGCCCTCGGAGGTCGAAGCCGCCTACATCGAGGGCAACGGTCATTTCAGCGTGCTGACAAGGCGCAAGCGCACGCGGGTTGACACCCCGGGTGCGCAAGGTTGACCTGAAAATCTTACTCGTTCGGGAACGCTTTCCTACCCTGGATTCTGCACCGGCCTTGAATAAACGCGTCACCGCGTGGCACATCTCTTGCGATTGGCTTCGTGGCTATATCGACACCCACAACCTGCAGGAGATACAAAATGGCAAAACGCAAAGGCGCAACCGGATCGCAACCCTTGGCCATCGAGCTACTCGAGGCCGACCACCGCAAAGTCGAAGGGCTGTTCGAGCAGTACGAGGCCGACAAGGAAGGTGACGAAGAGACGAAGCGCGGCATCGCCACGCGGATCTGTGGTGAGCTCACCGTGCACGCCCAGGTGGAGGAAGAGATCTTCTATCCGTGGCTGCGGGAAAATCTGGACGGGGACGACATGGAGATGCTCGAGGAGGCGTATGTCGAGCACGCGGGCGCGAAGGACCTGATCGCGCAGATCGAGACAGCCGAGGAAATCGACGAGGCGTTCGACGCCCAAGTGAAGGTGCTGAGCGAGTACATCAAGCACCACGTGAAGGAAGAGGAGAACGAGATTTTTGCCGAGGTGCGCGAGAAGCGTGAAGAGTTGGACGAGCTGGGCCAGCAAATGCAGTCGCGCAAGTCGGAACTGATGGAAGAGCTCGGCATGGAAGACGAAGCGCCCCCTGCTCGCGGCAAGGCGGGTTCGCCGCGACCCACGCAACGCGGCTCGCACTGAGCCAAGCGTGAAACAAAAACGGCCGCCCTGGGGGCGGCCGTTTTCTTTCCTGAGGTCAGACTAGATGTGAAACGGCTCCGGCTTCGAGTGAGCCACGAAGTTACTTGACCGTGATGCTCGACTCGACCTTGCTGACGCCGTCCATTTTCTGCGCAAGGTTGGTGGCGATCGAGACCTGGTCCTGCGACTTGACCGTGCCACTCAGCATGACAACGCCAGCGTTGGTCGTCACCGACACGTCGGAATCCCTCATCCCGGGATCGGCGGCAATGGCGGCCTTGACCTTGCCGGTGGTCATCGTCTCGCTGACGGCGCCCGAGGCGTCGCCCGCGGGTCCGGGCGCCATGTTCGTGGTCGCCAGGGAGGTGGAGGGGGTTGTGGTAGTCGTGGTGCTCGGGGTCGCCGAAGCGCCGGAGTTGTTGTAGGCGGTGCTTTGGGTCTTCGGACGGTCGCACGCGGTGGTGAGCGCGGCGGTTACGGCGAGGGCGAGGACGGTCGTGACGAGCCTCATGGGATCTCCTGATTTACTTGGTCGTGGTGGTGGTGGTGGTTCTTTCCTTGGACATGGTGGTGCCGTCCGGCTGCGTGATCGTCCCGCTTCGCGTGACGGAGGTCGAGCTGGTCGCAGGCTCGGCGGGCGGCGGGGTCGTCACCACCGTCGTGGAAGATGCGGGCGGGGGAGTCGTGGTGCTCGGCACAATCACCGTCGTGGACTTCTCGACCGTGGTGGGCGCCGGCGTCGTGGTATGAACCGTCCTCTCGCAACCGGTCATCGCGACCGATCCGATGGCGACCAATGCGAGGGCGGGAATGAACTTTTTCATGACCTCTCCTTAAATTTTTGGCAATCGCCAATAAGTAGGCTGTAGCACGACACGTGCCAACACGCTCTGGGGCAATTAGGACGTGCCCCACACCAAAGCGTTCACTTATTACCGAACCATCGGAAAGGTTTTCCGAAGATAGGGGCTGTCAGGCCGGTTAGGCCGCTGCGCGGTTACGCAGCCCACGGCCCTCGAGCCAGCGCGCGAGGTTGTCGAGGAAGATCTCGCCGACCCGGTCGTAGTTGCCCGCCGAGCGCCCGGAGGTGTGCGGCGAAATCATCAGGGTCGGCAGATCCCAGAGCGGTGACGCAGGTTCGAGCGGCTCTCGCTGGAAGACGTCGAGGAATGCACCGCCCAGCGCGTTGGATTTCAAGGCCGCGATGAGCGCCTCCTCGACGATCACTTCTCCGCGCGCGACATTGATCACGTGCGCCCCCCGCGGCAGCAGCGCCAGCGTGTGCGCGTCAACCAGGTTGCGTGTGCTGTCGCTGAGCGGGCATGCGAGAACCAGCCAGTCGGCGCTCGGCAAGTGGCCGGCAAGCCCACCGTAATCGATCGTCTCGTCGCACTCGGCCACGGGAGCGGGAGAACGCCGCACGCCGACGACCCGCAGCCCGAAGGCGCGCAGCAGCCGCGAGATTTCGCGCCCGATGGGTCCAAGCCCCACCACGACCGCCGTCTGGCCCGCAAGGTCGGGCGGAGCGTGGCCCCCGATGTCCGAAATGGGTTCCCAGGCGTGGCGGCGCTGCGCACCCATGAAATGAGGGAAGCGGCGGGCGAGGGCGATGATGCCGCCGACCGCGGACACGGCGACGGTGCCGGCGTTGGCGCCCGATGACGTCGTGACGGTGACGCCACGCCTCACGAGATCGAGTAGAAATGGCCGGTCGGCGCCCGCCGAATGCGTATGCACCCAGCGTAGGCTCGGTGCGCGCTCGAGCGCGGCGCAGAATCGCGCCAGCGGCGGCGCGAGCTGGTACTTGCTCGAGCTTCCGGTGACATCCCGCGTGAGGAAAGCCGCGTCGATCGCGCCGATGGCGTCCGCGTCGTCATCGTGGACGAGCCGGGGGTCGCTGCCTTCGAGAACGGTGGCGATGCGCGAACCGAAGCGCTCGGCGGCGGTTCGGGATAGCAACAGGTGGATGGGCATGCCGTATTCTAGGCGAGGGTCAACGTCTCCCGATTCCCCGAAAGCCCTCAAGATGCCTGCGTTCCGCCTCATTGCGACAGCCGTTGCCGCCCTCGTGCCGCTTTGGGCCGCTGCACAGCCCTATCCCAACAAGCCCGTGCGGATCGTCGTGGCCTTCACCGCGGGTGGAACGACCGACATCATGGCGCGAACCCTCGCGCAGCGCCTGTCGGAGCGCTACAAGCAGCCGTTCGTGGTCGAGAACAAGCCGGGGGCGGGTGGAAACATCGGCACCGAATACGCGGTGCGCGCGCCCGCCGACGGCTATACGCTCATCGTGAACTCCGTGGGCCCGATGGCGGTGAACTCCACGCTCTACAAGGGCCTCACTTACGACCCCCAGGTGGATCTCGTTCCCATCGCGCAGATCTCCGACGTGCCCAACGTCCTCGTGGTCCACCCGTCCACGGGCGTGAAGGACGTGAAGGGCCTCATCGCCTACGCGAAGGCGAATGCGGGAAAGCTCAACTACGCCTCCACTGGCATCGGCACCTCGTCCCACCTTTCGAGCTTCATGCTCGCCTCGCGCGCGGGATTCGAGGCAACGCACATCCCGTACAAGGGCGCCGAGGCGTTGAAGGACCTGCTCTCCGGGCGGATCCAGTTCATGTTCGCGACGATTCCCTCGGTGATCGCGCACATCAAGGCCGGAAACCTCACCGCGATCGCGGTCAGCAGCGCCAAGCGGTCGCGTTCGTTGCCCGACGTTCCCACGGTCGCCGACAGCGGCTTTCCGGCGTTCGAGGCCGGGTCGTGGTTCGGACTTTTCGCGCCGAAGGGCACGCCGCGCGAGATCATCGCCGAGCTTAACCGCGCAACCAACGACTTCATCGCCGACAAGAACGTCGAGCAGCGAATGATCGAGGAGGGTGCGGATCCAGCCGGCGGCTCGCCCGAGAAATTCGGCGCCTTCGTGAGGAGCGAGTTCGAGAAGTGGCGCACCGTGGTGAGGGAATCCGGAGCGACCGTCAACTAAGTCGGGCGCTCCGATGGTTCCGATCCTCGCGATCTCGAAGCTCACCAAGACCTACGCGACGGGTCACCAGGCGCTGACGGACGTCGACCTCGAGATCCGCAAGGGCGAGATCTTTGCCCTCCTTGGGCCCAACGGCGCGGGCAAGACCACGCTCATCAGCATCGTCTGCGGCATCGTGACGGCCACCTCCGGCACGGTCGTCGCGGACGGCCACGACATCGTGGGCGACTATCGCTCGGCGCGGGCGAAAATCGGGCTGGTTCCGCAAGAGCTGCATACCGACATGTTCGAGACTCCGTGGTCGACCACGTCTTTCAGCCGCGGGCTCTACGGCCTCGCGCCTGATCCGGCGCACATCGAAAAGGTGCTGCGCGAGCTTTCGCTGTGGGAAAAGCGCCGCGACCGGATCATGACGCTCTCCGGCGGCATGAAACGGCGCGTGATGATCGCCAAGGCGCTGGCGCACGAGCCGCGCATCCTCTTCCTCGACGAGCCGACCGCCGGCGTCGACGTGGAGCTGCGGCGCGACATGTGGGCGCTGGTGCGCCGGCTGCGCGGCGGCGGCGCCACGATCATCCTCACCACCCATTACATCGACGAGGCCGAAGAAATGGCCGACCGCATCGGCGTGATCAACAAGGGCGAGCTGGTGGTGGTCGAGGAGAAGGCGACGCTCATGAAGAAGCTCGGCAAGAAGCAGCTCACCGTGCACCTCCAGGAGCCGATGGCCGGACTGCCGCCAACGCTCGCCGAGTGGCCGCTGGTCCTGAAAGGCGAGGGCGCCGAGCTCGAGTACACGTTCGACGCCCACGAGGAACGCAACGGAATCCCGGCACTGCTGAAGCGCCTGGGCGAGCAGGGCATCGGCATTCGCGATCTCAATACGCGCCAGAGCTCGCTCGAGGACATCTTCGTGAACCTGGTGAGCGAGCGTAGCGGGGCGCCGCGTTGAGCGCCTTCAACCGCCACGGCGTGTGGGCGATCTACCGCTTCGAGATGGCGCGTGCCTTCCGCACGCCGCTGCAGAGCTTCCTCACCCCGGTGATCACGACCTCGCTCTATTTCGTGGTGTTCGGCGCTGCGATCGGCTCACGCATGAGCGAGGTGAACGGCGTCGCCTACGGCGCGTTCATCGTGCCGGGGCTCATCATGCTGTCGATCTTCACCGAGAGCATCGCCAACGCGTCCTTCGGGATCTATTTCCCCAAATTCACCGGCACCATCTACGAGCTCCTCTCGGCTCCTGTGTCGGCCTTCGAGATCGTGCTCGCCTACGTGGGCGCCGCGGCCTCCAAGTCGATCCTGCTGGGCCTCATCATCCTCGCGACCTCCCAGCTCTTCGTGCCGATCCACATCCTGCATCCGGTGTGGATGGTCGCCTTCCTCGTGCTCACCGCCGCGACCTTCTGTCTCTTCGGATTTGTCATCGGCATCCTGGCGCAGGGCTTCGAGCAGCTGAATTTCGTGCCGATGCTGGTGATCACCCCGCTCACGTTTCTCGGCGGAGCGTTCTACTCGATCGACATGCTGCCGCCCGCGTGGCGCACAGTGAGCCTCTTCAACCCCGTGGTGTACCTGATCAGCGGCTTTCGCTGGAGCTTCTACGGCACCGCGGACGTGAGCGTGGCGGTGAGCCTCGCGGCGACCCTCGCCTTCTTCTTCGTGTGCCTGACGGCGGTGGCGTGGATCTTCAAGACCGGCTACCGGCTCAAGAACTAGCCGCGCGAAGGATCGACGGTGCTCACAGGTCGACCAGCGTCTTGAAGCCGCCCCAGGCCATGCGCTTCATGTCGAAGGGCATCTTCTTGGGGTCCATCATCTCGGCGAGCCGGGGGTCCTTCATGACCTTCTTCATGATGCGGTCGCGGGCGCCCTTGGACTTGTAGGTGATCCATGAAAACACGACGGTCTCGCCGGCCTTGAGCTTGGCCATCCTCGGAAAGATGGACTTGTGGGTCTCCCCGTTCATCTTCGACACGAACGAATCGCCGATGCATTCGACGTATTCGAGGGCGCCGTGCTCGCGCCAGACTTTCCCGGCCAACCGGGCAACTCGAACGTACGCCTTGAGATTCTTCTTTTTCAGCGGAATGACGAAACCATCGACGTAACGCATGGATCCTCCGGACCGAGGCAGGCCGGAGCATTGTAATCAATCCCAGGCGGTAAGATTCGCCCATGAGCCAGGCAGCCGCGCCCGCCGCGCGCATCATCGTCACCGGCGGCACGTTCGACAAGCACTACGACGCCATCAGGGGCGAGCTCACGTTCAAGGAGACGCACTTGCCGGCGATCCTCGAGCAAGCGCGGGTGACGTTGCCGGTCGCGATCGAGATCAACCAGCTGATCGACAGCCTGCACATGACCGATGCGCACCGGCAGGGCGTCCTCGCCGCGTGTCGCGTGGCCCCCGAGCCCTGCATCGTCGTGGTCCATGGAACCGACACGATGGCGCAGACCGCGGAGGTCGTGGGCAAGGCCGCCCTTGGCAAGACGATCGTCTTCACGGGGGCGATGATTCCGTACTCGGTCCAGGGGTCGGATGCGCTCTTCAATCTGGGATTCGCGCTCGCTGCGGCCCAGGCCCTCGCCCCGAACGCGTACGTGGCGATGAACGGGCGGGTGTTCGCCTGGGACAACGTGAAGAAGGATAAGGAGGGCGGAGTGTTCCAGCCCGCTCGCGGTTGAAGGCGGCTCTCGAGGAAACGCGCGATCCGAAGCATTGACGGCTCGCACGAAGACTTTACATAATACAAATTATGCGC